>NZ_JBDOIO010000001.1 GCF_039831995.1 Paenibacillus pabuli
GAATTATACTAGTATATCCTCTTTTATCGACAGCTTACTGGCGGGAAAAATTGAAGGTGCTGATGTAATTTATGTCAGTGAGGATACTTTCGATGCTACTGACGATTTAGCGGAACAGTTCGAGAAGTTACAGGATGCTTTAAATCTATCTTCAACACAGTCTGAAATACTGTTACATTATACAACTGAAGATTTTGATAGTATGTTGGTATTTGCATCTGTAAGTTCTAAAAAACTACAGATGATCAAAGGTGCGGAATTAACTGTTGGTGATATTGCTAATAGTTTGGACGAGATTATTGAGAGACTCATGAAAGATCCAAAATCTGCAGCAACCTTAAATTCACGCCTTAAGGTCGTACCAAAAACTGTAGCGGTAGTTGGATTATATCCTGGATGCGGTTCGACTTTTGTGACACTGAACCTGGCTGCAGCTTTGGCGGCTAAGGATGTTGACGTGACCGTTGTTGAGGGTCTGGAAAATCAACCAATGATTTACGAATATTTACATGGAAGTTCTACATTACCTGATAAGTGGCTTTCATTACACGAGAGACTCACTACTGAAAGTATTCAGTCACCTGATGTAATTGAACGAGGCTTAATGGGAATTTATCCTCTGCCTCCAGAACCAGCGGAAGTAGAATTAACGGAGAAAATGATTCTCGGTACATTGTTAGTAAAAGGTCCGGGATTTACATTATACGATCTCAGTACGAATTGGGGAACTGCCGCATCTGAGATAGTGTTAGACTTTGTTGACGAGGTCTGGTTAGTAATTACACCTAACCCTGCAAAACTTGCTAATAATATTCCAGTCTTCAAGGAAAAATTCGAGAAGTACTATGAGAAGCTGCGAGTTATCGGTAACCGTTGGGATGAATACGCACAATCACGTTCACAGTTGACTCAGGTTGTGCAATTACTCCAGTATAACCCTCCAACGACAAAAACTAACTGGCAAGGAATGACTTTGAGTGGTATTCTCCCCGTATTTCCTGCGGATAAAGTAACACGTGCGGAGTGGGAAGGCAAAATCTACACTGAAGATAACTTTAAATATGCTTCAGACTATTTTGTAGACTTCTATAACTTATTATTGCCTAAGCGCGGAATGATTAGTAAAATTTCTGATTGGGCAGCTGGATTCCGCAGAAAATAAGAATTTACTAAATAACGAGGTGAACGGCTATGTTAACGCAAGTATGGGTAGATATTCAACATGATGAAGGTTATAGTGAAAATATGTTCATTGGCGAGGTCGATATGCGCCAAGACCTGACAAATATTGTGGATTTCGCATTGTTTAAAGCATCACAGATCATTGACTCACATGATCTGAAAGTGGCAAAATTGAAGTACTATAATAACGACCGATTAATTGAACTGGGGTCTCCTAACAATCATTATTAAATCATAATAACTAATGGTAGGGTGATAAATATGAATAATACAGTTAATATCGATCTGAATAATAGTAAGATTATCCAATTAGACTATGATGCAGCTCTTAAAATATTATCACATCATGTTTCTGGGTACACGCGTGAGGATTTCGTAGGTATGTATTTCTACGAATCGCATCCCTTTTATGAATTGATCGAAGGTATTTACAAAGCTGAACTTGGTCCTATACCGCTCAGTTTGTATGCAGAGCATGGTACGTTCCAAATTTCATATAGTCAGGAAGGGTACGATATTCACTACTTCCACTTCATACCTGTGATTTAAATAGAAAGGTGATTTAATGAATATATCTTTAATCTTTGCTGACGATCTCAAAGTTGGTGATTGGGACTTTCCAATAATGCACGTACTTGATACAATCATCCCTCGATTACTCGGTGGAACCAAAGATATATGTCTTCATTATCACTATAATGTTCGGAATAAAGTAATTACTTATACATCAGGTAGGTTCGAGTCCCTAAGCTATAACTGTTGGGGACCTGAACGGCCTAAATCCGAATGGTACGCCTGGACCGAGTGTCGAAATTCACATATAAATTTCTGGTTGCATGAAATGAGCGAACTGATAATTTACGTAGCCTCGGAGAAAAGTCCGAAACTACCTTATAATACAATGAAATCTAAACGATATGTAAGGTTTAATCCTCACAGTAACGCACTTAAACCTTACGAGTAAGTTGAGGTGTTACTTATGATAAAACTTGTTTCTGATACTCACTTCTCTCATGGACAGATTTTGGTATATGAACCGAGTCGTCAGTTTGAGAATTATGAAGCTATGGATGAGTATATGATTTCTCGATGGAACGAAGTAGTAAGTCCCGAAGATACACTGTATCACCTCGGGGATGTTTACATAGGGTCAAGTAAGCGGCGAGATTATGTATTGCCTCAGCTTAATGGTGATAAGCACTTATTGATCGGAAATCATGACAGGATTACAAAGACAGCTTGGGATAAACAGGGATTTACTGTCATTCCTGGTAGGTATTTTATGATCGATCCTGATATTCCGATTGTATATTCTCACTATCCTATCGAAAATGCTATTGAAGATGGTCAGCGTCTTTTGGATATGGGATATTTTAATGTACATGGACATGTTCATACTAATATTTCGCATCTGGATCAAAGTAATCATCTTTGTATTTCTGTTGAATTGACTGAAATGGGTCCTGTCGACTACGAGTGGGTTTTAGCAACTTATCGAGATCGAACTGGAAAATGATAATAAGGAGGAATAATTGTGGATTCTATGATCAGAGAATATCTGCCTGAGTTTTTAACTAAAGACCATTGGGTGACAAAACAGGGTGATATAATGTATCCATCGCAGTTTGAGGATGGTCATCTTGTAGCAACACTCAATTTTCTGGTTAAACGTGCAGACAACGTGAGACAAATCGCAGACTTCCAGGCCGAATTGCGATACGTACAGATGTTAACCCAGAACAATGCGGACGACGGAACAAGTAGCGCTGTCGAAATGGAAATCTATTCCGCATCATTACGTCCAATTGAACGCTGGCTTTATGACGTATCTCATACTTATCGACTTTTATATGATGAAGCTATCGGACGTAATTTAAATAGTACGTATGCAGGACCGTGGCTTTAAACGGAATGAAAATTGAATTGGCGGAGGAATTTAATTTTGAGGAATAGAACACTGATAGCAGACTTTTTCGTGGACGGAAATGCGTTGGCATTTCTAATTTGGCTATTTACATCAAAATGGACTCACCTTGTAATAGGTACATTCTTCTTTGCAGGTGGGTACTCTGATAAAGACCTAACGATAGCTTTAGCCTCGATAGGTCCCTATGCTATATTCCTATTTCTCCATTTTATGCCAAAGAAATGGCGTAGTAATTTGCAGGATTTTAGGGACGATGTAATATAATTCATCTATTTTGGGGGAACACGTAATGAGTATATGTCTCATCGTACAGAGTAAGGTCGCTTATAAAAAATTATCCGATTGTGGCTGGTCGCATCATGTCTACATCGTAGAGAAAACTAAACCTACAGCTAAAGATTTTAATAATATCGACGCTTTGGCAGAGAAATTCGATACTGTTGTACTTCTCCCGGACATGGATTTGCGTGGCCAGTTATTCGCAAGTAGGGTAGTTAATCGAAATAAGGCTATTATAGCACTAGCACTTAATGCTGACATGATTACAGACTCCGCTGGAGCACGACTTGAAAATCTTGACGATAACTATTTGCAAAATGTATTACAGGGAATAGAAACAATGTATTAGAAATTAAACCCACATAAATCGCTAACATTATTATGTTAAGGTTTATTGTGGGTTTATTTTTGCCGGGAGGTGTGATTAGATGGATGGAATAAGTTCGTTTTTGAGTTTAGTTATCCTCGGCGGAGTTTTACTGATAGTATTCGCATTCGGGTATACTCGAAGTGAAGAAAATAAGGGTAACCTTATGACTAAGATAATTAAGCCCACAATATATGTCGTAGGATTAAGCTTTATTCTTATGTTATTTACACTCTCACGTTAACTGTAAGGTCTAGGGGGATTAATGTGTTTATTTTGCTTTTTGTGCTGATTTTTCTTTTCGGACTAGCGAGATATTTAAAGCGCCGAATGGGTAAAAGACAGGGTAAATTTATGTATCATATGGCTGGAATTATCTTTGTCAGTATCTGCATCGGCTATTTAATTGGAGACACCTTTGGATTCACGGGAAATAATCAGAGTAGTGCTAACACAGCGCAAAATTCTACTCCACCTAAAATTAACTCATCATCTAATACTTCAGGTGCTTTTCCAGTATATTCAATTAACTATGTACGATCAAACAAAGGTATGTATGAGGTATCTTTAACCTACCGCTACGGTAGCGACTTGGAACCTTTTAAAGGTACAATTACAGCTGTGTCTATTAAAGGTTCGCGGAGTTATATCAGATTCCCTGGAGATAAGCCTTTAAATTACATAGATGAAAGTACGCCTGAAATTATTTTATATCTTGCAAGCAGTTAAAAATAAAACCGAGACTATAATGGTCTCGGTTTTATTTTTAACTACGTAGTAGCTATCTTTTTGTAGTCCTATAGGTATCATTATCATTAAGTAGTATATGAATATTGGTAGATAAAACTAATGGAGGGATTACAATGAGTGGTCAAAGATTTGCTGTCGAATTCTTCTCTAAGAACTTTGATAAATTTTTGTTACGTTATGAATCTGGTGACTACGACATAGTTCAACACTGGTTAGTTGATGGCAGATTACAGGAAGAGCGTCGCAATGATCCGTTCGCATTGCAATACTCTGATAGTGAGATTGTCCAACTACTATCCTCGGCATATTATAAAGGAATGATCGAACTTTTAGAAGCAAACTCTAAGATACAACAAGAACTGCTATCTGAAATACTTAGGATCGAAATTAAGTACGCTGGAAATAAGATAGAGACATTTGAAGAATTGCAACGTTTATCTGGTGATATGGTACGATCATATAAAGTTAAAGAGTTCGAGAAAAAATTAAAGAGTGCAGATTTTAGTTTAACTCAGCATCTGGAAGATAAAGAAGAAACAGAAATTCTTTACACATACAGCCGGAGACTTCGTGGAGGAATTGTAACCGACTTTAGGGGTGGCGTACAGATATCTCATATCGTAGCTAGGACTAAAGATTTTCGTCACGGTGACAAATTACGGTTTATTAACGAAACAACACATCGGGATGGTAAGACATATAATTTCGAAGTTGTTGAACGTGTTGATTTACCGCAAAAGGACCGTGTAGAACTAAGTATTTGTGAAGTCAAGTCTGATTCCTTAGGCAGTTACATAGACACTTACTACGATAAGGAACTTTGTCAGGATATGCCGATTATTATCGGAGACACCCAGCAAAAGATTTACCTTAACGATGATGATATTAAATTATACTCTATCGAAGATGGTATGTACATCGACGCAGCTTACTGGGAAGGTAAACCTAATAACGTTAAAATCGTTTGGAGACATACTAGCGAGACAAATGATGTAACTCCTAAGCTTCCTTCATTCTATAAGAAGGGTAAAGTTAAGGCTGAAGAGGACAATATACCTCTCAGCTCTATCGAATGTTCAATTCTGAAAGACAAAAAAATATGTGTGGTTGGCTTCGATCCTCGTGATGCAGTGTTGAATGACGCTATACGGCGTATTGGCGGTAAATATATCAGTATTTCTGGTGATGGCGAGCAGAAATCAACTGTGATGCGTAAAATTAAAGATGCTGATTGTATTGTAACTAACTATAGTTATTCCAATCATACTTTTATTAAGCAGATGAACGTTTACGCTAAGGAAGCCGGTGTTTCTATTAGAAATATTCCATCGTTCGGAATAACATCCATACTGAGGGCAGCAATAGCAGCATTGATGGGTACCCGAGTTGGACAAGAATTAGTTTTAGAAGACGTGAAGAACTAATCTATTATCCTCTTTCCTTCTATCACAGTAAATTTGGTGATGTGGGATTGAGGATTTCTTTTCGCTTAAGAGGTATCTTAAATCTTATCAATATTTTACAGCTACTTAAGAGATTAAAAATAATTTAGCTGGGGGTTTTATTATGACTACAGACCTTATGTTAGTCGAGGATCATCTTTCAAGTTTGTTGAACAAGAACATCGTTATTTCATTTCAGGGAACTAACGATGGGAAACAAATCCACAGCGGAGTTTTACATGAAAATTTAGACTCAATCTTACTCACGAAGTTTCATATCACTGAAAATATCCTGTATCTACAATCACAATCAATGGTAACATATCCTATCGATCTCAGCGAGATATCCTACGTTGAAATGTTGGATGGTGTTGTGCGATTGATGAGAACTGACTGGTGGTCATTTGATCTGTACCAAGTCTAGTTTAAAGCTCCTTAATATATCCTTTTAATTAAGTTAGTATAAGTAATATTAAGGAACTTAAAATACTTGTGCGGAGTTGAGAGTATATGACTAATAACTATTTCACCTATAATCAGTTGAAAGATCGAGGAATGTCTAAGATTGATATCGAACGTAGTGTTGCTGAAGGTGTGTATGAGTCGTTAGGTAAAGGTATCTATGTCGATTTAAAATTCGAACATGCTTGCTTCCTACCTGATGCAACATACCTATTCAAGGACGGAATTTACTGTTTAATCACTGCTCTCGATATTCACGGTATGACTCTGAGAATGCCAGCTTATTATGATGTTGCGTCTAGTCGTAATACTAGAGACTTTAGTAATAGCATCAATACTTATCACCTGCACAAGTTTACTGGTTTTGGGTATAAACTAGGTGTTGAAACGAAGATTTATGGTGGCGAACCTGTTTTCGTATATGATATTGAAAAAACAATTTGTGATGTAATTTTACATAAAGATATCATGAATCCTGAAGATATTCAGTATTGTATTGATGAATATCGCCGCGATCGCGATGATTTTACCAAACTTAAATCATACGCCCAAATTTTAGGCATCGCTGATGAGGTTGGTGCCTATTTATAGGAGGAACGCTAGTGGCAAGTAATAGTACGGAATCTATAAAGGCACGTTTAAGAAATTTATCTAAATCTATGAATATACCAATTACCTTTCTGATGAAAACTTACTTCATCGAGAGATTCTTGTCACGTATTTCTGAGTCTGAATATCGTGATTATTTCTTGATTAAGGGCGGAGTTTTCATGTACGCTAATTATGGTGCAACTGGACGGATGACTAAAGACATAGATTTTACGCTGAAAACCAACACCTATGATGTGGATAGCATGTTAAACATCATTACACATATTATGGCACATCCGACTGATGATTGTGTAACTTTTGATTTAGATACGATGGTAGTACGTAACACTCAGGAAGCTAAATCCGTCAGTGGATATGCAGTAAGCGTCACTGCCTATCTGGGAGGAAAAGGAGCTATCAGTGAAAGGTTAAGTTTTGATATTAGTTATGGGGATATAGTCTACCCTAATGATATTTATATCACATTTGACCCATTGCTTGGGATGGCACCTATCACGCTGTTGTGTTATTCCTACGAAACCGTCATCGCTGAGAAATTCGCTGCGGCTGTTGGATTCGAGGGTGATAACACAAGAGTCAAAGATTATTATGACATTTACAAACTATCTACCACTATGGACTTTGATGGTAATAATCTTTATAAGGCTATCTATATGACATTCGAGATACGTGAAATGCTCAATCAAGACTTTACACAGAAACAGATTAACTTCGAATTCTTGGATGATATGGTAAATAACCGACAACACAACTGGGAACGACTCATTTACGAGATTCCGAGTGCCTCTGAGTTAAAACTAAGTGATGCAACTGCTCAGTTCTCTAGATTTTTGTATCCATTGTGGTTTGCATTTATTCATAATCAGTATTTTGATTATCAGTGGAACCACCAAACTCAGGTTTGGGAGTAGAAATTAAATCCATCTAAGTTAGGAGTAATTCTATGAGAGCAGTTGACTTATATAGCATGGAACCTGAATTGGTAACTTTCGAATTAGGTGAACTCCGTGGGCATCGATACGATCACTTACCTGACGTTCATGGCGACCTTTGGGGAATGGCTAATAAACGGGTAATTATCCGACACTTACGTAATGTTATCTTTGATGATCGAAGAATTTGGTCTCTTAAAACAATTTGGTTCAATCACCTACCTGTTATGATTGTGCAGAATGGTGGGCGTGAAGGTGATGATCACCATGCAAGATACATTACAAGTATTGAAAGGTACACAGAAATGGTGAGATATATTAATTCACTTATTCCTATTCAAGTTATGGATTACGAAATAATTGATGCGACTGTAAATGATGACAATCTGACTAATTTTTACGGGGGATCTTATCTCTAACATATTTTAAATCAAACTACAATAGACCTCGCGAAAGCGGGGTTTTGTACATAAGCAGTAAACATCATTTCATACTATAGTTATTTCAATTATTGAGTACTTAAGTTGTCTATTTAATTAGATAGTATAAGAGTTAATAAACGTTAGGCATTGGAGGAAAGACTTAATGGATATTCGGAATAAAATATTTATCGGAGATAATACAAAGGTTTCGGCTCAATTGCCTAAAAAATCGGTGAATGCAATTGTAACTTCACCTCCTTATTACAATTTACGTGATTATGGTGTGGATGGGCAGTTAGGTAGTGAGGACACACCTCGTGCATTCGTAGAAAATCTTGTTCGACTGTTTGGTGTAGGTCACTTGCATGATGTGCTCCGTGATGACGGAACTTTATGGGTCAACTTGGGTGACAGTTATAATAATGGGGCAACTGTTCCTGCAGACCCACAAGGAATGCACGGAGTTATTAAACCTGGTGACCTTATCGGGACACCTTTGATGTTTGCATATGCAATGCGAGATGCCGGTTGGTATTTACGATCAACTATTATTTGGGAAAAACCTCAAGGTAAGCCTGAATCAGTTTACGATAGACCTACTAATAATTTTGAATACTTCTTCATGTTCAGTAAAGTAGGTACTGGAGAATATTACTACGATTACGAAGCAATCGCTGAACCTTATATTGATGATGCAAAAGAAATGGCACGTCGATCAAACTCAGGCCTAGCTAAGGCACTTGGATCTCAGCTCAATTTGGAAGATTTACGGAGAAAGAATCGTCGTGCAGTATGGCGTGACTTGTATCCAGAAATTGAAGAAGCATACCAAAAATATCCACCTGAACTTGTACGTGAAGTCGTCCTTACATTTTCTGCAATGCTCGGATTGGAAATACCGGATGATCCGAATTTCTTGAGTATTCCTTGTGCTGATATCTGGAAGATTCGTCCACAAATGCAGACTGATGGTCACCCTGCACCATATCCTCCAGAACTTGTTCGACGTTGTATCTTAGCAGGTTGTCCAGAAGGTGGGGTAGTACTTGACCCATTCTTCGGTAGTGGTACTACTGGATATCAAGCAACTGGATTGAAACGGTACTTTACAGGATTAGAACTTAACCGTCATTTCGCTGTAGATATTGCATTCAAAAAAGTTGGTGGTGAAATTATCACAGACTTTGCAGATGAAGAATTGACTATTGCGCATGACTCTAAAGTAGAAGAAATTATTCTATCTAGACGACGTAAAATTGTTGAGGAACCTGTTGAGAAAGCTGTGAAAGAGCCTAAAGAGAAAGTTCCGAAAGAACCTAAGGAGCCGAAAGTTAAAGCTCCTAAGCCTCCTAAGGTAGTCAAACCTAAGGTAACTGTTGAGGATAAACTTGCCGCACTTGAGTTATAATAATCAATACAAAGAAACTGGCGAATATTTAATCGCTAGTTTCTTTTTATATAACCTGACTTTATCTTAAATAGTAGTATAAAGAGAAATAAATTATGATAATGGTGGTTGATTGGAGGTTTTAATCTATGAATGGGCAATTAGGACAAATCACAGTTAATGATACTGTCTTCAAATCTATGGCCGCTCGCGCTACTTTGAGTGTCGAAGGAATCACTGAATTTGGAAGTACATTCTCTGAGAAAGTCGTAAACCTTGTTACACGTAAAGGTAACAGTGGCATTAATATTGAAGTAGGAACGGAAGAAATCGCAGTAGATATGAAGCTAGTATTGGAATATGGAAGAAATATCCCTGAGACTGCCGCTAAGGTACAGAAAGCTGTACGGGATGAATTACAGGAATGGACTGGCTACCGTGTAGTCGAAGTGAATGTACTATTTGTTGATTTGAATATTAAAACCGAGTCTAGAGAACTCGCACGAGCACGGTAGGTGATTCGGGTTGAAATTTAGAAAATACTTCAGCGGAAGTCACATCCCGATACTCTTTGCTGTAGGTGTCATAATGACAATACCTGCCGAATTGTATAAAAGCTTCAATTTAAGTATGACAAACTACCTAATATTACATGTACTCAGTTTATTGGGTAATTGCTTTTCATTCTATGCGGGACTCGATTGGATTAACAACTTCAGAAATGCAAAAGGTTTAGCTAACCCAATTGTTAGAGGTGCAGGTCCTGGGCAAGTAAACGGACAACAGTCATCATACCCACCTCCACCTAATATCAATCAAACAGGTAATATTTCTGCGCCGATGCAGACTCCGCTTATAAGACCTCCGATGACATCTCCTCCTGTACCACCTCCAATGACACCTCCTCGTGCAGTACCGACAATACTTGATGATACTGCTGAAAGTAACGCCCCTTATATTCCAAACCCTGTGCAAAGGGAACAAGCATAATATGATAACAATAAAGCATGAAAATATACTTAATGCAACTGAAAATATAATTGCGCATCAGGTAAATTGTTTGGGTAAAATGGGATCAGGTATAGCTCTTGAAATTCGAAAGGCATATCAAATCGTATTTTACACGTATACCGCACTCTGTAGGAATGAAGCTTATTCGGATAAATTACTGGGGCATTGTCAAATAGTCAATATCGGTGAGGATAAATGGGTTGCAAACTTATTTGGGCAGTATGACATTTCGCGAAGTGCTAAGATGACCAATGAGCGTGCTTTAGTGACAGCTTTGATTTATCTGAGAGATAAAGCTGCTGTGCACGGTTATACTATCGCACTACCCTATGGTATAGGTTGTGGCAACGGTGGCGGAGATTGGGAATACATTTACGAACTTATTGGGAAAGTCTTTGAGAACTACCAAGTCACGTTATACAAGTACGATTGTTAACGTACATTCTTTTAATTATCAAGAAAAAAGCCATTTTATTAGATAGTATAGGTGGTTATCTATATTATTGATGGATATAGATCCCGCTAGGACTACGGTCTTGGCGGTTTTTTAATTAGTTAATTGGAGGTGCCATATGGCAGATAGATATTATATTGGAATTTTTACAACGGACAACGGAATGCGCTTCGGGATGGATACGCAGGAGGAAGTATTCGGTAGAATTTACATTGACGGATTAACTAAAGATGATGCAGAAATTCAACTTAAGCGGGTTTCTGAAGAGGTTGGGCTTCCTATTTTTGATAAAGATACGGACATTTATGTTAGTAACGACGCACCATTGGACTATGTCGGTATCTGCAAAACAGACAAAGGTTTCCGTGTCGGAATCTCGGAAGATAAGGAAGATTTCGTTCACGTGATTGATGGTCCGCTCAATTTCATGGACGCATATAATATTGTAATCATGGTCAGTGAACAGCGCAAAATACCAATATATAACACTGAAAACTGGTTAACAGGATCATAAGATCGGAGGTTCATTTTGCACAATAGAATAAAAGAATATTTACGTAACTTTGAGACTCCATGTTATTCTATTTGTATTCATTTAATTAAAAATGAGCCAAAAGCTGTAATGGCTGCTGAGAAAACACTTATCGATTTCTATAAGTACTTACTCGATAATTTTACAGATGAGGATAATCATAGCAAAGTACTCAAACAAATGGCTATTAAACATTCCTTACCTTTGATTAATAGCTAACGATAATAAACTGACTGGGGGTATTCGATGTATTATAGGGGAGTTGCAAGTGTATTCGATGACTTGGATAAATTTGTCCTCATTGTTGGCTCCAGAAAGGCAAAGCCTGAGGAACTTGGTGCTGCATACGCTTTAGCAAGGAAAATGGTTGAGCGAGGTATGATCGTAGTATCCGGACTTGCTGATGGTGTCGATACTTACGCACATCGAGGGGCTTTAGACGCTGGCGGAATGACTGTGGGTATTCTCGCAAATACTCCTGAAAAGGCTACTTATCCAAAATCCAATATCGATCTAGCTGAGCGTATTGTAGATCATGGTGCATTATTGTACCCCTTCATTACACCTCAGGATGAGACCGTAAGTTGGGGATTAAATCACTTTCAGCGACGTCTAGTTGAGAGGGACTGTTTACAGGCTATTTTATGTAAGAAGATTTTTGTAGTCTCAGACTCAGCTACAATTACCGGAGGGACTAGGTACGCTGTGAACTACGGTAAGAATGCTAAACATGACGTGTACCGTTTCGACACTAATTTCAAATCCCATGCTAATCCGCCAGCAGCAAATAGCGGTATTAATTGGGAAACTGAAATAAATTTGTTTGATCGTGATTTTCAACCATGGACTGGACCTGTTGCACGCGGACAGCTACTTTAATTAATCTTTGGCAATCAGTGGAGAAGTTAAATTAAATTGGAGGTTTTTCAATGTCTGTGTCCGCACCTTTACATGACATCGACACTGATATCTTAGCCAGATCAGAATTTACACTGTTCTCTACTGATTGTTTCCTAGATATAGGTTATATGTACGACATTCAGGGAACATTATCTTTCGTACGGTTAGGGTATCATCTCGGTGATGGTGAGATCGAGCCTGAATTTTTTATTGCACTACCATTCAATGAATATAATCACGATATGATAATTAATCTATATCGATCAATATATTTACATTTCACTACAATCTCCAGCACTCAGATGCCGGAGTTTTTCTCTACATTGGGTAGAATTGCGAATAAAAATGGTGGCAATTGGTTTAATGGTATCATTTCTAATTCTCTATATAGTGAGATTAATAAACTAACGGATTATACTATAGCTGTCTAGGAGGATTGTAGTGACTACTAAACTTGTAAATAAGCACAAGAATGACAGTTACGACATGTCTATTGGTCGGGGATCGAAATGGGGTAATGATTTTACGCACTTACCTGTTGAAAATACTTCGGCCACATATCAAGTTGAGACACTTGAACAGGCATTAAAAGAGTATAGTTACAGTTTATTGATGAATCCAGAACTTCTAGATCAGATTCCTGAGTTAATTGGAAAAGTATTAGGATGTACCTGTCTGCCTAACCTATGCCATGGTGAAGTTTTGGTGAATCTGGCTAACGCTTTCGAGAAATATAAAGCCGATCCTGTTAAATTTCGAACTAATTTTCAGGACGTAACAGAAATTTACAGGATGGCATCAAGTCAGAGAAATCGAGCTTTTTTATCTCGGCAGCAGTTGGGACTGTTATCGAGCTATTGGATTGAGTTGACTTCTAAGGAGAAGCAAGAACTTACAGAAATTGATATGGTTCTTGCAAGGAATATCGAAGAATTCTGTAAAAGCAATTAACTTACTCTTTCTCTTACGAAATTGTAACGAAAAGATTAAAATAAGGTATCTCGTTCGATTATCTCAGGATTAAATCATTTAAATAGACATTCCTGACTAAATATCACTACATTAGTAGTTTGACATAGATTGAACATACAACTAATCTGGAGGTACTTAATGAAACGCATAACTTCTTTAGCCCTTGCCTTGGGACTATTATTCTCCGCATTACCAATCTCCTCTGCATCTGCAAATTCCTCAAATTTCTCCGATATCAATGGCTCCTGGGCAGAGTCAGTTATCAACAAATGGAACAAACAGGGTTATATCAAAGGGTATGCCAACGGTACATTCAAGCCGACCAAGTCAATCACACGGGCTGAATTCGTTTCCTGGTTCAATCAATTCCATGGACTAACTCAATCAGGTACTGCACAATTTGCCGATGTTAATCCAAATGACTGGTATTACCAAGCGGTCTCAATTGCTGTGAATGCAGGCTATGTCGGAGGTTATACTGATGGTAAATTTCATCCCAATTCTCCCATCACACGTCAAGAAGTAGCTGCAATTTTGACACGGTATTTGAACTTAAATTCTGATTCGACTCAAACTTCACAGTATACGGATAAGGCTAAAATTGCTGATTGGGCACAAGGTTCTGTCGAAGCGGTAATTGCGAGTAAAATTATGGCAGGCTATAAGGATAAAACTTTTAAGCCGACTTTTAATTTAACGCGATCCGAAGCGTTGAAGGTTCTGGATTTATCATTGGTATTTAAGGTGGATGGTAATGTGCCAGGTGGTACGACTAATGGAACGAACACTGGTTCCGGAACTACTGGCAATAACCAATCATCTACTGCAACTAATAAAACTGGACTTCTGATCGACAAGGATGGCACTTATGGGCCGAAGAATGGCTATGACGTTATTAATGGCGATGTGATTATCACGGCCAGTAATGTCACTTTAAATAATACGAAAATTAACGGAAATTTGATTATTACGAACAGTAATCCTAATGCCGTGATCAATTTAAATAATGTGATTGTGTATGGTGAGGTTCGCGTCCAAAGCCCTGGTAAGATTAATGCTACCCGAAGTGATTTAAGTAAAACTACGTTAACGGGTGGAATCACTCTTAACATTTTGGATGGAACTAAAGTAAATTCAATTTACATTAACGGTTCAGCTAGTCTCAATGCCCCTTCGAAGCTGTATAGTGAGGTTGGTTTGATTTTCATTACCTCGGCTGTTAATGGGCAAACCGTGAATCTGAGTGGCTATTTTGGACGGATTGAGGTTTCTGGAACTTCAAATAATATCAACTTTCTTTCAGGTAATATCCGAGCACTGACAATTGTATCCGGAGCAGTTAACAATACGTTTAACTTAGCGTCAGGCACTATTGTTGATAATTTAACGGTGAATGCAGCGGCTAAGTTTATTGGTAAGGGACAGATCAAGTATGGACTGGTGACTGTAGCAAATGTCACATTTGAAGTCGAGCCGATCAAGTATGAAAATACTTACCTTGGAATCCCGAAAACTGGTTCCAGTGGGACAGTGAATCAAGTTCCGGCAGATGATACGACAGTCAATTCTAGTTATCTAGTTTCCAAAGTGACGGAAGCTTGGGATTTATATAAAGTTTCGGTTGAAGGTGCGGCTGTTGGCCAATATCCAACTGGATCGAAGTCGACTTTATTGGTAGCGATTAATAGGGGTCAGAACTTACTCCTAACTCGGTCACGGACTCAGGCACAGGTTAATAACGAAATTACGGCATTGACTAGTGCAATGAGTACATTCCGGAGTAAATTGAATCAAACTTCGAATTTGGCAACTTTACAGGCAAAGGTTAATGAAGCTAAGCAACTTCATTCATACGCTCTCGAAGGTACGGAATTTGGCAATTATGAACCCGGAGCGAAGATCAAATTACAGCAGGCAATTGATGTTGCATCTAGTTTCATTGTCACAGATATTATTCGGACTCAAGCTGAAATTCAGGCTCAGGTTACGACATTAACTACGGCTATGACTGAGTTTGAGAGTAAGAAAGTTGGTAAGGGTGATATCGCGACATTGACAGCGTTGGTGGCAGAATCACGCACACTTTATGATAATGCACTTGAAGGCATTTACACTGGACATTATACACCGGGTAGTAAATCAACTTTCTTGGTAAGTTTGTATAAGGCTGAGGGTGTACTTGCTAATTCAGCGACACGGAGTCAAAGTGATATCGACTCTGCTATTGCAACATTGACGCGGGCTAAGGCTGAGTTTGAAAATAGTCGTGTAGTCTACTCTGATATTAATGTCGTCAATACTGAAATTTACAAATATCAGCCCGATGTAAGTATTGCTTCAACTCCTGCAGGCACGGATGTCACGGGACAGATTTTACAGTTGAAACCGGGTTTGGTGGTTGATGACTCAGCAACGGTTAAAGTCTTACGAGTTAATCACCAAGATGGATATGCATCCGCTAAGTATCTGAAAGTAGTCGGTGATCAAGTTGTGGTTGCAGAGACTAACAATAGTGGACTACCAGTGAAGGAAACCGTTACCTTCCGGGTGTATAAGAATTTGACGGAAAAGACATTCACAGTGACAGTAACTTTAAATTAAGATAATTAATAAATCCCTCTATATGAGGGATTTTTTAATGGAATACTATTCTTCCAATGATCAACTTCATTTAGTGTGGAAGTTTGAGGTTATAATATCGGTTAAGATATACCTATTTAGTCGGTAATTAACCTGAACTTACTGACGGCTATCTGACGAAATAGTCGTGTAAAACTGAATAGATTGGGGGTTAAAGAATGGGTAGGAAATCTCTTGTAAAGAGAACGTTGGCGATTTCACTATCTGCGGTTCTGTTATCGTCGAGCCTCGGAATGAACTTAGTGTCTGCAGATACATCAGTCTCGGCATCAGCTACTGATGTGCAGATCTCACTAACGCCAACACCTAATGTCGATGTTGTACTCACTGTCGGTGAGAATAACTGGGATGTTGCTAATTTTAGCGACGATCTCAAATCACGACTCAAGGCAAAAGGAGTAAATACGGATAAGTTGAATATAACTTCTGTCGAACAGAAGGAAGTTTCGGCAAAAGATAGTTTTGCTTGGCAACGATATTCGCATAACTTCTCCGATACTGCTTATGCTGGAGCAACATCAGATACTGGTTATACTACTGACCACATTGTATCAAATGGTAAGAAACTAACATTTTATGGTTACGACACCTATGGTTACCGTGACTTTATGTTGATGCCGGATTCAACATCAGGTAAGAAAACATTTACATTTGACTTGAATGAAGCTGGTATTCAATATCACTCGATGCAGGGTGGTGGATTCCTTTTCAACGTCAAGTCTGAAGGTGGTCTAATTTCCGGATATGTACTCCTCTATGAAGAGTCCGGAATTCGGTTATACCAGATTGCTAATGCAAGTATCACAAGTTTAAGGGACATGGATACTAGTAGCATTGGTAACATTCCGGGAGTAACACAGATCACAACTTTTGCTAAACCTTTCGGTACTAATCACTCCGTTAAGATTGAAGTAACACCACAAAGTTTGGATATGTGGGATAACGGAACGCAAATTGTCAAAAGTTATGCACTGCCTCAAATTTTCGGTAATAGCTTCGGTCCAATCGCTTCGTATGTGCCCCACGCATGTACAATCCTCTCTTACTTTACCTTCGAAAATCTACAAATGCAAATGGTCAGTGCTAAACAATTCAAGGAAGTAATTCGTCAACCTTCCTGGCGTACTGATGCAGAGCACTTTGTAGTCAATTTGGAAAATAAAGTAGTAGCTGATTTTGACAATGCTGAAGCATCGGGTGAAATTTTAACACGTTTGACAAATGCTGAAATTGATTATGTAGCTCTGGGATCAACAACTAACCAAGCGCAGGCACAAGCATTTATCCAACGTAACAATAATGACGGTACATTCATTAATAATAGTAACTATGCTTCAGCTATGGACCAATTGGCAGAGTATATTTACTCAAAAATCAAGGTAGATCCTGTTTCCGGAACGGATACTAAGTATGTTCTGGTAGGTGAGCCGATTGATATTAATGTAAGTCCTTCCTCTCTCGCTACTAACTCACAGACTACTGAATATCCGCAAGGACGTTGGCGTATTGATCACGACTATAACTATTTTGAGAATAGTTTAGGTCAGGCATCTTGGGCAGGTCAGTGGCAGAAGAATTTACAGATGGTCTTTGATAAACCTGGTAAGTATGATATTGCTTTCGGTGATATGCATCCTTCACCTCAATATATCATTGCACATCGGCGACCAATTGCGGCATTCGATTTAAAAGTTACAGCAGGTACCTCAGCTTATACGGTAACCACTACTGATAAGTCATATGACCCCGATAGCCAGTCAGCTGCTGACAAAGGGATTGCTCAAGTTGAGTGGTCTTGGAAAGAAGCGACTGCTGTCAACTGGACACAAGGTAAAATTCCATCCAGTTTACCTTTAGGTAAAGCTTATGTAATTCAGCTGCGTGTCTTGGATAAACAGGGGGCTTGGAGTAAATATGAATCGCGTTACATTACAACATCAAATACCGATGCTAAGCCCGTGGCAAGTTTCGACTTACCTTCGCAAGCAACTAAATATGATATTGTAAAAATTGCGGATAATTCATACGATCCAGGTGGTAAAGGAATCACAGAAACAGCTTGGCGCATTGAAAAAGATGGCACTGCAGTATATAGTGGGGCTACTCCAATCAACAGTTTCAAAACTTACGGTGAGGGTAAATATACCGTATATCTGAAGGTTAAGAACGGTTCCGGTACTTGGTCTGATGAATATAGTTCATCGATCACAATCACTGATGACTTAGTAAAACCTGAAGCAAGTTTTGAATTAACACGTCAAGACTGGACGAATAAAAATATCGGATTTACAGTTAACTTCACTGATGCTGGAGGTAGTGGTTTTGCATCTCAGCGTTATGCAGTAACACAAAGTCCTAACTTCCCAACTACAGGCTTCTCGGCTTGGAGTACTAATTCCTCACAGTATATTCAAATTACTACTGATGGTATTTGGTATGTCCATGTAGAAGCTAAAGACGGTGCTGGA
Organism: Paenibacillus pabuli; assembly: GCF_039831995.1. NCBI lineage: Bacteria > Bacillati > Bacillota > Bacilli > Caryophanales > Paenibacillaceae > Paenibacillus > Paenibacillus pabuli. Next base: position 18,740 of record NZ_JBDOIO010000001.1, read on the forward strand.
AATGTGTTGCAGAAGACAATGGGTGATTATCGACTTGATAAAACTCCGCCTGCTAAACCAGTTTTCGTGCCTAGTACTACGACTAAAACAAATAAAGATTACGATATGGCAATCACATTCTCGGAAGATTCTGTGACTAAGCAATATCGACTTGATGGTGGTGACTGGCTTGATTATACTTCCCCATTCCTAATCACTAAGAATGGTTTAGTTGAAGCTCGTGCTACGGACTTGGCAGGTAATACGACTGCAATCGAAACAATGAATATTACAAACATCAAGAAGACACCTCCAGCGGCGGCAACATTCAGTGCGGCTGTCGATCCTGTTAACGGTAATGTTATTGTCGGTGTAAAATATCCAGAAGATGTAGTAACTCGTGAATACCGTATTGGTTTGGACTGGGTTGAATACACAGCTCCTGTGGTAATGACAGATAACGGAATTGTTTACACTCGATCAGTCGATGCTTATGGTAACTACTCTCCAGAAGCAGCGTATGTGGTTGATAGTATTGACCGTACTCCTCCTGATGATCCAGTAGTAACCGCAAGTAAAACAGAACTCACAAATACTGACTTGGAAATTTCAATTGGGTATGCTGATGATTCTGTACTGAATGAGTACCGCATCGGTGATGGTGATTGGAGAATTTATAGTGGTACGATTAAAGTTACAGAGAACGTGGTAATTTCGGCACGCGCTCGTGACAAAGCGGGCAATGTAACTCCAATCATTAAGTATGAAGTTACGAATATCAAGAAAACTATTCCTGAACCGCCAACACTTTCAGCTGATGTAACTACAATCACTTCTGGTGATGTTGAAGTTACTGTCAATTTTCCTGTGGATGCGGTGAAGAAACAGTATCAAATTGCTGGTGAGACTGAATGGATTGATTATACTGGTCCAATCATGTTGACAGCTAATGCAACAGTTGTGGCACGGGCGATTGACGGGGCAGGTAATATCGGTACTAGTTCAAGCCTTCCGGTATTTAATATCAAGAAGACTGGACCAGCTGATGCAACGTTTAGTGCGGACAACGGTTCCTTAACTTCTCCAATGAACCGCGATATTGTACTTGTGGCTAATTTCCCTGATGATGCAGTTGTTAAGGAATATCAAATGGGAGATAGTAATAGTCCTTGGTTACCTTATACTGGACCAATCACAGTGACTGAAAATACGACCGTATCTGTACGTTCTAAGGACGCAGCAGGTAATCCGTCTAAGGTGAATACGGTAGTAATTTCTAACATCGATAAGGTTGCTCCTGACAAAGCTACATTTACTCCGGATAAAACGGAATTAACTAGCCAAGCTTATGGGGTAACAATTAACTATCCTTCCGACTCAGCTCTGAGTGAATACAAACTGAGTACAACTGGAAGCTCGTGGAGTTTGTACAGAAATCCGATCAATGTTAACGACAACGTGACAATTTATGCACGTTCACGTGACTTGGCAGGAAATATTTCTGAGGTTGCTACTTATGACGTGACAAACTTTGTGAAGAATACGCAAACTACAGCTCCAGTACTGACCCCAAGTATTACAGTACCAACTGGACAAACTGTTTATGTTGATGTGAAATTCCCGACTGGGGCGACAATTAAAGAGTACCGTGTTGATGGTGGTGCTTGGCAGGAATATACTGGTGCGATTGAGGTCTTGACTAATGCACTGATTGAAGCACGTTCTACTGATGCGGTGGGTAACGTTTCACCGATTGGACGGGTTATCGTTAGTAATATTAGTAAAACGCCTCCAGCTAACGCTACATTTGCGGCAAGTAAAACAACTCCAACTAACCAGGATGTAATCGTCACTATTGGATATCCAACTAACGCAGTAGTGAAAGAGTACAAAGTTAATGATGGCGAATGGAGACCATATACAGCGGGTGTAAATTTCACTGAAAATGGAACAATTTACGCAAGATCGACTGACGCTCTGGGTAACGTTTCCGATGTATCAACATACAGCGTGACAAATATCACAAAAACAACTTTGCTTCCTCCTATTTTAGTGGCGGATAATACTAACGCAACTAATGGAAATGTCAAAGTCGTGGTAACTTATCCTACCGGGACAGTAACTAAGGAATACCGGATTGATAATGGTCCATGGATGACTTATACCGGTCCAATTACACTGACAACAAATGGTGTAGTACAGGCTCGGGCTACTGATGCTGCCGGTAACGTTTCAGTTGCAGGTTCGTTGACTGTGGATAATATCAGTAAGTCTACTCCTAAGGAACCGATTATCATGCCAACTCTGGACACAACTCCAACAGCTGGTCCAATTTACGTACCAATTACTTTCCCAAGTAATGCTGTGGTTAAACAATGTCGTATTAACGGTGGGGCTTGGTTTGATTATACGGGTCCAATCGAAATGACTGATAATGGTACAATTACTTGCCGCTATCAGGACGCTTCTGGTAACTGGTCAGCAGATTACTCGCTAGCTATTAATCACATTGTTAAAACAACTCCAAGTGCACCTTATCTTTACGCTAACAATGCGGTAGTTATGACGAATAAAAGTGTCTTCGTTACTATAACATATCCAAGTGGTACAAAAGTTTCTGAGTACCGTATTGATGGTGGGGCTTGGCAAAACTACATCAAGCCAATTGAAATGAAAACAAATGGCAAAGTCGAGGCACGCGCTACAAACTATGCCAATGTTTATTCTCCAATTTCTGACTTGACAGTGAGTAATATTTTGAAAACTGGTCCTGATAAAGCTATCATCACCGCTGATATTACAGAACCAACAAGCGGTAAGGTTAATATCACTATTACCTACCCTGATAATGTGGCATTGAAAGAATACCATATCGGTGAAACTGGTGGCATGTGGATTACGTATCATGGACAGTTCCCTGTATCTAACAATCTTACAGTTTATGCACGTTCACGTGATGATATCGGAAACTATTCCGAGGTTGCTAGTTATGTGGTAAATAACATTCAAGCACCTACTGTAAACGGTCCTATGATTAACGCCGATAAAACACTAGCCACAAATACTGATGTAACAATTTCAATCAATTACAGCAGTGCTTCAACTAAACGTGAATACCGACTTAATGGTGGAACATGGCAGTCTTATACCTCTCCATTTGCGATGACAGCAAATGGTACTGTTGAAGCGCGTGAAGTAACTGGCTCAGGTCAAGAATCTGGGATTAGTATTTACTCAGTCACTAACATCGATAAGACTCCGCCTGCAGATGCTACCTTCGTAGCTGATAAAACTATTGTATCCGATAAAGTTGCAATTACTATCAACTACCCTGCTGACGCAACTGTTAAGCAGTATCGAATTGGTGAAAACGGAGACTACTTGACTTATGCACAACCGATTAGCGTAACAGCAAATACAAAAATTTACGCTAAATCTCGGGATGCTGTAGGTAACTGGTCAAACGTTACTTCTTATGAGGTGACTAATATCAGTAATGATGTTCCAACTTCACCTACATTCTTCTTGACTCCTGGTACAGCAACTGATGGACCAGTCACAGTAACAATCACATACCCAGCAGGTGTAACATGGAAACAATATCGTATTGATGGTGGGGCTTGGCAGAATTATTATAATCCTGTTGTAGTCAAAACTAATGGTACTGTTATTGAAGCGCGGGGTATGGACAGTAAGGGTACTATGTCTAATGTCTCGAAAGTTGAAGTGACGAATATCACATCATCGCAATCTTCGGCACCGACCTTTAGTGCTGACACTGTTGCAATCACTGGTGGTAACGTGAATGTCACGATCAACTACCCGAGTAACGCATTTACAAAACAGTACAAAATTGGTGAGACTGGTGTATGGCAGAATTACTATGGTACTGTAGTAATGACGGACAACGGTAAGTTGTATGCACGTTACTTAGACACAACTGGATCTTATTCCACAGAGTCTGTGTATACGGTAACTAATATCGATAAGGTACCGCCAAATATGCCTGGCATTTCAGCTAACACTTATGCTCCAACTACAGGAAATGTTGTAGTTTCTATTATTTATCCTTCTGACTCCGTAGCTAACGAATATATGTTAGGTACAGGTATCTGGGTTAAATACTCCGGTCCTTTGGTAGTATCGGAAAATGTATTGGTGAGTGCACGTGCTACTGATGCGGTAGGTAATGTTTCTCAGGTAGCTATTCTGAATGTCACTAACATTGGTTCAGCTAATGTTGGAACACCAGCAGGAAGTTCAATGTTCGTACCTGACATCATCGCACCAACAACAGGTGTAGTCAGATTTACAATCAACTATCCGAGTGATGCTTTGTTGAAACAATATCGTATTGGTGAGAATGGTGTCTGGCAGACATATTATTACTCTGCAGTGGTGGATAGTAACACAACTATTTACGCTAGGTCGATGAATAAAACCGGACTCTGGTCTGAGATTACTTCTTATGAAGTAACAAATATTATTAAATAAGGTAAAGGGCTATGGCTTCGGCTGTAGCCTTTTATTTTTGCTTAAAACTCCCGAATCAAGTACATCTCATTTCTATATCTGTTAATAGGCTACTGAATTAAAGTAAGAACTTATGGATAAATTAGGGTGGTGATAGACTTTGAGGTTTAATCGAATAGGTACTTCTGCTTTAGTGTTGACTTTAATTTTAAGTGGGCAGACCTTTGCAGAAGGTACGGTTCCAAATTCAGTTATTAGTAAGGGTGTTTCAGGGAGTGTGAGTATCTCTGATTTAAATAAAAGTAATCCTTATTATGCTGAAGTATCACAGTTAATTGCTTCGGGTTTTTGGTCAAAATCTTCATCTGGGACTATATCACCAGACAAACCTGTCGAACGTATCAAAGCAGCAAAGGATATACTCAAGTTGCTTAGTGTCAAACCTGTAACTAACGATTTATTCTCTGGGCTTAGTGGTACTGATTCAGCAATCGTAGGAGGACTACTCAGTGCAGGATTAATTTTACCTGCTGAGTATGCGACAGGTTTCCAGCCACAAGGCTATATCAGTCGTTATGAGGTGATTAACTGGGCAGCTAAAGCACTTGAAATCTACAATCCAGCGTGGGCTGCGGAGAAGGCAGATTTTGATCACAATCTCATGCAGCAACGTGATGGTAATTTGATTCCGAGTAAGGATTTCTACCAATATTCACAGGATCCAAATTACAGTTACCTCTATTTAGCGGTGAAAGCTGAATTGGTCGCTGAGACTGATATTCGTGGTCAGGACTCGATCACGACTGCTGAATTAGCTCATATCCTTGTGCAATTGGATAAACAAATTCGAAATACTGAAGTTGGTATTAGTGCTAACTCGTTAGTCAATGAAGAAGAAACATTCCCCGAAAGTTATCTTCGCGAATTTACCTCTGGACTTGCGCCACTCACTCAAGGTGAACTCTACAATGAAGTTCAACTCTTAGCTGAATCAACTGTCACTGTCGCCAAGGATAAAACTCAGAAATTAGCCGAAGCTAACGCAGATGTCATGGCTAAGTATCAGAATAAGGAGCAGTACTTACGGACTAGTTATGAGCGGGTTAAATTAGCGGTTGAGGACAAATTTTCAGCTGATGGTATCCCAGTACGTGTAATGGGATCACATCGAGGATTTTACTATCAAGATAAAGAACTACATAATCTAGTATCTGTTTGGTTTAAGGATGCTGATGATGGAGTTTGGTACTCGCAGGAGCATGATGTAATTGTACCTTTATCTAAGTATTCTGGTACTGCCACAGATATCACAGAAATCACAGCCGTTGGTGAACGTACAACGCTAGCGGGGGTGAATTAGTTGAAACTGCGCAATAAAAAGTGGCTAGCTACTGGAGTAATTGGTGCGCTGTTACTTGGAATTGGTGCACATGCTATCATCGCACCGACTAAGTTGATTGCAGAAGCATGTATTGGAACACAGAGTAAGTTACTCTCTTATTCCGAAGATGTCAATCACCAAGGAACAATCACCTTTAAGGTTCCGAATTCCTTAAGAACTGGTGAGAATAAGTTAATTGGTCTCCGCTTGACATATGATGGGCGTCAGGCTTTATATAAAATTCCTGAGGATCAGCTAAAAGCTACAATTAGTATTCCAGTCGTCAAAGAGTATGACCTTGATACTGTCGGAACACGGACTGAGTGGAATAAAACAGTTCTGGATAATATTCTATGGGAAACTGGTAGTGATACTAAGGAACGAGAAGCAACAATCCGATCATTCTCCGTTGGTGGAAATCTCGTAGTTGATGCTATTATCGGCAAGAAAGATACGGCAATCAACAACTTCGCTTATGCTAATGATCCGGCAATGATCAAATATCTGGATTATAGCTCTGTTGCCGACTCGCCAGCTAAGTTGGCGAAACTTGCACCTAACGTAGAAGCTGATGTCTTTGATCAAAATGTCTGTGTAGCACCTCAAACAATTTGGGGTAAACTGACTGAGCGCTATTATCAGGTTGACTTCGATAATAAAGTAATGAACCCTATTAATGATGTGAAATCTAATTTACTAGAGAGTCACACACCTATCCCTTTGTATTTAAACGAGCCTATTTCAGAATATTTGAGACCTGCAGAGGTCGTAAACAGTATGTTAATAGGTTGGGATAAGAGAAATGATGTTGATATAGGTTCAGAATTTGAAGTATCTGGAGAACCTCAGCAGTCCGAACCTGTCATGAATATTGAGGATGGTACTAATTTAAGTTATCTGATGAACTATTACTACGTTATCGATAAAGATAAAGTACAACCATCAGATGAAAATAATCAATCACAAAATTCGGAGGGTTCAAAATGAAAAAATTCGGAATGGCAATGACTGCTGCACTCTTAGCTACCAATATCGTACTCGCTTCCTTTGCTTCAGCTGAAGCAGATACAACTCAAACTAAATTGTTTAATGGTTCTGGATTTGGGACTACGTCTCAAACGGCAGCTTCAACTGGAACTAAGTTCAAGGATATCAAAGGTCATTGGGCAGAAGCTTCTATCAATAATGCTGTAAAAGCCGGTTATGTAAGTGGATATGCAGATGGAACATTCAAGCCGAAGCAAGAAGTATCCCGTGCAGAATTTACAAAAATGTTGGTTATGGCTCTGGGATTGGAAACAAACGGCTCAGGTACTACTTGGTATCAGCCATCTGTAGATGCTGCTACTCGAGCAGGAATTTACGCTAATGATTTCAAAGGTGATTGGAACAAAAAGATGCCACGTAAGGAAATGACATTGTTGGCGGTACGAGCAGGAATTACCGGATACAAAAAAGATTACGATATTAACCGTAACTTGTATGAAGGTGCTAAAGCTGGTTTGATCCAAGGTACAGCTCCTGGCGTAATTGCTCCTGACGGTACAACAACACGAGCACAGGCAATTGTCGTAATCGAACGTGTACTTTCAGTAAAGAGTGGTAAAACTCTTGCATCTGATAAATATGCTACCGCAGAAGCAGAAATTCTTTGGCATAAAACAAATATTTACACAATGTTGCCGAGATACTTCAGTTCTCCGCAATACGGAGATTTCGATGATTCTGTAATGTCCTATTCTATTAAAAACGGTAAAGCTGTTTGTTCGATTGAGAAATTCGTAGTTATTGATTTGGATAATCCTAAGGATCCAAATATGAAATATATCAAGAACAACGATCTGGCTTGGTTGAATAATAAGTACCACAAACTGAAAGACACTAAAAACGGTTATGCTGTTCTAGCTATCACTGATCTTAACATTAAGGAAAGCCTCAATAACAGTAGCTTGGATGTATGTAGTATTTCCCTCTATAACAAAGACTGGTATGAGACTCCACAAACATCAGGCAACGCAATTACACGAAGCCATGGTGTAGGTATGTGGAACAGTAAATTCGAGCAAATGTACTTCTCGTTCGACGCAACTAAACCGGGAAAATACAAGTGGATTTCAGGTTATGTTCTACCTAAAGGAAATTTTACATCTAAGAACGAGTTTAAACTTCACTTTGATCAGGGTGGATCAAACAGTGATAGTGTACCTCTACTGACTTCTGTACTTAATACAAAATACAACCAGTAGGTGATAAGTTTGAGAAACAGAATAAAAACTCTTCTATTGGCGACCCTCTTGGGGGTCGTCATTCTTCCATTTTTCGATACATCTACTGTTTCAGCTGCTATACCTGCGGGTTACGAGAAAATAAGTGACGTAGTTAGGTATGGTAGCGTAGGTGTAAGCGATCCTGATGGAACTGATTATATACCACTTAAAAAACTTGCATATGCTACTGTAACTGTCCCTAAAAAGAACAATGTTGCGGCTACAAGTGTTGTCATTCTAGATAATGATGGTAAAACTATAAAGACACTTACTAAAGTAACCGATACGAGTTGGCAAGTGGGTGATATCACAGGCACTAAGGTAGAACTAAAAGGTGCGGACAAATCAGGTGAAAAGCAGTACTTCGCTTGGTTCAGAGTACCTTCAGGTAAGTTCTGGGCACACGATTATGATGGAAAACGTTATTATGTAAAGTCTAATAACGATGCATTTCCTCCTGCTAGTGGGGATTGGACTTATTCTGCGGCAGGTGTAGATCCCAACGGTATAACAAGTTGGAATTCAACCCCTTCCGGCGGTTCCAATAAAGTCTACGTCGGTAGGAGTTTAACTATAAAGGACCCGCTGACTGAACCCTTGGTATCTACATCGATTCCTGGTAAGCAGTTTAAATTAACTCAGGTTGAGTCTGTTGAAGTTGATAAAGACAGCCTTAAGTATAATCGATGCGAACCTAGTTGTATGCAAACTGCAAAAGTGGATCAGTCCGCTACGAAGAATGTCAGAGTTGACGATTCCAACAAGGCTAGCATCCCAGTTACATTTGAGTGGATGGGTACATTTGATGGTAACCCACCTTATGAGATTAAAGCTGATGATAATAACGGTCGCGTGGTATGGTGGTATAACTCTTGGTTCATCGATATTAAAGCAACTACCTACAGCTATCCTAAAATGGCAGTCTACGCTAAGTATGACGGAACACCACCTGTACAACCTGACCCAGGTGGTTCTGGTGGCGGAGGTACCGTTGTATTTGATCCAAATGATACTAAAGATAAAGAAGGATCAATTGTCAGAGGATGGGCACGTAGAGATTTTACAGTTAATGCTAGTGTAGAAAACTATCAGAAAGCTGAGCAAACTACACCTGTATCGTGGACGAAAGAGGTACCGTGTACTCCCGGTCCAACTGGATGTACTCCTAATCCTCCGGAAACGGGAACTGCATCATACTATTGTTGGAGAGATAAAGAGGATACTATCCAAATAACAGGATCATTTACCGGATCAAATAGTGTCCAAATAAATCGTGAAGGTTTCCAGCATAAATTGTATGGTAAAGTAGATTGGCAACCGTACCAATGGCGATGGGATTCAGCTCCACCTTCTGGGGCAACATATTCAATGCCAACCTGTTCATTGAATCCGGCTCCAATAACAGGCGAATCTGAATTTTACAATCTCGATAAGACTAGTCCTGTGCATACTATCGGTAAGACGAGTCAAGGATGGACTAACCAGCCTATTGTATTCGATCTAAATTATTCAGATAACTTATCTGGATTCTGGGGATCGGGTTGGGATTTGAAAAATATCAGTTACTACAGCCCGTTGGGTGAGGATTCTTATACTCTACCTGATGCTGAGACGACTCCGTTGAATTACAGTAAGACATTCACGATAAATCAGCAAGGTGTTTACACCTTAACAACTAAGTTAGGTGATTATGCAGGATGGCCAGAGGTACAACCTGGCGGACCTCAGACACGATTCTTCAGTGATTACAGATATGATGCAATACCACCTTATGATACAAGGTATATGACAGGTACTGGTGGGGTTAACAAGAACGGTACTTTCGATTATATTGCGGATTATAATAATACGGTGAGAATTTCCGTTGGTGATGAATTATCTGGTGTAGTCAAAACTGAATTCTCATGGTCTAAGCGACCTGATCGAAGCGAACCTTCTGTCAATGACTGGGGTGGCGGATGGAATGATATTCCGTTAACAAACCCTGATTATGCGACAGGACCTAATCAGTTCTCTGAATACGTGGATGTAAACATAAATAGTAAAACTGTATATAACCAGAATCAAGCTACTAGCTTCGACGACCTCAAAGAAGGCGCTTGGTACTTGCATATTCGTCAAACAGATCGTGCTGGTAACGTAACACATTCAGTTTCACCTCAAATTTGGATAAACAAACTGAAAAACTTGCGTATTAATAATATCGCAGATTTTACATGGAAAAATTACTTCAAAAATCCAGATGAAACTGATTCAAATTTAAAAATCAATGGTATCCCGACTAACCTCTTCCCAATGTATTACAATAAAGAGTCTAAGAATATCTCTTTAGGTTACGGATTGGAGTACAAACTGGATTCTGTCGGATTCAATGATCCTGGTGATCATATTGATTTAGAGATTAAATATCATGCACTCGATAAAAATAATAACTATCTCCAAGATGTTGATATCTGGGTTGAAAATGATGATGGAGTCTACATTAAACTGGAAGACAGTAAGTATGCATTAACTGCCGACCAATTCACATACACCCCAACTCAGAAAATACCTTACGAAACAATTATCACACATAACCAACGGTTATTGCCGATGTATATGCGTGAAATGCGACCTCAAGATTATAGTACTTATAATAACCGTACATTCCTTCCTCCGACAACTAAGTTCGTGAAAAAAGGAAGTCCTCTTGATTTGGTGAATAAGAAAGATATACAAGATTATAAAATCTTGGTAACTTATCATATCACTGGATACAGTGCCGGACATCCCACTTTCAACTATACTTTCATGGAAGATAAGTGGGCTATTGATAAGAACTGGGGACAGGATACTCCTAACTCTTATGGATATAGTAGACCTTCCAATCTCAATATGATTGGACAGGGAGTGAATAAAGGTGAAGTATTCCTTTATGACTTGCAGAAAACTCTCCTAGATGACATGAAATGGTTCCGCACTTGGTAAGAACAAAACCCTATGACTTATGTCGTAGGGTTTTTCTTTTATTCAGACTAAATTTACACGTTAAAATTAACAATGTAGGCAAAATAAATATGATAAATTTGGAGGTTTTGAGCATCATGATCGAGGTTAATCGCGGTGATAGAATCAAAATTCAGGCTCAAGGTATCACAGTAATAGGTGATGTTTACAGTGCAAATTTTTACGCTTATGATGGTGGATGGTATATCGAAGTTGAGAATGCCAATGTACCTGGAGGTTATAGCTACTGGAAACAGGGTCAAGACGGTGGTAAAATTCTGGAGATTAATGGAGTACCTATCGAACAACTTAGCTAGTTCAACTCATATAAACTCAAATAAAAGGAGAAATGTCTTGTGTCTAACGTAAATGAAGGTGATTGGGTAGTAACAACTGAGGATTTCTCTGGCGAGTGGTCAGGTAGAACTCAGAACATACCTAAAGGTACTGTGGGCAGATTTACTAAGGACTTCGGCGATGGTTATGTTGCAGTCTCCTTTGGAATGACATTAGGTTTCCATAAAATGAGTAAAGCTATCTTGGCACCTAGGGATTAGCTAAAGCTATACAAAAAAATATAGACGAAGGCGTTTAACAGGTACTTTGTTAAGCGCCTTATTTTTGCGAGTAGATTAAAGGTATAGAGTTTTAAAAGAAAGGAAGGTACTTTGAGTGTCAGAGTGTGAGATTTTTAGTTCATCGCAAATATTAATCAGTGTAAGTCTATGTACTAATCTTCGAAATCAAGCTGATGATTGAGAATACTTCCTGAGTACACAATAACGACTTAGGCGGTGGAAGTGTGGCAAACGCAGCTTATCTCCTCGGTTTCATTCTTTTCTTCAATTGGATTTTCGTCCCCTTTGCAGAAGTCAAGGCCCACGACTATGAGGTACACAAAACCCAGCATGTAATTCAGACGTCTACTAAAGCCCTAATCTCCGCAAGACAGGTTCAAGACAACGATTATTTCAATCTCTCTGAAGGTTATATGTTAGAATCCGATGACGTAGTTAATATCGATCTCGATGTATTGCGTGATGAATTTATTCAATCAATCTACCGTAACACCGGTTCTATTAAAGAGCAGAATCGCTTCTTAAATAATATTCCAATGTTGGCACTTACATATGGTGACCGTTTTTACCTAGGAATTAATCGGGGCTACGTTCCAACTGGTGGGACATCTAGTAATATAGACGACTACTCAGTTACTTACGATTGGTTACCACCGATGTACTATACTGTTATTGATGATAGCGGACGACTCATGTACCTGAATTTACGTGATGAAACTAGCTATTATTATCAGGCTGTATCTACAGTTAATGAGAATAAGATTGTAGTCGATAATAGTACTGTTTCTATTGGTGGGAAGAAACTAACCAAAGATTTACGCGATAAACTTGTAATCGAGAAGATTAATGCTCACGTACATCGAATGACACGTGACCCTTATGAAAAGAACTATGGTTTTGAAATTCAGATTCGGCCAGCAGGAATGGAAAATGCCGATATCTCTGGCTATACTCCTAAGCAACGGTCTGACTATTACAGTAAGCTGATACAAATGAGTAACTTTAATATTCTCGAAGGGATAACTTTCTTTGTTATCTATTCGACTGATGAACCTAAGTATATCCGAGATCGAGATTATCAGTATCGGAATTACAACGCATCAGGATTTACATTGTACAAACGTTTTTAATTGAATCTAGCTACAATAAAATTTATATACCAGGTTTATTATTGGAGGTCGAAGAATGAAGATCAAGCGTTTTGGGGTAACCTCGATGAGTTGGGTTAGTAAGAATATGCCAATCGTCATTAACTGTGCTGTAGGTCTAGTAGTTTTAACAACTACATCGTTGATTTACACTTATGCAGTTATCCCTCATAATGAAAAGAAAGTCCGTGAAGCTACTATTCAAGAATTGGATATTAACTCACAACAACGTATTCCGGTACTTCAACTTAAAGCTGGTATGCAGTTGAATAAATACGTGCAAATTACACGTGAAGATTTGGCTAACTACTTCGAAGTTGTTCAAGTGCCGGCACAATTTGCGGTAACTAATCCGGTAAGTGATACTAACTCTGTAGTTGGTAAAATTACTACACGTAATTTCCAAGAACATGACCAAGTTTCACTGGCTGATTTTGTTGCTAAGGATGACTGGTTCGGCCAATATGACCGTTTGAAAGAGTTTGATATTTATAACTCTGTCGCTGGTACTGTTGCTTCTGGTAATATCGTTGACGTAGTAGTTGACTATGGTGACGGTAGTTATGATGTAGTCATGGCTAAGAAGAAAATTAACAGTATTAAATTCCGTGGTGCTGTTGGGGCTGACGGAACAATCGGACTTGATAACAACGTAACTGCTTCATCTTCCATGGTATTCGAAGTTGATGAGACTGAGTATGGAAACATGAAAGAAGCAATGAAGAAGGGTAAATTGGAAGTACGTATTTACTTGGATGAAACTCAAAAAGCTTCGCCAATCACTTTCAAAAATCCTAATCTCCGTCATACAACTCCGGCTGATGATTCTATGGTAGAGCCTAGCTCTGACAAGGACGCTACAGCTAAAACTGACGAAACTACTGATTCGGCAGAAACTGATACTACATCACCAGCAAGTGGATACCAAATTAATACTGGCAATTAAGGGAGGAAATCACGTGAAACTTACCCAATATGTACCTGATGATAACATGACGGCTGAGGAAGCTGAGTATCATCGTCAACAAGCACTTGAAATTGAGCAAGCTGAGAAGGCAATTCAAATTTTACATGACTTCCATGCTATTCATCCTGAAATTGATGACATGACACTTGCCGGTTGGTTGGGTAAGCGTGATACCGCTGATTTAGCTACACTTAAACGCTACGTTGATTACGTATCTACTTATATCCAGTATGAGTTGGATGGACGCAAAAATTAAGGTTAAAGCAGGAGGAATTACTTAAATGATTATTGCATTTACATCACCTCGTAAGGGTACGGGACAAACAGTAACAGCTACGCTTGCAACATTGCAACTCACATTGAAGCGTAGTCTTAATATCAACTTGGTTGATATCAACTCTGTACGAGATATTGAGTATTACCTTAATGATACTCCTCTTGCTCGAAGCCTGGATGAGTTCAGTTTGTTGGTTTCGACAAAGGCACTTGATGAAGATACGTTTAAACGTAAAGTAATCAAAGAAGTTGTACCGGGATTGTTTATGACAAGTGCACCGGAACAATTTGTAATCACTAAGGATATCGCAGAGGAATTTACAAATTATTCGGGACGATTGTTCGATCATACAATTTTGGACTGTGTGAGTGGTGCACAGCGTAACTCCACTCCTTTCTATGAACATGCGGATAAAATTGTTATGGTGGTAACACAAAATAGACGACTCCTGACTTATGTTGAGGAACTGCAGGAATATTACAAGAACTACAAAGATAAGCTGATTGTTGTCATTAACAAGTATTCTGATAATATCCACGGTTACGGGATTGCCGATATCAAGAAAGAACTGAAGGACCTGGGATTGGATGTCCCTGTTTTAACTCTCCCTGACACACCTAAGGTAATCGAAGAATCTAATGATAATAATCTCAAGTCTTTCATCACGAAATCAGGACCTAAGAATTATATTGACGCTTTGGATGTAGTTCTTGATACGCTCCTTACCGAAGTCGAATAGGAGGAGTCACAATGAAGGATAAATTTCTTTTCACGAAACTGATGAACGAGGTTTACGACTCATTTACTGATATCGACGTCGTTAGACGAATGTACGGTATTAAACGTGAAGATGCTGACGCTGAGATTATCGAATATCAGGATGCACGCGGACGTACGATTCTCGGTGACAAAGATGCACGTAAGTATCTGATTAGTAACTACGCTAAACTCCTCCGTCATCTTGGCTATCACAAGCAGGAGAACATGTCAAAACTTATTGATTTTGATGATATCTATAATAACCAAGATCATGTCGTATTTGAAATGTTACTCAGTATTATGGATTTCGGTGATATTCTTGAGAAATATGATCCAGAAGATCAGATTGATTCTGAGTATATGCGATCCATTGTACGTGATGAACAGGAAAAAATTGAAGACTATTTCTCATATGCGTCTAACCGACTCTTCCTATTATCTCAATTGCTTTATGCGTCCGAGTATGGGCAAAGTGTGATCGACAGTTTAGCGCACCACAATATTAATGAAGTAGCATTCTTGGACAAGGATTATATTTACGTAACATTTAAGGGACGTAAAATTTGGTTGTCATTCTTAAGCTTCGATAGTTTGTCAGTTTTGACAAATATCATGAAAAAGACAACTGGTAATGCAACTAATACTTTCAGCGAAAGTAATCCGAGTGCAGTTGCTGCTAAACTTAACTCCAGCCGTATTACCGCTGCAGGTTACGATATGGTGCCAGATTCCAACGCTGCTTATTACAATGAACGGATACTCTCATTGAAACCAATTAGGTTGGAGCAATTACGTGATGAGTATAATACTATTGATTCTGATATGTTCGAATTCCTGGAACTCAATATGTCAGGTAAAGGTACTCACGTTGTAACTGGTGGTGACATGGGTGTTGGTAAAACATCATTGCTGATCGCTTTACTCGAGCGAATCCCGAATAAGTGGGGTATCGGTATTATCGATACACAGAATGAGATTCAGGCTAAGCTTAAATTCCCGTGGAAAAATATCATCACGGTAGTTGAGAGTATGAAACGTTCGCTGGCACAGTGTTTTGAGGTTCTCCTTAAGCAAGCGCGTGATATCTTGTATGTAGGTGAAATAACAAAACCTGGCGAGATTGCAGCACTAATCGATGCGGCACTTCGTTTGAACTCTGGATTCGGGGCAACACTTCACGCACAGAGTGAGCATGAAGTTATTCCGGCAATCCGGAACTTGATGTTACGTACTGATATGTATCATGAATCAAGTACGGCAGAAGTAGATATTTCTCGGGCATTGGATTTAATTATTCATTTAGTGCGACTGGAAAGTGGCCAGATAATTGTAGAGAGTATAAGTGAGGTAGTTACAGTTAACGAGGATGTTTATGTTCCTGATCTGAAACTTGGTGATAATTATTCACTGGAAGAGAAGCAACATATGGTACTCGATCTGCAACAAGTTCGCTTAGCACGTCAACTTTATTCAAAACCTTATCGAATTGTTCCGCTCTTTAGGTACGATCACGATACAGAAAAGTGGAATAAGTTGAATCGTCCCTCTGATAACTATTTGAGAAAGATGCGAGTTAACCTTAGTTCTGAGAAAATGGGCAGGCTGAAGGAGTTGTTCGCTGAACTGGACGGTGAAGGATAATGTTGTATTTTATCATTTCACTGCTAGTGCTCACTTTAATAGTGATTGGAATTCTGGTTTGGGACAAGAGAATTACAAGGAAAAACCGAGTAATTAAGCGTGGCGCAAGTTCACCTCTTAAAGAACTACTCAACTTTGTCGATAGATACCCCTGGTTAACAGCTATCGTAAGAAAAACAGCGGTTAGCTTGAATAAAGTTAACGGGTTATCTTTAGAAAATAACACTATTATCGCAGTGTTCATGACGATTGGGTATGCGCTTGTTATGTACATCACTTTCCTCGTGTACTTCTACAATGTTGACCTCTGGTATATGGCAGTTCTTTACATTCTTATGACATATGCCGTCTTCTGGATTTTCCTCCGAATGGCCTACACCGGTATGGAAATGTACTTCAGCACAAAATTACCTCTAGCTTTTAAGCTTATCTCCTCTAGGTACGCTGGTAGTGGTAGAATCCTCGAATCGATGGAGAAAACTCAACCCGATGTTCACCCAGCTGTGCGGAAAGTCCTCAAGAGAATTACAGAAATCCTCTCTATTAACGAAAATGTTAAAATGGATATCGAATTTCGACGTTTGGAAAATACCTTTAATAACGAATATGTTACAATTTTCGCGATGCTAGTACGGAAAGCGTACTATAAAGGTGAGGTTGGGGTTATCAAAGACCAGCTTCGACTCCTCTCTGATGATGTTATGAATGACGTCGAAAATCGTCAAGACGTTATGCAGGCAGGACGCGGATTCGTTTACTTAGGTATTGTAACTTTCCCTCTAGCTCTTTGGGGTATTGAGGCGTTCAGTTATAAGATGCTCGAAGGATATCTGACGTACTTTTACGAATCGCCTGAAGGTTCGATTATGAAGGTTCTAACACTTTTGGCGGCGATGGTTATGGTCATTGTACTCCATTATATGGAATCTATTGAACCTACTGATGAGGAAAGTGCGAAGTAATATTAGTTTAATGGAAGCTGAGGAAGTGATAACATGTTTCTAATACTGACAGCTGTCGTCACTTCTCTTGTTCTTCTGTTTATAGGTGGTTATCACCTATCAAAGAAGAAGAGATTTACGGCAAAGGTAAAAGATACACTCTCATATCGGGGCGGTATCCTAAGGTTCACTACGTTTAGTTTAATTACAATTCTTATCGCACAGGTTATAATCTTTGCACTTGTATTCATCTTCCTTATCTCCGTAAAGGCGACAAGTATTAATTACTACACTCAGAAGATTGAAACAAGTTTTGAGTATCGGACCGACTTACAATACATGAAGCAAGTACCCGAAGAAAGAGTCGATACTGCATTCAGACAGGAAATGATGATTTACGAGCAAGCTCTGGCAACTTGGACTAAGGACGACATCTACAATATTTCGCAAGATGATATCAGTTTCATGATTGAATCTTATGTTAAAGACTTGAAAATGGAACCCGTCCTGCCTGCTGATACTTTAGCAAACAAGGTTTACAATCGACTTTTCGACTATTATTACTATCGTGAGTACGATTATACTTACTACCTAATGTTATCATTGATGTTGTCATTCACTCCTTATCTGTACTTAGTGCTTTATAACATGCAGGTACTTAATCGAGATCGAAGAAATGTTAACTTTCTCAAAAAGTTGATTGTCGTTAACGGAAGTATCAAACCAGTAGATTACAGTACAATTATCGAAGATTTGATTACTAATGCGACACCTAACATTCAACATCGACTGAAAAAGATTCGCGATGCCTTATCAAATAACACGAAAAATACCGGTGCTGCTTTTAAGGATGCTATCACAGATTCTACATCATTGTCAGAGCGATTGTTCTTCGAGAATTTGGAAGTTGCTTATAACGACTTTGATCTGGCTATCGATATTTTCCGTGATGAGATAATTATTGAAAATCAACGTTCAAAACGTAAGTACCGCAAGAAAGCTGAAAGTATGAACTCTCTAGGTACAATGATTTTCTTGGTAGTTATGACAATTTGCTGCCTTTACTTGATTATCCCATGGAGCAAATTGATGAACTTTGGAAGTCTGTTCTAGGAGGTGCTAATACAAGATGGATAATCCTATTTACGAGGTTGTTTCCTCAACTTTAGCTTTCCTCCTACTCCTATTCATGTTTACGCTTATCGATAGTTCAGCAAATACTGCTTCGCTAATGGTAAACCGTACTGACGGACTGGAGAAAGTTAAATATGATACTACGATTGATAATGTAACTACCCCTGGGGCTTCGGTTAAGGGGATGGACATTGTAGGGGCAATCAGATATTACATGGGTACTCCTAACGTAGTAATGGAAGTAAAAGGTTTCGGTAATACTATCAACTACGGTAGCTGTTCCGGATGTTCAAACCGAGTTTACAGTATCGCTGACTTCCCTGGGGCTGGAAGCGATCTTGCATTCTATAAAGCAAGCTTTAGCGTGACTGTTCAAAATAATGGCAGCGGGCAAAAGTTTACTTATACAAAATTATAACAATCTACTAGGAGGAATTACGCAATGCCTAAGGTACTAGCAAACATCATCATTATCATTCTGGTGTTTATCTTGATCGCACTTGGTATTTACCCGCTCTTCTCTGGAGGTAAAGATACAGGTCAGAAAGCAATTGCAGAACAAGGTAAAATCGACCGCATGATCGAAGACTCTTCAACTGTTTCCGGTTCCACTGTTAAGCAATACATGAAAATCGCTGGTCAAGGCAATATCCTGGTAGGACCTGTTGCTAATATGTCTACAGTAAGCGTATCTGATGGTGCAGGCGCAGTTGACTTCGTAGCTGACGGATCTTTCGTAACTGGTGAAACTTATGTTATCGTTAACTACTGGAAAATCGGTAACACAATGTATGAGCAAGCAGTATCTCCAAACAGCTTCAAAGACAACGCTATCTTCAGCGTAACTAAGCAGTACGATGTAAACGGTAAACTTAACCGTCTGAAATTCACACAAGTTGATATGGGTAAATAATTTACCACGTAAGGCAGAGAGGGTGCTGTATTTACAGCGCCCTTTTTAATTACAAACTTCTAATGGAATGGTGATAAGTATATGGTTGGTAAAATCGCAATCTTTATTGTAAGTACAGTTTTCTTCCTAGTTTTCGGAATATTCACTTATACTTACTTCGGTAATGTTAGTATCCAAAGTCGGGCAGAAAATTTGGTATATAATGCTGCGGATTCTGCCAGTACTACAGGACAATTAAGTAGCAACCTTTATACTTATCTCTCCGATAACTTGAATAACCTTTCTCGAGGTAGTGAAGATAACCGGTATTTCATTCAACTTAAATTGGAAAAGTATATCCGTCCTGGAGTCTATGATATATTTTACGAGAGTAGCGAGGACATAGCGCGTTTGAACTGTACGACTAGTTCAAATCCTAACTCATACTGCCGTAAAGGTTCTATAATTGATCGGCCACTTGATGTAGGCGACAGATTATCAATATTTGTTCAAGACCGAACTCCGACAGCTTGGGGACAGCTTGCAAGTATGCCACTAATTAATCGTGGTGATGGTCGAATTCGGACTATCTCTACTTCTACATCGACTATTATTGTGAAACGAATTGGTAATGCATCGCGTGGATATGACGTAATTGCTGATATTAACTCACAGCAGTATAATACTATTAACCGGATTCAAGTAATCACAAAGCTCAATAAAACTGGCAAGAACTATACAACTCCGGCTAATCCTCCTTATACCTTACCTTATAACATTTCAAATGTTACTGATGTCAATTTTATCAACCCGTTGGGCGAATTCCTGATGGATGAGGATATTGTTAATGGTGTTAAAATTCGTCGATATACTCAGCGATATTAGGGGATAGCCTATGAAAAAGCTAAGTATATGGGTGTTTATCGGTTCGGCCGCAGTGTTGAGTATTATTTCAGTGGTAGTAATATTAGTATATTTTAGTTTAGAAAAGATAGTTAATTAACCTTAGGGTCTCACCCTAAGGTTTCCATTTTATTATGGTATATGAAGTAGTAAATAAAAATGTACTGGAGGATTCAGGTTGAAAACTCGGATTGAACTGGAAAAACAATCGAAAGTTTTGGATCGCACCTTTGTAGGGGCATCTGTTATCACAATTATTGTGGCAGGTACCCAGTTAGTCGGAAATATTTTGGCAGGACTAGTAGAAAAGGGTAGATGGGTTGCGAGTTGGGAAAAGTTAAGTCCTACCCTACAGAATTATATGAGTAATGTACATGATAACTATTTAACCTACATCTCATTCACGCTGGCAATTTACCTGTTGATGTATCTTTTCTATTTTAATGGCAAAGCTTCAATTAAAAAGAAAATTGAGGATGCGGGAACAGTGACCGAAATTACTTTTGTCACTCCTGATCAATCTCAAAAACTTAATTACGAATTACAGCAAAGATATGAGCAACTCGAATCTGCAGAAGCAAAGGAAGATACGGAGAATGTCAACATTGACCGCGAAACCTCAGGAGACAGTAAGTAACACACGAGCAGGAGTTTACTTGAGAGTTATTGCATACCTTTTGGATTCTGCAATCGCTATTCCTTTATGTGTCTTATTCATGAAACTTCTGGGAAATGATTCATATACTCCATTCTTTAATGAAATTATAATTTTACTGTATTTTTCACTATGCAACTCTATTTTCGGTGCAACTCCTGGAAAGTTGATCTTAAAACTGCGTGTGCTAAACTTAAACGGAGAAAAGCTCAATATATTCAGATCTATTTCCCGCGAGTTGTTTAAAGTTGTACTGGCTTACATACTATTTATTAACTTCGCGTGGTTAATTTTCAGTAGAAAGAGACTAACTCTGCATGATATTTTTGCTAAAACTCAGGTTATAAATACACGTAAAGTGGTATCTTAACGATAAATTTAAAGGAGTGATTTACCGTGGCAAAATACCAACTTGTTTACGAATTATTTATTCCGACCGATAACATCACTGAAACTCTTAGTTCCTTACGAGAATATTTTGGTAATGAACTAATTGGTTTAACAACTCATGGATCAGGAATTGATTTCGAATATTATTCTGAAAATCCCGAGACGACTGTAGAGGTTTTTGTTGTTAAACTTTTAACTGAAGCCGAATCTAAGCCGCACGCTTGCAACATAGTTGATAACTATATTGAAGGTATGCGAGACTATGATATACTGAAGGTTCAGTTTAATTCTTGTGATTATGTCGAATAAAAGAAAATATACTAAAATTTATGGAGTAGCGGCATTGCTGCTACTTTTCTGTTTGCCTTTCTTCACTGTATCCATTTACGGTATTGACGGAGTTTCGATGGAAACTACGATATATGACGGAGACTATGTCTTAGTCAATAAATTAAAGTACGTTAGAAACGATTTACGTTATACAAATATCATCGCCATAAAGCTAGAGAATGGTGAAAAAATAGTCAAGCGTGTAGTAGGTATGCCTGGAGATACCTTAAAAATGGAGAACGGTGTCCTTTATCGAAACGGAAATGTGGTCAATGAAGCTTATATCGAACACTATACTGATGAACAAAAGTCACTATTAAATTTTAATGAGTATCATATAACCTCAGGGTACTATTTCGTTATGGGTGATAATCGACTTAATAGTGTGGATAGCAGAAATGTCTCTATTGGTCTTATACCAAAAGAAGACATTATTGGAAGAGTCATCACTCAATATACACTTAACCCTAATTGATCATATTAATTAGGGTATGTGATGGAGGAGGTATTATATTGATACGGAATCTTCAGTATTATGATCTACATGAGATTGAAAGACAATTTAGAATTTTGGATAAGATCGATATTAGTGGTATAGAATACCATGCAGATCGGGATATCCTGAGTCTATTCCTAGGTGTGGATTTTAACGGTGAGGATAAAAAATTCATTGGGTTATTCAGTGATAATAACGAATTCCTTGCACTACTCGGATACATAGACACCGGACAACATATACTCATCAACAGTATCTACACGAATATCCTACATCGATTTAAAGGTCATGCCTCAGAACTTGTGAGGTACTTACTTGAAGTGTACAGTTCGAGACTTTACGTTGCATTCCCTTATACCGTGGAAGCGGCTAAATTCTTCAGTAAGCTCGGATTTACTGAAAACCCTGAAATAGATCCAATAGAAAAACCATATTCATTAGCGACTTAAATTTACAACAGGAGTGGTATTACATGCAAGAAATTATGAAATCTTTCAATAACCGGTTGGATATCAGTACACCTTTTAATCGCAAACTAGCTGAAATTAGAGATGCGGCTGTGGCTAGTGAGTCCCACGAAACAGAGACGGCTACATATACTGTATTTTGGACTAATACTAATAGCGTGCACCCTTATCATGTACATCAACGTACGGCAGAACACGCCTATGATGATCACATGTTTATGAGGGATGGACTATATGCATTCACATCACACGCTGAGGTTGTTTCATATTTCAACGAGTTAAATTTTACAACAGACATCGAAACAGTACCTACTGCAAACTAGGACAATTTTATAACTTTAACATTAAATAGTAGTATAGAAGAATAACTTCTAGGAGTGTTGAAGTTTGGAAAGTTTAACATTTTATTTTGCATCAATGGATTCTGGTAAGTCTATGGAAGCGATCAGACGAATTCATAGTTTCGAGAATCAAAATAAACGATGTCTGGCTTTAACATCTCAACTTGATAATCGTTATGGTATCGGTGTAATTGCATCACGTGCAGGAATCAGTAAGACTGCGCTGTGCATTTCTACAGATACTAACATTTATGAATTGGTTTTGGACGATATAAGAAGTAACCCTGAAAAGTTGTATAAGGTATTTATTGATGAGTGTCAATTCTTAACTAAAGATCAGGTTATTCAACTAGCCCAAGTTGTTGATGAGTTGAATATTCCGATTTCATGTTACGGTCTTAAGAATACCTTTATGAATACTCTTTTTGAAGGATCTGCTGCACTGTTAGTTTATGCTGACGAGATTAAGGAAATCGAAGGTAATACATGTACTGTCGATAACTGTGATCGGCATGCAACAATGGTGGTACGTCTTATTGACGGAGTTCCTACTTATGATGGGGATGTAATACAGATCGGTGGAAATAAAGACTATGCTTCAGTTTGCCGAAAGCATTATTCTAATTATCCGGTAAAGGAGGAAATCTGTATATAATGACTCAGGTGAACAGTCTGGATTTTACTGGGATGTAGTCTAAACATATTACTTGGAGGTGAGCAGAATGAAGGGTCGTTATATTACTATCGGGGTACTCGTAGTTTTAATTGCTGCTATGTTGGTTATTAATATCTACAGATAAGCATGGTAATTAAGTAGGAGAGGATAGTGAAAACTGTCCTCTCCTATTGAGTTTTAAGGAGAATAATTATGATCGATAAATATATTGAAAGTAAGCTGAGTGAAGCTCTGACATTAGGAATCTACCCTATAATTATCGACATAACTACCTATACTCACGAGTTATCCGCTCAATCTTCTGATCGTATATGCAATAGCTACATGAACCAGGGTTGGGGTAATGTTTACCTTGACGTAAACCCTCGCCAATTACGCATTGTATTTGAGCGCTAAATATGGAGGTTCATTTTTATGGGTATGCAATTCTTTAAAATTCTTGGATGGATTGCTGAGTCTATTGGAAAAACATGTACTGTCATTTCAACTACCGCTGAAGGTAGTCTTGAAGGTACAGGTCAACTCACGGATTATGGTTTCGAAGATGGAGTTGCCTATGCCTATTTCGGTTCCAATATGCTAACAATCGAAATGAAAGATATACAAGAATTTTACTGTGATCAGACTCAACTACGGATAGTCAGTATTGAACAGTCAGTTTTAACAATTACACACAATTAACTGGAGGAATTAATCATGTCACTTATTATTGCTGTATCTGATTTTGTTGATGCTTACGTAAACGATGAAAAAACTGGTAACAACGGTTCGACTAAGCCGCTTTATAACGGAAGCGACTATTTTGTAACTTGCTGGACGAATAAGAACCATGGTCAAGGTACCGAATTCTGTGAATATCAAGTAGTACGCCATGAGGGTGGAAATCAATTCCGTGCAGTACATCCTAATCATGTACCACAAGAATTACAACCTTATCTGCGTGATAAAGTTACAACTTACCTTAACTTCTACCGCTTGCCATCTATCGACATTTAATAATAACTTATCGAAGACTCCTACATAGTCAGATTAATATAACAACTATAGTTCTAACACTATCTCTATCGGTTAGGACTTCGATAATATTGGAGGATTAACCGATGTATTATGGTGTATACGTTGTAAATGACGATGAAATGTATTTGATGAATAGCAATGAAGTTATGGCTTTTTTAAGCGAAAAATCACCATTATTCTTGACCTACTCTATATACTCGGATGGAGAAAATATCGTAGTTTCTGAGCCTTCTGCTGGTCCTAATGGTAGCTTCGGCTCAGTTCCACTTGCTGAGTTTTTCTGTGGCTTCGAAGAAGATGGTATTATAATTCGACCTATCATTCTCTCAGAATGGTTTAGAGGGCGAATATAAAGTATATGCTGATGACCCTTCGGGGTCATTTTTATTTATTCCTATTACAGCAAAAATGAATCTATTAAATTAAGAATTAGTAGAAAATAAGATATAGAAAGGCTGTTGAGTATGAATGAAATGTACATCGAATGGAATGAGCAGCTGAAAACGGGATTATTTATGATCGAAACAGTTAATAACGGCGCTACTCGCAGGGCCGTTGTAACTAAGAATCCCGATTTTATTCCATATAATTCACGGGCACGAGGTTCAATTGATCAACGTAAGAAACTTCAAATTTGCCAGGAGCATAATGGTAAAACTCTGATGGGAGTTTACGACGTCTGGCGGAATGAAGTACATTATATTTACGCGGAAGTTACTAACTATCAAGAAGTACATGATGACCAAATTGGGTATTATAGTGGTTTCCACGATGCTGAGTTCTCTATTATCGGCTTGGTATACTTGGACGGTGTGATCCAAAGGATGACTTATGCTACTCGTAATCCTCAGCTACTTGCAATGATAGCTCAAGTAGATGCGGAATACTATTCAGCTGTTTTCTCTGCTGATCCTCATGCATTTTACGATTTGTTAAATAATGATCTTCTTCGTAGTGATGAAATCGTAAGTGCAATTTATATCACCTCGCTCTATGCAGAATATCTTAAAGTCCCTCGTCCTATGATTACTGAGTTCCAGTCATCTATGGTGGGAACTACTTGGAGGTAATCAAATGTCAAAAGAAATTTACAGACAGTATGACGCTTTTAAAAGTGGTTTACAGGCTAATGTATTGCAGGTACTTTTCGAAAAGTCTGATAAATCGACACGTGAAATGTTATGTACACTTAATAGCCGGTTAATCACCGAGTACGGATGTCCTCTTCCGAAGGAATCAGATCATGACATCTACACCGGTAACTTGCGTGTATTTGATTTACAAAAACTTGAATCACGTATGATACCTCTGCGTCGAGTTAAAACGTATGTGTGGCTGCCTTTGGATACTCGTATTCCCGATGCTATCTTGAATTTGACAATTTAATATAGGGTAGGTAGCTAAGATAAAATAAAAATCTCACCAAAAATCTAACAAATTAGACTAAAAATCTCACAAACTAGCCCAAAAATATTATACTAAACCATTCGCCTAGGAGGGCTAAATCCGCATGAAGATAGTTGTTGGTACTCAGGAAGGCTACTTCCAGATAAAGGACAGACGTTATCAGTACAAACGTATTGGTAACACCCAGCGAGAGCATCACATGCTCTATGACGAGTCAGATATACTTGTCTGCTCAGTGTACATTCAGTACAAAGGTATGATCGGCGCCATGAAGAAAGGCGGATATACCGAAGAATTTTACGGAGATTATCAACTATTTACAGCATTCAATGACTACTTGACGACTTATCGAAGTCAGAAAGCTGAAAAGGAAGATCGACCTGTTACTGAAGTCTGGGAATCGATGTTCTGTGACAGGTATAACCGTCAAAGTGAAGGTTTCGTGCATACCTATTTGGATAGCCAAAGTGGTATGGTTGAGGAACACCTTGTAATTAATGACGGTGAAGTTGAAATTAAGTATGAAACTACTAATGCGAAGTCTAAATCTCCCAAGAAATTGGAAGATATTAATTATAAAGCAATTAACACGACAACTGACGATGAACACTTGGTACGTAAAATTACTCCGCTTGAAATTATCATGCGGAAACGTGATCTTAGCTGGCAAGATAATAAAGATTATCGGGTAATTACCTCAGACGAAGAATTCTTAACCTGGGTCAAAGAGGAACTTGATCCTTGTAATGGGATCATCGGGTTCGATACGGAGACCGAAGGTTTGCAAATTAACCGTTTCTCCGGATTACATGCTAAGAGTCATGATGTAGTTGGACTGGTATTTTCAACTGCCGATAATACTTCAGTTTACTTACCGCTTAAACACAAACGGTTCCCTAACCTCACGATTAACTTGGTACAACGTGAGTTGAGACCCTACATGTGTCGTAAACATAATGATACGAGTAAGTTAAAGCAGTATGTAACTCATAACGGATCATTTGATGGTAAAGTAATGATGATCTGGAACTATACTGTAAACATCGTACACGACACACTGATTATCAGTTTCATGTTGAATCCTAAATTGGGACGTAACAAAGGTTTGAAACACTTAACTGATAAATATCTCGGAATTGAAATGATCGAACTCGATGATTTCTTTGGTACAGGACGAGGAAAAGGTATCATTCGATTTGACTTACTGCCTCTCGAATCTGTACGAAGATACGCTTGCCCGGATGCTGATAACACTCGGATGTTGATGTTCATGCTCCTGGAAGAACTTAAGAGTCAGCAACTTCTAATTTACGGTCAGGAAATTCGACTGATGAGTAAAGTTGCTGAAATGGAGTTCAACGGATTCCGGGTTAATATGGATAAGGTACGGAGCGAGAAAGAAAAAGCCAAAGCACGTGCCGATGAAATCGAAACTGAAATTTACAATCAAGCTGGCGGTAAATTTGATATTAGGTCAAATAAGCAGTTGGCGGATGTCTTGTTCAACAAATTAGGGTATGAACCTCTACGATATTCTGAGAAAACTCACGAACCTGCGGTAGATGAAGCGACCCTCAAATTCCTGATGAAGCAGGATAACGATAATGAGAAAGATCCTAAGAAACTACCTGGATTGATCTTGGGTCACCGTAAGGCGCTGAACTTGATTTCTAAGTTCTTCGATAAAATCATTGAGGATGAGATTAACAGCTTCATCTTCCCTAAATATAACCAAGCAGGTACGGATACTGGTCGATTCTCTTCCAGTAACCCTAACATTCAGCAGACATCTCGTGGTATCCGAGAAATCTTTGTTCCTGAGGATGATTATTATTTCATCATTGTCGATTACTCTCAAGTAGAGTATCGGATTCTCGCCGGAATGGCTCAAGAGTACGACTTGATTGAGCAGATGCAAGATCCTGAAGCTGACGTTCACTCATTGACCGCATCAATCATGTTTAATGTTCCTGTAGAGTTCGTTGATAGTGCGATGCGTAAAAAGGGTAAAGAGATTAACTTCGGATCAGTTTACGGAATGGGTGTACAATCTCTGGCTATTCGGGTATTTGGTGCAGCTACTCCAGAAACACTGCGTCAAGCAAAGGAACTATACGAAACCTACTTCCAACGGTTGCCTAATATTACACGATTCTTTAACAATGTCATTGAACGGGCACGTTTGGATAACTTTGTTGGTACTTACTTCAACCGTTTGCGCCCACTTGAAAGTATCAACTCACTTGATAGTGGTGAACGTTCATTTGACGAACGTCGTTGCAAAAATACACCTATTCAAGGTACAGCTGCTGACGTTATCAAAATCGCACATAACCGACTTGATGACCGCTTGAAACGTGAAGGAATGGATGCACGTGTTGTTGGTTCTGTACATGACGAGTTGATTTGTATGGTTCACAAAACTATCAACCCATGGCAATTCATTCGTATTGCACGGGAAGAAATGGAACTTAAAATTGACAAGTTCCCGCCATTGTTTATCGGTATCAACGTTGCAACAACTTGGGCTGATGGTAAAAATGATGGTCTCGAGATTCCGGTACAGGTTTCCGATAAGTATATTGAGGAAGTTAAACAAGGTATGCATACTGTGCCTTATGAGAATCCTAAAGCTGAATGTCAACGTATCATCCAATCTTACCAAAGCGGAAGAATCAAAGGTTGGTCAAGTGAACGCGGCTTGAGAACCCGTGATGAAATGATGGCTGATAACCAAATCAAAGGTGTAGTTGATAAGTACTTCTATGGTGTAACAGATGTACTTGATGCAATCATTAATGATGCCGAAGTTTACGTAGAGTTGACTGAGGAAATGGTTTACAGATCTGAGAAGGATGATGACGCACGTGCTAGTCAAGCATTTGACGAAGGTCGATTTGCTGATGGATTGGTTGATCTTGAAGATGGCGACACTGGCGAACAACCTGGCGTTACCGGTATTGCTAGTATCTCCATTAATGAGGCATCTACTAGAATCACAGATGATTACTCTGTAGCTGTTATCGGCGGAAGTGTCTTCTTGAAACTCAATTCTCCAACTGCTGATTTGATTGCTGAAATCAAAGAGTACTTGAAACCGCGTACTGTTGAGGTTGGTGCTAACGTCTTTATAATGACTGGTGGTAAGCTTATCCCTACCCCTTATAAACTGTATCATGTGAACCGGGTAGAGTTGCTTGACATTATTGAAAAACACGAGATCATGTATTTACGGAAAATGCGTGGTAATGTGCATAAGCCATTCCATCTTCCAAATAACAACAAGCCTGAACGGGCACAATATTAATTAGATCAAATGTGCGTGTGATAATTTACACGCACATTTCTAATTTGTGCGTCCTAAATATGTCGTTATAAATATATAACTATGAAAGTTAGGAAAAATAAAAATATATTAATTGAATGTGAGGGAATAATATGGGAGATTTTAACCCTAGTGAGTGGATTCGTATTGCAACTGCATCAGATCGGACGGTACAGATTACTCAGTTCAATCCGTTTAAGCCATCAATGGAATTGGAAATTTACATTCCACGGAAGACTCATCCTCGTTTACGAAAACTAGTACAGCATGTATTATCATCTCAGGTAACGGTTAACACTGAATTCCAGATCCATGTTCGAGGTCATATGGATGCATCTGAGTATGAAAATAACCGTAACAATATGTTGGAAATTGCTCAACAACTACATGATGCTTGCATGCAGTTGGACTTGACTCCTGAGGATGATGAGTTGTTGGAGGAAATGCGTGAGGAAATTGCCGAAACATTTGGCATTTCATGGCGACAAAATGGTGGACAATTTACTTTGAAGATTTAAAAATATGTAAAAATTTGTAGAAACATGGGTTTAGGTGTATGGCTTAACCTTATAATTCGTGGATTGTAGTGGCAAGTCAGCTTAAAAATACTTTGTTCGATAATAATGCTGCCCCTTACAGCAAAAATGAGTCATAAAGAATTATAATGGATGAAAAATAAGGGAAAGAAGGTAATAAAAAATGGCAGCATTGGCCTCGGAAACAAGCATGCGTCACTTAGAACTTTATGAACAGATCAATAGTCGGAACCATATTAAAGGAACAAACCTTGAAACTAAACTTAAATTTCCAGCCTTGGAGATAGTGTTTGAACAATCACCAACAAACCCTATGATTTTTGCAACATTAAAAAATAATTTAGGTTTAGGTCAAGGTGATCATACCCTTTATGTACGACGTAAGTCCGGATTGATTGAACTCGGAAAAGTTGCATTTAGTATGAGGACTATACACGCTATTACTAGAATTGCCAAAAACTTTAACCCCGAAATTTATGCTATCACTGAGGAACGTGGACGTTACCTCTTAACAGACGATGATTTGGTTGAAACAATCGAATTGGGTCTATGAAAAATTGGAAATATAGCTATATAGCTAGTCCTTAGAAAGGTCGAGATATTATGAAACCAGCAAAATACCAACTTCGCTTCTCTATCTATGGAAGTACACCTAAGACACTTGCCGAAGGTACTTATAAAGAAGTTTTAGCTAAAGTACCGCGTCTAGTGAGCCAGCTTCAAAGTTCACTATACGCTAGTCTCTGGATTGAAGTAAATGGTAAAATTGTTCACGAATGTAGTATTGACTACTTTGGTACCCATTTCTCTAAATATGTTTCATAATTTTACATCAAATTTGTAGTAAAACGAAAAGTTAATGTAAATTATTGATTCAGGCCTGCGAAAGCAGGCCTTTATTTGTCTATATAATTAACAGGGGAAGTTCGAGTTTGGGTAAATTTGACTTTAACTTTTAAATCGGTACTAGGACAGGAGGACTACAATGAAAAAGAAAGTTTTGATTCCATTAATTACTGCTTTCGGTTTAACATGTATGACAGCGGGGGTGATGGCCGCACCTTCTATTGAGAAAATTACTGCATATCTCAATAAAGAAATTAACATCAATATTGACGGTAGAATCTATGTTCCTAAGGACCAGAATAATGAGATCATCGATCCTATCATCTATAACAACAGTACTTATTTACCTTTACGAAGTGTAGCTGAAGCACTTAATATTCAGGTTGACTGGGACGGCGCAACTCAGACTGTAGATTTGTGGACTGAAGCAGGCAGTGCGTCTCGTCCAACTGAGGATACTACTAGTTCTGGTGGATCGAATACCACTACACCGGCTGTAACATTGAATGATGATTCCAATGCTGTGATTAAAGATGGTATGAGTTCTTATACTTTCGACAAAGCTTTTGCAACTGTTCACGCATTAGCGCTGAAAAATAACGAACTTAATGATACTACCAAGCTGAAGCGTTTTGTATTCCAAGCGTCTAAAGAGTATTGGAACCAATCTCCAACTAAATTCGGATTGGCACACAAAACTCTGTATAACACTGATGCATTGGATCAGGTAATGTTGCATCACGCACTCTATGAAAAAGAATCATTTAACGGGCTACTGAGCCTCGATGTGGAATTAAAAGATGATTTCAGCAACTTCGGGTACAACGTTTACACTGTAACGGGTACAGCTGTTAAATCTATCGATGGTGGTCAAAACTTCTATAAAGTAAGAGTTAAGGGTGAACTTGAACTAGGTATCGCTAAAAACGGTGATGTTCGAGTGAATAAAATCGATATTATCGAAGATAAATCTGAAGTAGTTGGCGACGTGTACTAAGTCTATAAACAATCGTAAAAATTAAATAGGTGAAGTTAAAAGTGGGAGTGAAAACTTCCACTTTATTAATTTGACCGATAAATGTATCGGAGGAATCCTTTTGAGTAATCAAAACGATAACAAAGTCAAATTCACTGTGCTAAATCTTAGCAAATACTACTCTGAGCATGACTTTTCCGTTCCAACCTTTCTGAAATCAATCATTGAGAATTTAATTGAGCGTAGTGACGAGAATCAGAATGTTGCTTGTGAAATTAAATTTCATGACGACGGTTTTATCGAAATATCTGATAACGCAGCTATCGATAGTAGATTCGCTGAAAAGGAAGGTAATGGTTATGTTCCAGCAGAGTACTTAACGAACGTTTTAGACTTAACATACGCTGCTGAGGTTACTATCAGTAAAGGAACTAAATCTTATAAATTTGAAGGAAACTATAATCGGGATCAGGTTGAGCGCACAGTAATTAGTACTGATGCAGGTTCTGAGGGGGTTTCTGTAGTATTCAAGTTTATTCCTGAAATCGCTGAAGGTATGAGGTATGTCAATTATGACAAAATTTCAGAATATTTACGGACTTGTTCTATATTCAACCGGAATATTAATTTTACATTGTCCTTCCGCAGGGACACACTTAAATATCAGCTGGGATTTTTCGATATCTCACCTGAAATCACTATTATTAACCGATCTGCGAGTGAGGTCATTGAAATTGGATTTGACGGACCAAGCGACGACAGATATAAAATTTACTTTTCACTCCGAGATATTCATAAGGAAAAATTGGAACGTATCGGTTTTAACCGTGTATCTGTCAGTAAGCCAGAACTACTTGACAAGTTTTACAGTACAATCACCTCGGTGTTCATTGACAAAATTGAAGATTCTTCTTTGTTCATAGATAAATCTTTAGTTGAACGTAATATTAATGTGATAATGGATTATAGAGGTGACATCAACGAGAAAGAGTTGCAGGAACGTCTAGGAGATATTTTACAGTTAAAATTAGATGATATTTCTGACACTCCTGACTTCGCGGATCTCGTAGATCATTTAATGGATCGACACTAAATAAATGGAGGTATTTTATATGGAGGGAAAACTTTTAGCAACTCATGATAGCCGAATTCTTGGGGATATTAACGACTTCAGTGTGGAAAGCGAATTTTGTAACTACCTTAGTCGGTTTCATGATATATCATTTGCATTGACACTTTATGAATACTACGACACTTCAATTTTCGTATTCCTTATCGAGGGTAAACTGTATCTTTGTGATATTGCTGAGGAAGGTTATAACGAGAATCAATCATACTTCATCGGTAAAATGTACGAATTTGAATCGGTTGATGGCATTATGGAGTACTTGGATAAAACTGGTCACTACGAAGACGATGAATACGCTGAAATCAGAGAAAGTTTTAACACTTTCAATTTTGCTAGGTAAATGGAGGATTAATAATGACAATAAAACCTATCGCAGTTCATAATGGTAAGACAAACGGTGAAATCGGTGAACATAATCCGATAAGTGTATTTAACCGATTACTTGGACAGCTTGATCAAGTATCAAATGAATTATGTCTGTATGAGTACATTGGCGATTCTATTAATGTATATTACGACCAAAGATTCTACCTTTCTATTATTCAAGAAAAAGGCCACAATACTGGAATTGCGTATTTTGTAGGCTGGATGTATGACTTCGAAACAGCTGCTGAGTTGGTCGGATTTTTGATAACTGAAGGCTATTTCAAGACAGAATACATGTCAAATATTCAGGATCAAATTTACAACTTCAATTTTGTAAAATATCAATAATAATTAAAGGGAGTGTACAAAATGGCTGTGAATGTTGAAAAACAGGCTAAAGACGCATACTTATATGGTCTACGTAAAAATTCAATACTTAACTGGACTGAAGAACTACGTAAAATAGTTCAGTATAAGGACATATTAAAAGAAGTATCCTTCTTTTCAACATTAGCCCTGCAGAACGGTATCGTTAAAATAGAACCTTCCGGTAGATACATTGGTCACAAGTATGCTCCTCTTGTAAAATCAGGATTTACTTTCACTGAGATTGCAGTGCTACTGAAATCTGAGATCGCATTCTTTGAGAATGAATACGGTGAAGTGAATTTAGCTACACATGAAATTGATAAGTTAAACGAAGTTGCATATAAGTACAATAGAATATTAACGTCTAATTTAGATATGAATGACGAAGTGAAATTAAATAGACTAAGTCAAACAGCGTCTGTCCTTTTCTTTACACTGGCTAATAGTGTGACACTTAAGGCACAGTCTAACGGTTCGTGTACTTTAACTTTTGCTAACGATAACAATAAAACCAACGAATATAATACTATCTTTTCCGAAGAGGAAATTCTGCTGCTCGAGAAAGTCAACGATTCGATCAAACAAAGAGTTTGGTAACAATCATACTACAGGAGGTACATCATGCATATTTGGTATACATCTAACACTCTATTTAATACGTCTACTGAACGGGATGAAGTTACCTTACGTCTGTGGAACAATCTCATCAATCCTGATGATAATGTCATAGTTCTCGGAAATTTTATTCGAGGTGAACTTGACGACATTGTTAAATTTTGCAATCAACTTAAGGGTAAAATTCATGTCGTTATTGGTAAAAAGGAGCGTAAATTTAAAGCGAAATTGCTGAAAGCACAGAGTTTGTGTGATAGCATCGTGCGCGTGGAAACGAATTCGCTTAACTACCCTCACTTCGAAGCGACCGTTAACTATAAGAAGACTGAGCGCTATACATTATTCGGTGAGTTCCGCGACCATGAATTACCTCCCAATATGAACTGTGTTGACTGGGATCTTAACTCGGGACCTGTAGATGGATTTCATGCTTTACATCACGCTAAAATTTACAATCAGCTTAGAAGTCTACACTGACGCAATATCAGTACGTTGTATAACTAAAGAGGGGGAATTATTTTGAGTGCTATTATTGACAACACTGGGGATGACCTCCTTCGCGTAACTAATACCGAAACTTATATAAACTCTAAAATTGTAGATTTTATTAACTCTCGGGAAAATACATCGAGTTACACTATTAACAATATGGACCGCATACTTACCGAGTTTATCACCAGTGATATTGAAGCTGATGATGAATCTTTGGACTTCATTACGAACATCTATACTTATTATTCTCGATTTGATGTATCTTTCGATACTGATATTGATAATTCCGTTAAGGTACGTAAATACAACCGGTTGTACAAGTATGAGGGATTTAATATTTATGTATGTCTTGTACTATATCTACAGGAACATCCGAGTAATATGAATATTATTTTCGCTGAATCGGAAGCCGAGTTGCGCAGATTTTACGATCACCTGAAAGACAAACATTCTAATATGTTGCGGAATAAAATTGCTATTGCTACTGATGTAAATTATGATATCAATATCACTTATGAGGATCGTAATACTCGTGATATTTCCGAAATGGTATTGGATGATGTCTGGGTTAATTCTATCAAACGAAGTATAGATCATTTCTTTGATGACGGCAAAGATTTCTTTAATGAAAATAATATTCCTTATCGACGAGGAATTCTTTTATACGGACCACCTGGAAACGGTAAATCTTCTCTTATACAGGCAGTTGCTTCTGAGGTAAACGCACCAGTAATTTACTGGATGGTTAGTGGCAATACACGGAGTGATAATATTCAGATTTTATTTGACTTTATCGATAAAATTTCTCCTGCACTGTTGGTAATCGAAGATCTCGATGCATTGCCAGATCACTGCCGATCAGTATTTTTGAACACTTTGGATGGGGTCGGAAGACGCGAAGGAATTTTCATTATCGGAACTACAAATTACCCTGAGCGTGT
Organism: Paenibacillus pabuli; assembly: GCF_039831995.1. Taxonomy (NCBI): domain Bacteria; kingdom Bacillati; phylum Bacillota; class Bacilli; order Caryophanales; family Paenibacillaceae; genus Paenibacillus; species Paenibacillus pabuli. Next base: position 54,439 of record NZ_JBDOIO010000001.1, read on the forward strand.
GGACTCTGCACTTGTTAACAGGGCTGGTCGCTTTGATCGGACATACTATTTCGGGGTTCCTGATGATGCAAAGCGTGCCCAATTCTTTGAACTTAGTAAACTTGATAAGTTCTTGAATGAACGTCAAATTGAGGATGTTGTTAAACTTACTTCCGGGTTCTCTTTTGCACAGCTGAATGAAGTTTATACCTCAATCGCGTTCGCATCTTACTTTAAAGACAATGATAATGCATATGAGAATATTATCCGTGAAATGAAAGCCTCAAATAAAAAAGGTGAAACTCAGGTATGGTACAAAGAAGAAAAACGTATCGGATTATTATAGACCGGGAGGTATTTAGTTGAACATTGCTTCCATAATCTTTGCTTGTTTAACCGGAGCACTTTTTATCTGGTATCTCGTGATTATATGGAGTTCTTATGAGAAGGCGAAGAAATTCCTTAAATTCCCTCTAATTGCATTGGCTGCTACTATAATAGTTTTTAGTATAGGTAAAATGGTTGGCAATGACGAAGAGGTACAGCCTGCTCCAAATGAAATCATCATTGAGGAAGAGGTTAACAAATTTACGTTAGCAGGCAGAAATTTTGATGAAATCAAGCAGGTAATTGCCGAAACTGTATCGGTCGGCGAATTTGTAGCTAGCGATGAACTTGTTAGTGCCCCGATAACATCATTAGTACCTGATATTCAATTACTTGAATCTTCGTCATTTAACATCGATATGAAAAATATCTTTGTTGGCCAGGGAAGTGGCTTTATCTTTTTGACTTTTGCCGACCAGAATCAAAATAACTTGCAGCTTGTGGATGATATCTTAAATTTGATTGAACCGGAATTCAAAGATAATGCGCATTCACACTTGGTATCTGTCTTGACAGGTAAAAAAGAACTCTCCGGAATTTTGGCAGGCTCAGTATATGTAACTCCTGATCTAGAGACACCGGATAAATCACAACCTTTCAGTGTAATATTAAGTGATAAGCCTTTCCTAGGGGCAAACTATTGAGACGTTTGGAGGTATTGAAATGATCGATTTCTCTTATATTGCATACATCCAGCAGATTGCCAACCAGATAATAGCAAGAGGACAATCATTAACCGATTTTAGTGACTTATCTGAACGTCGACTATTCTCTGAAGAGTTCTTGATGAAACAAGGAATATTTTACTGTAGCGAGGACGAATATGAGTATATCGGCGGATATGATAATTTAACGATGTCTACTGTTCGTTTCGGTGGTGCAGTAATAAACTGTTGGATTTACCCGCTCAAGATGCATAATGTCATCGTTGGATGGTGTGCATGGAATCCCGAAGACGGTGAATATACGAATTTATTCTTCCAAGGTGTTATTAAGAGTCAGGTAATCTTTGGATTAACTCCAGATATTTACGAAGGCGGGACCGCTATTCTTGTTGAGGGTATCACCGATAAGTACCGTATCGACTATTGCGATCTTAAAGGTGGTTGCGGTTTGATGGGTAACAAAATCACAGACTATAACCGCATGTTACTCAAACGTGTCAAACGTAAAATCTTTATCCCTGACCGTGACAGTACGGGAATGGACGCTATGAAGATTTGGGATCGCATGGTAGACGGTGAAAAGTACTGGATTTTACTCGACGGTGAGGTTAAGGATATTGACCAACGACTTAAAGAGAGACCTGAATTGGTCCCTCAATTCGTTGCACTGATAAAGGAAATTGAAGATGGTGCATATATGTCAGGTACTAAGATCATATTTTAAATTAAAAGACGCCATATGGTGTCTTTTTTCTTATTATTTAATAATATTGTCGTCCAACTTGCTGAATGAATAGGAATGGAGAAAGGATGTTAGTATGGGAAATTTAGTTTATCATGGTAGTCGTATTTATTTTAACGAATTTGTTATTGATCCTGGCCTTTCAGCTTACTCAGATCCGGCACGACTGGATGAAGGATACGGTATTTATATGACTGAGGACTTTAAAGTCGCTTCAGATTACGGGCAGTATTTATATACAATAAATTTAGAGAATTCTTTCATTACTGATTTTACCTCTAAAGTTGTTGTACGAGATACGATATTAAAATTAGAGCAGATGTTGGGTATCAACTTTAAACTCTACTTTAATATAAATGAAGTTATTGACTATATGATGGATGGCAGACTTAATGTAGTAAACTTAGACGATGACATTTACAATTATTTAGATGCATCTTATAAGTTTTATCAGCATCATGGGGAATATCTCGAATCTTTTGAGGACAATTTCCGCTATCACATGAAAACTTGTTATCACAGTCTTGTTGGTAATGTTTTCAAATATAAGATACCTACTTTTAAAGAACCGCTCTACATTTGTTTCCGGAATCCTGAAACACTGATAATTGAGAATATTAGCTACACTGGCGAAGAATAAATAATACACGATAATGATAAAATACTAATCATCTAGTTATCTCTTTCATCGCTAGTATAGAGGATAGATTGATGATCTTCTTGCGAAAGTAAACTAAAAAACTAAAATATAATCTAAGGGGCTGAATGTATATGTTGGGTGCGAAAGTAATTGACGAACTGGTTGAGGTAAAGAAAATCACGCGGGACAGTAACATCGCTTATATGTTGAAAGCGAATCATAAGGCTCTTAGCAAATATCCGCGTGGGGTAAAAGTACGTATGTGTCCGAAATGTAACTGCGCTCTTGTTCATGGATCTATTTCATACAATGCAGGTATCCATGTGGATTCGTGCTATTAAGTAGAGAACAAAGGATATGCAAGAAAACGAAGAATTAAATGTTAAATACTGTCCCTATTGTGGGGATGACCTGGATGCAGGGACATGTACTCTAGGTATCGAAGAATATTACAGAGAATTCGGTACATGTCCTCACCAGGATAACAAGTTGCATATAGATGAATTTTAGATTTACTTTACCGGAGGGCAACTACATGAATGATGTACTTTTCTGGGCAAATAGGACATTAGAGTCTGATGCAAAGAAATTAATGTTTACAGGCGATGCTAACGCTGTGACAGTATTACCCTTTTTATATGAAATTGTTAAAAGAGACCGGAGAATCTTAGCTATTGGTGAGGACATTTATAACTTAACTTACTCCATTTGGGACATGAGCATCGCACTCAAGAGCGGATATACTTACGAGTCAATTAACGCAAAAATAACTAAGGATCAGGAATATATAGATAATAACGATCTTTTGGATATTGTTGAAGAATACGATTATCTGCTAATTCAATCTGATGCATTAACTCCGCAACTTGCCGAATTTGTTAGTTCATATGCTGGAGATGTTGTCATAATATTATTGCAGCACTTTAATCAGGGATACTTTTTACCTGATTACTACGTATATTCTACATACTCTGGCGGAGGAAAAATAATTAACTGTAATATAAATGATATATTAAGCTTCAACCTTATTCATGAGAATAATCTCTTAGCTTATGCAGATTTGGAGGACAACTAGATGTTAGTACATTCAGTCGCAACTGGAATTTACAGAGTTGCAGGTGAAGAACAGTGGCATAATTGTCTTATCTTCAATGACGGTGGTAAAATTCTGGACATCAAAACTGTCCAGTTCCTTCGTAGCGATTTACAGATTGATTGGGAACCGGCTAAAATCGATGGTAACATTACAATCAGTCTTACGGACAATAGTGTAACACTTACAAATTCCTGATACATATACCACAAAGCCTAACTCAGGTTTTGTGGTATATCTCATTTAAAGGTGATTATATGCGAAAATTAAAATTAGAATTAGAATTGGTACCTGCTACATCATTCAACATGAATTTACGGAATAATTTTTCGAGTGAAGATTGGGATATCATTCGGAGATTAGTATACAAACGTGCAGGGCATCGATGTGAAATTTGCGACACAACTGGAAGAATGTCTGCACATGAAATTTGGGATTATGTTGAAAGTGACTCCGGGAATTTTGTAACACTTGCTGGACTTATTTGCCTTTGTGACGACTGCCATATGTGTAAGCACTGGGGATACGCGCAAATGCAGGCTGACGTTGGAAAACTCGACATGGTGTCATTGGAAAAGCATTTTATGAAGGTCAATAGTTGTCGTAAGACTACGTTAGAAAAGCATAAAGCTATATCATTTGCAGAATGGAATCGACGTTCCTCTTTGGAGTGGCAATTAAATATTGATTATCTCGGAAGTTTTTTGGACGAGGAATTAGATAAGAGAGGAATCAGCTAATATGAGAAAAATCTATTTTGAAGGTCATTATAACAACTTACATCAGTTTGCACTCTACATTCAGGAAAAATGCCCTGGAGCGAAGGTAGAAATTGCAACAAACGGGGAACATGTACTCTTGGTAAGGTGTAGAAACTACGAAGAAGCTCTGTATGTGTATCAAGAATCCCATAGGTTCAATGTAGAATAACTGTATTTACGAATGTCTCTGTAAACAGTCTATTGAAGTAATAGAGGTAAAACTAATTTAAAGGAATGGAGCGAGAATTTTATGGTCAATTCTACAGTTATCGACATATCTGAATATCAGTTTAACACTGTCCAGGATTGGTGGTTCTCCTACAGTCCTGTATTGTTCAGCTCTATAGCACAAGCAAATTTACACCAGAATTTCCTTGAGATTCATCACGGCGCATGTGAATTGAATAGCAACAATCTCATTTTCGTAGGTGAATTTGCTAGTTTCATGACGAATGTTATGCAGGACTTTGGGTACACTGTGCAAGTAACCGATCATACTGGACCATGGAAGATGGTTATCTCTTGGGAATAACTAGTCTATTTAGGAGGTTAGGTACAATTGAAAAAAGAACCTTTTGTATACAGTTATAATAAACCTTGCCTCGATTGGTATCAGACTGTTAATGTAACAATCAATGACGGAGATTACCTATACTTCAGGATTGAACGTAGATATGGACCTTCTTGGTGGCTTATCGGTATGTCCCCTGAGGAAAAACCCAAATTTAGATGGGCAGATACTGATTTAGGCGAAATTCACGAGGGTGATTTACTTCGATTTATCGAATGGGCAAAGATAGGAAACGGTAGTCAGATTATTGAATTTAAATCTATAAGTGGTGATTTTGATATCCTCGGTGAGTTATTACGTCTCACTGATCGTACTTAAGGAGATAAATATGACATCATTTTTAATTTGGTTTAAACGTGCATGGAATATTACCGCGTATAATATCTTTCCTGAAAATGAAATTGCATTTTTCAGGAAAGTATATACGCAGTTCTCTTCAAATTTTAAGCAGGTTATTATTCTTGAAACTGAAGTTAAGGCTACAGTTAACGATATCGAAAATACACCTAGCGGTTTAGAACGACTTGACAAAGTTATAGTCCTTTCAGAATTACATACACAACTTAGAAAAGCACAGCAATTGAAGGAAGAAGCTTATAACATTTTACAGAGTCTGGATCCTAGATTGTATTACTACAATAGGTTTAAATTGGACGTTTTTAACGATAGTGCTTATCAGGAGGTGTAATAAATTAGGCAGCAAGAGATACAGCAGGCATCTCATGAACTTTACTACGATTACACAAGATGTCGTAGAGAGAATCACTCCGGTTGGGGTAAAGGTATGGGGCACATGGAGTATTTTCTTAATCATCACGAGGTTTTAATAGAGGAACCGGTGCTTAGGTATTTCTTAAGTTCATACTACGGGGATATCACAGTAAACGAAATGATTACCCATTACTATAACAACGTTCAGAAATAAATTGAGCAGTGATGATAGGGGCACTCACGGGTGTCTCTTTTATTTTGGCAAAAAATGGATCGAAACTTGAAAAAATCGACTTAATATGTTATAATAATATTATTAAAATACAGTATTAAAACAAACAAGATGTCACTGAGAGGTGGCAATTTATTTTAGGGGTCTATAATGTCACATTAACATTATTGATACATAGGTATTAAATCTTAAGGAGGTTGGGAAGTTGGGTAAGGACAAGATAGCTGATGACTTCAGGACTCCCGACGGAGTATCGGCAGATGTAGTTGCATTTACCATGGTACCTCATGAAAATGTATCTGTTAGAAGAAATTTACCTGATTATGAACTAAAGGTATTCCTTGTCAGATCAGATAAAGGTATGTGGAAATTACCTGGTCAGGTAATCGATCGTTATGTATCACTTGATGATATGGCGACCGATATCGTAAAGGAACTAACACTAACAACTGACCCTTATATTGAGTACGTTGGGCAGTGTAGCGATTATACAGATGACTCAGGTGCATGGATTATTCACCACTCATTCTTATCTGTTATACCTTATCACCAATTGGATGATTTCAGACGCCAGGATGATCCAAAATCAGTTGACCTGTTCAGTATTGAGCAGTTAGATAAACTGGATATATTTCCAAATCACCGAAAGATTATCGATAGTGTGTATGAGTATCTTCAAAGAATTATACTTATAACGGATATAGCAAAATACTTCCTAACAGACACTTTCACTATCGCTGAACTGGTGAGGAATTTACAGGTAGTTGCACCGAATTTTAAGCCTGATAATGTACACCAAAAATTTCTGAAAACTAGCAAACGTGGTGGAATACTTGAAGGTGTAATAGACGCTGAGGGAGTTCATCTTAAGTCGGACAAGTATTCTCAACGATCTGCATTGTTGTTTAGATTTTCTGGTCAGACTCCGGAACTATCAATATATTAAATACGCGGAGGTGTTAAAATGAACAATCACAAATTTATTGTGATTTACGGCGAGCATGATCCTTTTATCAGATATTGTCATGACGATGATGAGGTACGTAACGCGATCAATGAGATTTTTGCGCAATATGGGGTTGTTATGCTTGGTGATCTTGAAATCATTGAGATTGCATCAAGGAAAAAAATGGATGACTTCTTCAGTAACCTTTAAGGAGAATAAATATGGGAAGAGTATACGTCACGGGAGACTGTCACGGGGAAATCGATATTCACAAACTGAATACTAAGAATTTCCCACAACAAAAAGAATTAACACGTGAGGACTTTCTCATTATCGTAGGTGACTTTGGTTTTCCCTGGAAGGAAGACGACAGTGAAGATCGCTTTTGGTTGAAGTGGATAAACGAGAAGAATTTTACCACTCTTTTCATTGAAGGTAACCATGATAACATTGATCTAATTCGTACATATCCAGAAAACGAATGGAATTGCGGTAAAGTACGAAGAATCCGTGATAACGTTCTATATCTGGAGAGAAATCAAGTATTCACAATTTGTGACAGAACTTTCTATACGCTTGGTGGTGCTGAATCTACCGATAAAGGACGGCGTATTGAGAACGTGAATTGGTGGGCAGATGAAGTCCCTAGTGAAGCTGAACTTGTTGAAAGCTTGCATGTACTGGCAGATATTAATTGGAAAGTTGATTATATGTTGACTCATACCTGTTCCAGAACTGTTCTTAACATTCTCGGTGAGGAAGTAGTTAAATCGCGGATTAAGGGTGAAGTCTTAAATGATCATTTTGAGTATGTCAGATCGAAATTGAATTACGAACATTGGTATTTCGGTCATTTTCATAAAGATATCAGAGTAACGGATAAAGATACACTATTATTCAATAAGGTTGTACGTGTAATATAAAATTACGCAAAGGAGGGAATTACATGCAAAAATCACAAGTATACGTTGCATACTCTAGTGAGTTCAGTAAAAGTAGTGTAGCAACGCTTGTAAGTTTACTCGGCAGTCACGAAGGACTCGGACAATACAATTTCTTCGGATATGACAATAGTGAAATATCATCCTATGATAGGATTAGTTTATCACCTTTTGTGGTAGCTGAGGTCTCACATGTGAGCATGGGCGTGGGAATTGAACTAGGCTGGGCAGATGCGATAGGTAAAAGAATATTCGCATTCTACAGGTCGGATGTAGATATTCCACAGTCCGTAACTCATTTGAGAAATGTTAAGTTGATACCTTACTCAGATGTGGCAGAAATACCTAAACTATTATCCCAATCGGTATATACTGTTAAGTAAAATAAGGGAGGTTCTTCGAATTGAACGACGGTGTCAGGTTCCTCAAGGTTTACAACAGTAATAGCGGTAAACGGCATGTAATTGATGTTTGGAATACAGAACGCCATGAAACACTTTGCGGATTGCTGTATTGGAATTATCAGTTTCAGACACCCTTTTATAACTTCGAAGAACCTACTGAACTTCTGGATATAGCTGAAGTCGATTGTAGTAATTGCGGGTACATTATTTCAAGGAACGCTGACCAGTTCATTTACGAAAGTCCTGAGACTAGGGCATTATTTGAGACAATTCCAGAGGATTTTGTATTTGATTTCAAAACTCCTCTTCATGATAGAATTACACTTCAAATACAGTATCCCGAATTGATGAATGCTTTGTACTGGGTAGCATTGCCAAGAGAGAATAAGATTTTTGTTATGCCATATCATGGCAAGAATTACATGATTGATGTTAATTGACAATTTTCACTATCCTAAAATAATCCTTTTCATTAATTGGGGTAGAGAGAAAAATAATATATAATTGGAGGAATCGTAAATGGCAGCAGTTGATAAGGTATCAGTGATTGAGGAAATGATCATTTCCGCTGTAAATAACGGGGAGAACGTTCTTGTCGTGGATGAGTCCGATACTGAGGTATTCGAAAATCCTGAATCCTTGGAACTGATCAGCAAGAAACTAGAATTCGCAGGCATCGAATTTACTTATGCCAACGGTGAACTCCATCTTGATGCTCACGATGAAGAAGGCGATGAAGACTTCGACGAGGATGAAGACGAAGAGTACGATTCAGACGAAGATTCAGATGATGAAGACTCTGACGATGAAGAATCCGATGACGAAGAGTATGATGAGGACGATTCCGATGAAGATTCAGATGATGACGATTTTGACGAAGACAACCCTGGCGATGATGAGGATGAAGACTCTGACGAGGATGAATCCGATGAGGACGATTCGGATGAAGAATCTGACGAAGACGACTATAATAGCCAAATTTAATATAGCATAAATTTAACTACCCCTTAGGATTGAATAACTTTAATTCTAAGGGGTTAAATTCTTTCTCAAAATATTCTCAATATTAGATCGTAAGTATTAACTTTAGGTAGCTCAATAAAGCTTATAAATAAGTATATAATAGAAGAAAATATATTTACATATACGGAGGTTATATCAATGCAATCTAATTTTGAAAATCATATCGCATATATCGGAGAAGGTAAACCTAGATTTTCTGGTCGTTACGACAAATTCGGAGAATGGCTGTACGTAGGCGACCGTGTTGTTTATACCGATCATAATCCTAATCAACACGGTATATCTAATGGTCTTGGAATTTTGTACGCAACTATAGTACGAGAATCAATAGATGAATTGGATGCGCGCGGAAATGTCACAGGTAGAAAATCTTATGCATTTCGTCTGCAACGGGATGACTTGTGTGAGGTAGGTTTAAATACTGTCGCTTCCCATGATCTAACTTTGATTAGGTACTCAGCTGATAGAGAAAAAGCATATTTTGACAGTATATATCAGGTACTTAATGTGGTTAATCCTGGAGATTGCATAGAAGTACAGTATCATAATCGATTCAATGGACAGTCAGCATCCAGTACCTATATTTACGAAACATACGCTACGGTGGATGGTGTTATTATTCTCAACTTACTGACCGAACACACTGATGAAGTAGTTTTCCATATCAGTGGTGAAACGTTAAAAAGTTCTAACTATTCTGTCAAAAGTATCAAACTCGTTTAATAACAATCATAGGAGGACTTAACATGACTCAAGTATTTGACAATGTTGTAAATGAAATGCTTGTATCGCTGGAAAATTTGAATCAGGGTGATAAGGTTGCTTATGAGATATATAATAGAGAACTGGATAAATTCCATATATTTACTGGTGTTCTGAACAATTACCATCACAACCATGAATATGAATGTATTGTTGTAATACTCACAAAAGATGACGGAACACAATGGGAGTACACTGTGACTGAGAATCCAAACTACTATTCTCCATTTATTCTGACTCAGATTTGCAAACTCGGGGGTGAGTTGATTGGGAGCCGAACAGCAGAATAATGAAATCGAAGAATTCCTGATGGTATACATGGGAATTCGGTTAGATAGTAAAGGTAGAAAGACATACTATTGGTTACCTGTAGATAGTGCTGACGAGTACAACGATGCTAAAGGTTACGATAGTTCTGTCGTAATGGCAGCAGTCGGCGGAGTGTACAAGTTTTACAGTCCGAAGGGTGAGACTAATAAAATTTATGTTGAGGGAGTTAACGCACCTCAATATTCACAGCGGTATCATGATACTGATAGAATTAAACGTTGGGCAATTGCTGATGAAGAAGCCAAGCAACGTTTGAATGTTAAATCGGTTAATAGAAAGTCAGCTAAGGTTGAACCTCTCGATGACATTTTAAGTACGATTCGAGATGTGTCAAGAAGTTTAACCGCTGCTGAACGTCGAGCATTCCACTCAAAAATATCGGAAGCTATTTTTGATAGATAGGGGAATTATTATGAATTTAACTGAAATAAAATCTCTACCTGCTGGAATTGATATCGATTTTTACGTGCATAATGCTGTATACAACGAGCATACGGAGTTCGAAGATTTCCTACTTCATCATGAGTCGGGAATCTTCAATTATAGCACGAACACTGAATACATTAACATCGCCTTACGTGATATACACGAAATCGATCCTTCCAGTGAGGATAGGATCAAGAAGACAGCTGCACAGTACTTTAGTGAGTTAGATACTGAACATCATAATATCGGAATAGCTGATAAACAATCATTGCACTTAGCTAGAATTATTCTTATTGCACAATATATTAATAACAACGAAAATAATGAGGGGGAATAATAGTGACAGCACCTACACAATTATATATGCCTGATATACTGAAATTGCAGGCAGATTTTAAAACCGACTATTACGTGGCATGGCACTTATTTAGTGATCTTATAAATGATGAAAATAGTAAACAATCATTTATTCACGCATACTCAACCGGACTGTTCCGATTTTCAACTAATACCAAAGACTGCAATTCTATGTTAGAAGCATTCTTCATGGACGGCAGATTCAGACGCGAAGCATATAGTCAAGCTATGTATGACTATTTGGATCTCAGCGATATTAGGGATATCGAGACTGTAGCAACTACTGTGGCACAGCTAACAAATTTGGATCAATGTAAATTGGTGTTGATGGTAATGAATGGACTATATGTATAAAGTCCAATTACATCAAGAATAGCAGCTGAGTGAAAAGGAGAAATTAACATGACAAACTCTTATGTCGAGATGAAACGTGAAATCAGCGAAGAAATCAACAATTTTCCTTCGTTTTATGCCTTCGATACCGAACAATTTGAGGAAGGTTTAGTGCAGCTAGGGCTGAAGCGGACTGACGAAGATAAAGTCAAGTCAATTGGGATGGGTGGTTTTGTTCGTAAAGAAGATCACGGAGCCTATTATGAAATGCATATCAATATTGCTAGACGTAAAAAGATGGCAATTGACGCAGATACTACTGGCGAAGGGTTCATTTATGAAATGTTTTACTATGAATTGGCAAACCATGAATACGGTTATACTCAGGATGTAAGTCACACTTTGGATGCGTTGAATTTTACATTTGAGGAAATCGAAGCTGATCCGCGATTGAAGCATGGACTTGAATTGGCAAAAGCTGCTGTAAATTCCGCTGAAAGGTTCTATTGATATGAGTGCATCTTATGAGGAAGCTAAAGCACATCGTCAGATGCTAGAAGATTGGAATAAGGAACAATCCGCTAAATTGAAGGAATTTGAACAGTACGGTTTATCCCCAATTGGTGGAATTCCTGATCATGTCCGTGCGATGCCCGAGTGGAAAGAAGCTAAACGTAATTACGATGCATCTTTCCGGGAACTGAGAAACTATAATTCATGGTTTGTCAAAACTTATAAAAAGGAATATGCCGCGGATAGAAAACGGAGATTCGGATAGGAGTGATCGGACATTGAGTAACTCAGCTGGATTTAGGAAAGCAAACGAGTTATCTTACGTAGAGATTCTTAATCTAGAGGCAGGTATATTTACTGATTATATGGTAGCGCTTGCTATACTACCTCAGATTATGTATGACAACATCGCTAACGAGGATTTCATTCTAATGTACAATAGTGGAACCTATCGATATTCCGAAAATATCAGACAATCTAGTCACTTGTTGAAGGAACTCTTTGAAGTTCGTGATGGCGCACGTAGAGAATTCATGCGAGTTGTACAACGTTATCTTAATCTGGATAACAGTATTTCTGACTCCGATCTAAATAGCACAATTAAACAGCTAACCGCATTGGATCACTGTAAATTGCTTTTGATGTGGTATCGTGGAATTTATAAATAATTGAAATGAGGTAATCATCTTGTCAGGACTTAAACTTGATATTTACAGAACAACTTATGGAGTTTCGCAAACACCTTGCATTATGTTCGATTATAATGACGGTGGCGAAACTCCAATTATTGAAATTGAATATGGTAATATACCTGTAGGTGTACTTGAAATGATCAAGAATGCAAGTGACCGTGGATATAATATCAATTATGTATTATAAAATCCGATGAAAAGTTGAGGTGTTATCGGTGGCAGAGTTGTACCAAGTCCTTGTATCGGATAGTCCTCTAGTTATTAGTGTTCCATTGCAAGATGATCCAGAGTTTTCTGAGGTTGCTATAATTATTGATAAATATGCTGGATTATTGACTAATGTGGAAATAAAATTTACGCGAGTACATGCGTATAGCTTTACCTTTTATTTTAGGTTAAGTGCACTATACTTATTAGAGAACTTGGTACACGAGGAAGTTATCTCGCTGAACTTGGGTGAACTACTTGTTGAAGCAAGGAAATTATACTCAGCTTATACTGCGGGTGAAATTTCTGTTACCGATGCAATTAACAATAACATCATGATTATAACGTAAGGACTGGTAATTATGGGACGAGTTGAACTTGAATACGCAATGAAAGACTGGTTGAATGATGTTTTACGCATATGGGACATTGTTGTAATAGATACTGATGATATCGATTTAGGTAGTTATCAGTATGATGAAGAGATTCACTATATTTCAATGAACCTGCTCAATATAATTCACTTAGCTGATAAATATTCGACAACACCCTTGGGATTAGCACATGCTGTAATGTCGCATGAATTGGGACATTATGTTCATTATAAATATTATAATGGTATAGATATGGGACGGACTGAGGAACGTGCCACTGATGAAATGGTAAAAACTAAACACCAATTAAATCTCGAAATACGTGCATATAATCATGGTAAGGAATTCATCTCAGATGTGTATTCACACGTTTACGAAGAACTTAATATTCAAAATATAAACTATTACCGGAGAAAATTGGGAATGACTGAAATTTTAAAGGAGTGTCATACATGAAAAAACTATTATTACGTTCAGTTGGAGACGACTTCTGGGGACGAATGGTCTTCCAGAGTGTTGAAAACGGTGCTTTTTATAAGCGTTATCCCCGCGATACAGCCTATTACACTGCTGAGAGTTTTGAGGGTGAACCTGAGTATCCGTTAAGACCTGAAATTGTTATCGAAATTGTCGAATAAATACCTCCATATATCGTTTTAATTAAGTAATGATGATGTATAAGTTAATTAAAACGATAAATTGGGGGTAATTGTTTGAAGAGATTAATCGCATCAAAAAAGTTACACACTAATTGTAGGTGGTGCGACAAAAATATTCTCAAAGGTGAGATTTATTATCGTCACCGAGTATTCAACAAGTATGACGATGAAATTGTAGCTTATTCTTATAACGAATGTGCTAAATGCCGTTATGAGATCGATGAACGGATTAAGCGCCGAGTTGGATTAAAGGATCGTTGTCATCATCCGAAAGAGATGCAACGTACTGAATATGACTATATACCTGGTGAATGTGTCATGGAACCTCAATATGATATATGCTTGGTCTGCAATCTCAAGTATTGATGTCACTTACATATGTAAAAAATTATTAAAAATGGGTTGAATTAGCTTTGACGTTGTGATTAGGCTAACGATATGTACTAAAAATATGGTAAAATATAAGAGGAGGAAAATAGGATGACCTATTTTTATCGAAACACTCTGGTAACAGTTAGAAAGAACCACATATGCGAAGGATGTCTCCGTCAAATTGAAAAGGGTGAAAAAGCTCATTCAATCGCAGGTAATACTACCGATTTTTACAGTTACTACTTTTGTTTAGAGTGTGAAGAATTTGCCGATAAGCATCCGGGATATTGTTTTGACGATCAAGATGGATCATTTACTCCGGGCGATGTATTGAGTGGCCGACGTGAATATGAGAGACATCAGCAAGAGGAAGCTGCAAGGAGGGAAACTGAACTTGAAGCTAATACTTCCGGATCATAACGCTGACGAATATCGGAGCCGAGAAGGTCTCCATGTAGTTATAGACAAAAGTCATGACAGAAATATTGGATATTATGCAGTTGTGCACAATAAGTATGGGTATCAGGTCTCAGATACACAGTACGCATACCGCAAACGTGAGTTAACCAATCTAACTGTAGACGATTTTACAATCTCGGATGCTGACGGCGAATAAACCAAAATGAATATCATTTAAGGGGTGTTTCTATTGCCGGAAATTTCTGATGAAGAACTTATCAAAATGGTACGCGAAAATAAGATAAGTAGCGCTAAAGGTAGAAAACAAATCTATGAAGCACGAGCTGTCAATACAGGTCGTGCTTCTTCTGCGAGTAAAAGTAAATCTAAAGGTAAAGGTGTCCTCTCCAAACTATTTGGACGAGGTAAAACGACTAAGAAGAAAGCTAAACCTAAGGCTAAGCCGAAATCTAAGTCGAATGAAATTGGATTCTTGGAAACCTTATTTGGAGCACCACCTCCACAGAAGAAACGGACTGTGAAAAAGCGTAAGCCTGTTGAGACTGATAATGATGTGGAATATGAAACTGAGAGAAAGACTTCAACTAGGGCAAAAAGTAGTACGACACGTACGAAGGCAACTAAGAGTACCTCAACTACTACTAAGAAAGCTACAACTAAAAACACAACAAAAGCTGCAACTAAAAACACAACAAAAGCTGCAACTAAAAGTGTGGCTAAAGCTAAACCCGCTACACGTAAACCTGCTACTAGTACGCGAACTACGACTAAAAGTACAACTACTAAGCCAGCTAAGGGTAAACCTGTTAAAAAGTCATCCGCTAATACTATAGACACGGATAACTTACAGACTAACACTCGTGAGCGGGAAAGATTACAGAAGTTATTTAATAGTAAGATCGACCAGGAAACTACGGGAGAAATTTATGGTAAACCCCATTCAAAAATATTATTAGTACCTCGGAGTGAGGTAACTAAACTTGATATTACGAACGCACTAACTTTCTTTAAAAATTGGGAGAAGTTTCCCGCTGAAGCACGGCAGGAATTACGTATTCAGTTTCCTAATCATGACGAATTAGCTTTCCCTTCATGGGCATGTACTGAGGTTCGTAAGTATATGAGCAAACTGGTACGAAAATGCAAACACATCCTCTATTTTATTCATCCAGACCAGTTAGTTGATATTGTTTCATCTGTAATTGTAATCCAATCATTCTCTACAGGCGAACATATGGATGGAATCGACTATACAAAAAAGAAAACTGGATTTATGGCTAGGGTTGACGACATTAACAGGATAATTTCATCAGATCAACTTGAGGATTTACTTGGCGCTGTAGGAGACTTTGGATTAACTGTCAAGGACCAGAAAGGTGCCAAAAAAGTTAATGATGAGTTGTTGAGGTTATTCTTCGGCGATGATGTCAAGTACTAGGGAGGTTTAAATCTGAGACTATTAGCGGACGCTCGATTATCATATCAATATGAAGCCGAGAATTATAATCTACCTACTTTCGAGGATGCGATACTTTACGCCAAGAATGGGACAGCGAATAAAGGTACGAAAGCTGCTTTAATATATGCTTTTAATAGTGCATTTTGTAATTATTTCGTGGAGACTATAAGTAGTATATATCCAGGAGAGTCGATTCCTGTTATCTACGACGGTCAATCTGAAATCATTTCTTATAACTACGATAAGTGTTTTGCAAGTAATTATCAAATGTCCTATTTCGATACGAGCGGAAATGAAATCAGCCACTCTTACATCTTATACTTACCTTTTAAATCTATCCTAGATCCTGAAGAATTAGCCAGTTTCTGTGAAGATAAGCGATTTAAATTGGTGGAATACATCGACTACTTCTATAAGTACAAAATTCATCGTATTTGAATAAAGAGAGGAGGAAATCATCTGGAATATCAAACTTTTATCGACAGACTGAATGTAAACTATGACCAATTTTACGTAGACAACGAAATGACATATACAACTGAAGGTTTATTTCAGGACTTATATAACTATATAAATAAGTATATGGATGAGGTAACCCTGTCTGAGTTCGAGGATATACTAGGTGTCGCCTTGGGCACAGTTATTATGGACATTTACTGGGAATCTCTGGGCACACACATAGTAAACTATGGTGATAGTAGAGTCGCGTTCAATATGAGTACCTTCGGTAATGAGGAACAGTCTATTCTATGGAATTCAGACTTGTCTAACTATTCCACATATTTAAAAGCTAAGGTTGGCTACGAAGGATTAAATCCTGAGTTCGAGTATGTTTATTCTGTCAATTTTATCATATATCAACTTTTGAACGAGGATTACGTTCACGAATTTATTGCAGACCATCTTAAACGAATACGGGATAGTGTGGATGAATTTAAGACACTTAATCAGAAACAGACTGTTTTCATATAAATTTTATATAATAATGGAGGAAACAATCATGACTTACGAAAACTTTATTAATCACGCAGATAGCAACTATCTTTATAATCTCGAACGAGGTGGTATGGACTTCAGTTTGAATCCACCTACAACAATTGCAGGGGCATTTCAAACTTTATCGACAACTGGAGATTCACCCTGGGAAGCTGTTATCCGACGCAGTGCAGAAGCTGGATTGCAGCGGGCTTTGAGCGGGATGCACGACTCATTTTTAACAGCGCATGTACAGAATAACAGTATGATCGAGTTCGATCACTCTATCATCAACTCTGAAATTATCCCTACAGGTTCTGATGCTGTTTATCGTTTCCATGGAACACTTGGTGTACGACTTGCTTGGCAGTATAGTTTCCTGTATGAGTTCTCAGGTGAACTCGCTATTAGTGACCTGTTTGATGTTAATAATGTCAATCAGTTTATTTCAACACAATATCAGGCATTTAGATCAAACCTTTCCTATATTGCTGATACACAACCTCAAGTAGCACAGGCACTTTTCGCTTCCGTTTAACAAAAATTAACCCTATCTTATTTGCGGATAGGGTTAATATATTTTAACAATATAAAGAGGTGACATATTTATGGGATTGGATACTACGCTCCACTTAGTCCAGATAACTCCGAGTGAAGTAATATTTTCTCAAGATTTACAGGGAAATTACGCACTGCCACACAGATTTAGGGGTTCTTTTAGCTATTGGTCGCCTTACACAGATGAAGATGATGCAAATATGTGGGGATGGTCGATGGTATATTTTGATGATGGGAAAATTCCCGAGATACAACAGGTATTTGAGTTGATAGCTCAAGAGGGACCTAAAAATAAGTTACACTGGAATATAGTTGAACGTATCGGAAAGCAGTTTAGTAAAGACAATATGTATGATTTCAGTTGGGCATTCGTCACGCTTGACGAGTTCAAAAATCGTGCTGAGCGTTATGAATTGGGATTCGTTCCGTTCTGGGAAAATATCGAAGAATATATTAAAGAGCATGAAAAGTCGGACAGTACTTGGTTGATATTGGTCCGACAAGATCAGCCTAATATGAGGTGAATATATTATTTATCTATAATATATCGTTAGCATTAAAGTGTTGGTGAAAATAAGGTGTAATTATTCTGGAATAATTTAGGGAGGTATACCATGAGGTGTAACTATCAGATAAGTATGGACGACATCTCGGAATATAACGACACCCAGAGAAATATTAAACTCTTAAACGAGTTATTATCTGCGAGATTAGAGATAATTTCGGGTATCATCTACGGTAATTACGAGGACAAAGTAAATATTTTCGTCGTCGTGTATAATCATACAAGTTCTGCGTTAATTGAGGAATGTACACGAGAAATTAGAGAAACTGTACCTGAAATTGAGGTTGTGATTTCACGACTTATTGATTGTCATGATCCATCAATAGTATCACCACGGCTTATTTATGGTTTGGTAAATCATGGTGTTGAGATTAGCGATTTTGGATCGGACTACTTTCTGATTCAATCTCCTGATGCTTATGATGTTGTAAAGTACAATAACGATACGATTAAACAGGTCAGATTAGAAATAGCCCAGTTGATGCAAAATCAGGGGACGGGAATACAGCAAATTTACAGCAAATTGCGCTATATTTTAGGTACCGCATTATCCTCGTTAATGATTATGCGTGATCTTAATGAGACACGTACCTCGAGAGATAATTTTTGGCATGAATTATTCAGTTCTGAACAGGTATCAGCTGCAAGTAATACACACTTTCACTATCTAAATAGCATCAATTACGAAGGAACAGAATTTAATAGCAAGCTCTACTTGACAGAAGATATTCAAAAAACTGAACTAGCTATACGTGAGATTTATGATATTCTAAATATCCACACTAATGAATCTTACGGCATATCGTTCAGTATCGATGGGCAATAGTTTTAAGTTTATTACACTCTCTATAGCTACTAGTTCAGTCTCATTATTTCTGTCATTATTAATATCTAGACTTGCAGGATTACCTACATATACTTCAGTCAAGGTAACTTTGACTTTTTCAGTTATTATGTTCCTGACTGTAGTATTGGGATATGTTCAACATAAATTAGATTTTAAGGTCTTCCCTAAGTGGTTGATACGATATTCAGTATTATTTACCGCAGGAGTCTTAATTCCTGGAACTTTCCTTGCACTTACTGCTGCATTGTTCCTGGGTATCTTCTTTTTGTTAGAATATATCAATTAATTATATTTGGAGGTACATCATGCCAGAATTACCAGAGGTTGAATCAGTAGTCCGCAGCTTGAGACCAAACATTGAAGGTAAGATTATTGAAGAGGTTGACGTAGTACTCCACGATCTCACTCCGCAAGGTGGAGTCTATTTTAAGGAAATGATCGAAGGTAGTATGATCACTGGTATCGATCGCCGAGGAAAGTACATTATCATTGACTTGCTTGATGGTGATAACAATGAACTTAAATTGATTTGTCACTTGCGAATGACTGGCAAATTAATTTACAAAGAAGGTGGAACTGCTGAGTTGGGTTCCAATCTTAGATATGCATTTATTCATATTAAACTTGATACTGGTTGGCTATTCTTCTGTGAAGTGCGAAAATTCGGATACATGGAAGTATTTACTGCTGAGGAAATGGAAACATCTACATCTATTTCCAAACTCGGACCTGAGCCTTTCTCTGAAGATTTTGATGAATTCGTCAAACGTTTCCGGACGAAGAAAAAATACAGCGGTTCATTTATTAAAAGTAGTCTCCTCGATCAGGAACTGATTGCAGGTATTGGAAATATTTACGCAGATGAAACTTTGCATGCTTCTGGAATCCATCCTTCGACTTATGGATACATGATTACCGATGAGGATTTGCGAAATATTTGGAATAATACGCGGAAGATTATGGAACGTAGTATTGCGGCAGGCGGAACTTCAATTTCCGATTACGAGGATGGTAACGGTAATCGTGGAACATTCGCAGAACAGCTTAAAGTTTACGGTAGGACTGAGTGTGGTACTTGCGGTAACGAGTTACAAGCATTCAATCTTAAGGGTCGTATGACTAGAAGTTGTTTAAATTGTCAACCAGTAAGAAAGGATCAGCAAATTGAAAAACCACAAGGAGAAGTTACAGTTTAATACTGAAACTTACGATTTCGAACTATCCCATTATGCAGTAGACTGCTTCACACGCTACGATGAGTTAACTGCTGAATCATTTGCAGAAGTCTATGGTAATCTCGAAGATTATCTTTTCGTTGCAAGTCTCTCGTACATGGATGTACAAGAATTAACATCACGGTATACATGTAATATTTACCTCGATGGAAATACGGACGAGTTTAAAGTATATTACCGAGTTGAGAGATTGTACGCTGAACTTGGAATTTACGAACCTGAACTTGAGCAACAAGTAAGTTCATATCTTATTTTCGAGCGTAGATTTGATATGATTAGTGTGATGTTGGATGTACTTCGTGGAAATCACGTTTTATAGCACAGAAAAGCCGTCTGATTATAGACGGCTTTTTTATTAGCGAGTACGGCCTGCCAGTTGTTGTTCAGCTATTTCTACGAGACGTTTTGTGATATAGCCTCCGATGGATCCGTTTTCGTAGGATGTCATGTTACCTTGGTAACCATCTGCTGGAAGTTGAATTCCCAGTTCTTGTGCTACCTCGAATTTCAGTTGCTCGATTGCGTTTCTAGCTTGAGGAACTACCAAGTTATTGCTTGATGATCTGTTTTGTGCCATGTTGTTTTCCTCCTTTATTAGATTAAAGTTAGTATTTACTTGAGCGAATATGATTATGTGATGCAATTTATGGAAAAATACAAAATTTACGTTAAACAATGTACCTCATAGGTAGTCGCATACAATTCTAAAGTAACCTACATGTATCCTAATTATTTGATCATTAACAAAGATAAGTTATAATTAAAAAGAATTAACTAAAATGATGGTATCGAAGTGAAAAAGAACTTTGGCATAAAAATATGACTGATTCTATGAAATATTAAAAGAACTGGGGTCTATACTTTGTCTATTTAAATAGGTGGTGTAAGGAAAATTAAATAAGAATGTTTGAGGATAATAAACATGATTATGAGATTTTCTTTATAACTACAATATCCACAATTTCTACACTATTCCACAATTACCTAGGAGGAAACTAATCATGGCAGTAATGAAATCGAGAGAATCAAGAAATCTCACAGGGTCCAAGTTGACAATTCCGTATTTTAATCCACAAGCAGGTAAAGAGTACCGTATCCTGTTCACACCTTTCGAGGATGACAGAACAAATGCTATTGTACTGGCTGAACGTGTTCACTCTGTACAAACAAGTAAAGATCGCGGTGAATCTGTACGTTGCTTGAACGGATACAAAAAGACTATGGACGAAGAAAGTGATATCCTTGAACTCGATCCATCTACAGGTAATCCAAAAAATGACGGTTCTTGCCCTTACTGCAAATACTGGGAAGATCTGAGCCGTAACTTGTTCGGTCCTGAGTACGAGAAATGGAAAGAAGAAAATCCACAGGCTACTGATGAAGAGTGCATGATCAAATGGTCTGAGTTCTCTAAACTTTCCCCGGTAGCAAAAGCTAAAATTACTCGTTACTATCCTGCAGGCGTTATCGAACTTGATGCTCGTGGTGGTGCAGCTTCCACAACTCCAGAAGGCAAACCGAAATATGATATTCAACTGGTTCGTATCACTGATAACCAATTCGAGAAAAAGTTGGACAGCGCGGCTGACGGTTACCGTAAAGTAGAGGTACAGTCTGGTGCCGAAGAAACTGACGGTCTTGCGTCACGTGAATTCAGCTTCAAATATCCAAATACCAAGGACCGTATGAAAATGGCTCTTGATATGACAATTAACACAGCTCAATATCCGATTCTTGCTGACGTGCAAGATGACATTTTCTCTAACGTATGGGGAATCGATCTTGAGAAAGTCGATGGTGAAATTTCATCCTTCGTACCACGTTCCATTGACAGTGCGCTCTTGTCTCTGCAACCGCACATGACACGTATGAAAGAATTGTTTGTACGCTTCGGTGTTGATCCTTCTGCGATTCAACTGGGTAATGTACCAAGTATCTCCAGTGAAGAAGTAGACAAGCTGATCGGCGTAACTAGTTCCGGTACTGAAAGCAACACTGCTTCCGAAACTAAAGGCCAGGAAGATCCATTCGCTAAAACTGAAGGTGAAGGCGTACAGCACTCCGATAAAATCTCCGCTGAAGAAATCGCTGATATCATCTAATCAGCATCCCCTCTATATAAAACCGTTTGAGTCGCCAGGCTCAGACGGTTTTTTAATTGGAAAATTCTGAATTTACATGAAAATATCTATACCTTATCGGTCTCTACTTTATCTCTTAGTAGTCAAAAACATTAAAGAGAGATAACAAAGAGGAAGGGATGAGGAAGACATAAGTGTAAATTTCACTATACATCTTAGTTGATAACTATCTTGAGACTTTATTTATATAGTCTAAAAATATCCTATTATTCATTATAGGTGTAAGGAGAAATGATATGTTCCGATATTTAATTATCAGAAACTTCCAATCTATCAAGGAACTTATACTACGTGACCTTGATTATGGAGCAATTGCCCTCAAAGGTGAGAACGAAATTGGTAAAGGTTCATTCAGAAAGTCTATTGAAGCACTATTTACTGATATAGCCGCTGTGCATATGAAATATAATTTGCGTCATGGAGCATCGTCTATTTACATCGAAGCTGGTTTGATGACAGGTAATGTTGTAAAACGTTCCTTCGGTGCTGAGAAATATTCGTATATGTTTGACGAAAATGGTACATTGATTGCGGATGACATGGTAAAAATCCGTGAACACTTTAATCTATATTACGATGAACAAAGTAAGCAATTACTTAATATTCGTCGACCTGAAGATCCTCTTATTGGTGTATACACTTCACCGATGCAGAACTTTAAAATTATTCAGCAAGCTTTGGGAACTCAAGTGTTGACTCAAGATGTGGCACGGGCTAAGGCTGATATGTTAGAACTTGAAAAGTCTGTAAAAGATAAATCATCTCAAATTTTGGAGTTGCGTAACGATTTACGTAATATTCCAGATATCACTATTGACACTTCGGAAGCTGAACGAGAGTTCGAAGCAGAAATGGACATTCTGGATAAGATGGAGCAGGCTATCGAGTTGCTGACCGACCTCGAAAATGCTGATGTCCCTGACGTACCGGAAATTGATATTTACGATTGGGAACAGGAATTGCAGATAATCGAGAAAATGGAACAAGTTTTACAGATGGAAACTGAACTCCAACCTCTTGATCAGACTGCGACACGCTTAACATCATATCTCCAAGGTATGGATGTAGTAATTGGTGAACTCGAGCAGGAAATTCAAATTCTCGAAACTATCGAACAATTACAAGGTCAAGTTGCATCTTTGGAACGCTTAGAGGAATCCAATTCCGAACTTACTGCAACTGTTAAAGAACTCTCAGAAATTGTTCAGGAAGCTGAATTGTTGTTGGAGATTGATCAACATATCTGTACATTCCAGGACATCCGGAAAATTTCCGCTAAATATAAAGAACTTCACGCTGAACATGCCGCTATTGGTGAGCGACGTGAAACTTTGATGAAAACTAATAAATTCTGTCCGGTTGTGGCGGAAACTAACAGTTGCCCGTTCAGTGTTGATGTTTCCCAACTTGTTCGGATTTAATAGGAGGTAAGCAATGAGTAGAATAGCTGTTATTCCTGACTTGGAATTATACGACCGCGAGATTGGTCATACACGTGGATACTCTGATGAATCACTCAAAAACTTGGATGATATTATCGACAAGATTATTGAGAATAACTTTGATATGGCGTTATTTGCCGGAGACTTGGTTTACAACCCTTTCAGGTCTGAAACTTACCGAGCACAGGTATATCGTCGGTTTATGAGATTGAATAACTATCTTTCGTCAAAAATGCCCGATGGGGTTAAAATTGTACGACTTGATGGTGAGACTGAAGTGGTAAATAACACTATTTTCGCTGTGCAAGGCAACCACGATAAATCACCCAATAAGGAAACTTTCTTTAAGTTCCTTTTGGATACCGGTATGATCTATACCCCGATCGAAATGTACGATGATAAATGGAGCATCAATTTACTCCACTACCAAAAGGATGCTAAAGCCGCAATTGAACAATCATATGCACGCGGACGTGACTCGAGTAAGTATAATATTGATGCAATGCATCTCGAATTGGACGGTGCAGGTATCATCAATGCCTTCGGTGAATTGACATCCTACGGATGGAATTTGTTGAAAGCCGATCTCACTATCGCAGCTCATTTACACAACGCTAACGAGTTGGTTGAGCATGAACGTAGTGATGGAACTAAGTTTAGGCTCTCCGTACCTGGTAGTATCGGACGGACTAAACTGAACATGTCTACTCAACGCGACTTCGCTCAGTTTGTTACGGTTAACTTGTTGACACGTGAAGAAAAACACGAAGCTATTGAGTTGAAAAATTGGCAGGAGTTCTTTGATCTTGGATCATCGATCAGAACACAGCGTCTCGAGAAATCATTGGGATCCTATTCCAAGGATTTGGAAATTCATCACTTCAAGTCTTTCGACCCGAAGGAAATGTTGAATTCTATGGGATTGCCGCAGGATGTACTGGAAACAGCTTTGTCCTATATTAGCCAGTAATATCTCACTACTATCTCTAATTGGTCAATTTAATTAAATAATATGAGGAAATGGAAAGGAGATTTACCAATGTCTAATATTCGCGATGAATATCAAGAAGTCTCTGCACTGTACAAAAAGGCTGAAACTCAGCTGAACGACGTTATGGCTGAGATTCGGGTAAAACGTCCAATGGTAGATAAAATTAAGGCTGAACTCGCGGCTAAAGGGGTTCACTTTGATAAACTGGAGGACTTGCAAGCTATCTTCAACTTGCGTTCAGGAGAGTTTACACGGAAGGTGCAGAATGCACGATCGCAACTGAGTAAATTTACAAATAACCCTCCGGGTATCTAAGTAATTATACTTATCTATTAACTTATACTATAATATACGATTTAAGGAGCGATTTATCTCAATGCCGATACTTACAGTTAAACGTGATGAACTTAAAAAAGGTATGCAAAAAACTTCTAAAATTGCCGGATCATCCTCCAACTTGGATAACATGCGGGCATACTACTTTGTAGTCAAAGACGGTACAATGACCCTGGCTTCCTCTGACTTAAAACTGACCTTGTTCGCTAAAGTAGCAGCTGTTGTAGAAGAAGATCTTCCTGTATTTGCAGTAGACTCTAAACGTCTCGACGAACTGGTAAAACTGTCAGAAGATGAAATCTCATTTGAGCCGGTTGGTGGCGAAGTTAAGATTCAAACTGGTAGTTATAAGACTTCTTGGGCAATGAAGAGTACGGAAATGTTTGAACATGACGTTTCCGAAGGCGAATGGACTGAGGAATGGAATGCGAGTGAGTTCCGTTTTGCCATTGATTCCTTACTTTCAGTGTCCGATAAAACTCATGTTATCAATGACAGTGACAACAATATTTACTTTGATAAATTGCGTGGTTTCTGCTTCGACGGGGCGAACTTGGCTATTGTTCCTTTCCAAACTAAAGAACAGTTTGTAATCAGCAATAGTATCGGTAAGCAGTTGCGACTCCTTGCTGAGAGCGGCAAGATGAAAGTTAAGCGTATTAACGGTGATTCCATTGTCGTTATCGAAACTGAAACTGACTTATTTTCCTTCCGTGATCCAATTTATGAGCAAGGTTATGATATTGATAACATCATCTCAAACTTGGAAGAACAGGCTGTCCTGGCAATGACGAAAGAACCGCTATTGCGTTCACTTAAACGTATGGCATTGACTGGTGAGGACGATTTGGAAGCTGAATTGGTTATCGATTCCCCAAGTTCTGCATTGCTTTCACTTAAGACTTACGTCAAAGGTGAGCAATCTGTAGATGAATTGAAAATCAGTCGGGCTAAGGCTACAGCGCTTAATAAAATCAGTTTCGGTTGTAACCTGAATGACTTTATTATGTTGGCTAGCTCCGTACCTTCCGATATTGTCCGTGTACACTTCTTTAATTCTCGACAAGCTGGTACCTTGCTGAGCGTACAAGATGAAAGTAAACGCTTTGTAGGCTACTTATCCTACGAGGAAGCTTAATATGGGATTTCGCGAAGAGTACAAAGAATTCCAACGGGACCTTGACAAAATCAAGGCCCGTCGGGAAGTCTATGACGAGAGCCGGGCTACCACTACTTTACGTATAGCTAAGCTTGATGAGTTGATTGAAGTTGAAAGTGCCGAATTAAACGTACTTCGCGAGTCACACAAGGCTTTGCAAAAAGTCCTTGGAGCGATTAACGACAATGGTCGCGAAGGTATGGAAGACACTATCAATAAGGCTCTTAAAGTCGCTGTACCTAAACGCAATTACCAAGTAAGTATTACAGATTATGAGCACGCTAGAAATGGTTGGTGTACGGATATCTCGTTCGTTTCAAGTCAAATGGGTAAGGACTTGGATCCACGACATCAATCAGGTGAAGCAGCTAAGCAAACTCTATCTGTATCATTAATTTTCTCTTATATTGCATTTGCTGGACGTACTCATTTCATCTTCTTCGATGAGTCATTCGGTGGAGTTTACGGTAACAATACCAGAAACATTGGTAAGGTTATTCAGACTCTTGCCTCGATTAACAAATTCCAAGTCTTCTTAATTAACCAAGATCCTAGCATGTTTGATGTTCCTGGAATGCGGATTATCGAATTGGACTTGGCTGATACTGACGAAGGTTTGAAAGTAGTTAATGACTATATTGTCGAAAATGAAACTGGAGATATCGAAGAAATTGAAGCGGTAGGAATTATCTAACGCTCGAATATCTCAAATCTCAACTTAATCTCAAGTGTGAAAGTTTTGGGATAAAAGTGAGATTTACCTTAAAATTCAGGGATTTTGGGAAGACGAAGAGTAGTCTCATTTTTATCTCAAATTGAGTCTTGCGTTGCTCGGATACATCTAGGAGTAACGCAAGATTATTACTTTTATGGTCAATTTAAGAAATATACCGACTATAATGTAATTAAGCGTGAAACTCGTTCTCTAAGGAACGATTATTGCTTTCATTCACTGGGGGTTGATTATTTATATGGAACAGGCATCGATAAAATCCCTTGTGCGACTCGTAATGGGTGCGCAGGATTTTGAAGAATTTTCACTACATCTACGCACACGGGGTGCTTCTGAGGAAGGAATACAGCCTTTGTGGGAACATTATATGTTTCTACTCAAGTCTTCATTTCTTAGTCCTTGGGTAAGCGATTGTTTGATGCAACTGGCAAAGTTAGATGAGACTGCACGTAAGTACGAGTTCACTACTTCTAAAGTAAGAACTGATGTCTATCGAACTAGTCAGGCATATTCAAACTATTTTCCTTTTGATATTTTTGAACTGGCTTTCACTGGTGGAATCACCGAAGACGTACTGACAGATAACAAAAAAATCATGGATCGTCTCTGGAAAAAATACAAACCTGTCGTGGAGTCTGCTAAATTAGCAGATGTTTTTGCTGTTGATATCATGGAATTTATTGATAGACCAGAAAAGCACACTATTTCAGACGAAGAATTCGATGAGTTGCGTGCAGTATTAAGTCGACTCAGTAAAGAACACTTGCGAACACTTTTGGAGTTAACTGATTCCCAAAGTCTCCGTTATGGATTATACCTATTGACTGGTACTTCACTGGACGAAGTTGATGGTAAGAGATCATCGCTATTGAAGGACGCTGTTGGACTTAATTAGGAGGTTAGCTTGATGGAGTCGATTTCTTGGCAGATTTACTTTATGCTAGCATCATGTTTCAACCTTATCATTGTATTTTACATGTTATTGAGACTTTATGCGACTCGGTCGAATAAATCTTATATTCAATTCTCTGGATATGTGTTATTCAACTTCCTCATGTACTGTGGAATGTTTTATGTCATTAATAGCATGGAAAATACTCCTTCATTATCTGAAGGTTATGTATCACTTATATTTTCATCATGGTCATTAATTTCATTTGTGTTAATGAATGCCGGAATTTACCGACTGTATAAGGCATTTACTTTTGAAGCACAGATGACTACATACTTAGCAATCGCCTTTGTAGTTATCTTTTCCTTAATATCCTTAATGTTTAGTCCGCGCGTCTATGCTTCAATTTTCATCTTTTTTGATATTGTGGCGTTGGTACTCTCGATGTTATTGGTCCGACGTTTCGTGGAGCAGAAAGTTAAATTTACATTTAGCTTAATCGGAATCTGGTCCTTGACAATTCTTTTCAGCCTTGATACACTATTCCAGATTGATCAGATCATCACGACATCGATTTATGGATTAACATTTATTGGATATAGTATTTTCTTTATTATCATTTTTGAGCGATCTATTGAGTTGATGCAGCTTGTATACCATTCATCTATCACTGATGGCTTAACCGGACTATATAACCGGAAATATTTTTACAGCTTCTTGGAACGTGAAATTAAAATTAACAGCAATGTTGGAGCAATCTTCACGGATATTGATAATTTTAAGAAGCTCAATGATACGCAAGGTCACCAAAAAGGTGATGAAGCCCTTCGACATGTAGCTAAGATTGCCAAGGAAGTATCTGACGGAATCGGTATAGCTGGTCGTTATGGTGGTGAGGAAATTGTCCTAATTATCCTTGGTGGCAATATTAAAGAACTGGCTGAACTTTTACGGGCGCGGATTGAAAAAGAAGCTGGGGTCACGGTAAGCGTCGGATATCATACATATGCACCTGGAACTTCCCCTGGGGACTTCCTTAAACAGTCCGATATCGCTATGTATCATTCGAAACAAAATGGTAAAAACCGGGTCACCGGATATAAGGAGTTATCTCCGGAGCAACTTGCTCTCATGGCTAAATAACCAGTCTGATTTCAGACTGGTTAATTATTTTATATGGGTAAATTTGAGGAGGTATAGTATGTACGTTCCAAAACAAATTCTTATCGAGCAATCTGGAAAAATCCCTTATGGCACTTATGGTAATGTAGAGGAATTTCAGGCTGTTAAAAATTACCGCGCTGAGAACTTCAAACTAAGTGGTGAAGATACAACACTGGCTTATCGGAGCCGAACCACGAATATTGAATGTTTTGAGTACGAGGATAGGTACTACGCATTCGTATATAGTTCCTCAGGATTTACTTACCATCACTACGCAATCATGGTCGGACTAGCTGAGCAGTTGTATGAGTTTCTGACTCGTGATTGTTCGGAATATGGAATAGATGTTGATGAGGTAGCAAGTGATTTCCGAGAATTGGGTCTACATGATCCTGATTGGAATGGAATCTTATAAAGGAGGAACAAAATGTATCATACATTTCAGGTAGTACGAAATTGTGAGGATTACGACGGAAATATGATTCCTAACGAACTTTACAGTGTACAGGAACATCCAATCAACAAGGATTTGTTTTATGTGAATTTTGGTGGACAGGATGAAGCATTATATCCACGTAGTGAGTTCGATTTTCTCATTACTACTGAATTAATTTATCGGCAATATTTTGGGGATATTCAGCTACCTATCATTAGCAAGAACTATAATGGTCAGAGTTTTACTTTTATTAATCCAGATAGTCAGCAGCAACTAGCTTACATGGCCGACGTTACTGTGATTCCATTGGAAGAAGCTTACCGGATTAATTGTGGAACTGTAATTAAACTTTAATTGAGTCCTTAATGTGTCGTAAACAGTTAATAGATGATGAAATACTTGAGTTATGATATAAACTCGAGTTAATAGGAAGACTAAAAATGTGTAAGGGGTGGTAATCATACCATTTTAACACTCAATAAATCATCTAGTTTCGGCACAGTTATCACACTTCAGGACTCAGCATAATATAACTAGGGGGAAATAATAAATGTACGAGAATGAAAATGTTTTATATTTGTCGGAATATACTGATTTGGTGGACAAGTCGTTCATGAATATGGAAGCGTTGAACCTGTTCTATAGCTGTCAGCGCGGTTCCGAGGTTGACTTCAGTAATGTGAATATTGACCATTATCAGGTTATTCCTTTGGCTGAATTGTTGGAATCATTCGACTTGAATCCTATCAATCTAACATACCCTAACGATATTTTACTGTTGACTGCGTTGCATTTGGTACGTGAGCCGAAAATCAGCTATGACGAATTTATTGATGCATTCCATGTTCGTTTCCCAGTAGGGACTGTATGTATCAAGGATACATTGTTCTGTATTGACAATCCGCGTGTCGGAAAAACTACAAACGTATTGGTAATTGAGGAAATTCGCCCATTGAGTGTGCGGGTTCGTCGTTATCATGCTAGTGCGTTTGATCCGGATGTTTACTACGGCCGTGGAGGTCCGAATGCTACTTCAAATTACATTATCGAGAATTTGGATATGAATAGTCTTTATCATAAAAATCCATTTCTCCGTCATGCTATTAATCAGCAAGAAGTTGATGCACTCGATTACTTCTTCCCTGAAGGTAGCATTATCATCCAATAACTCAATCACGGGGAGGTTACAGTATGAAAGATCGTATTTTAGTACTGCAGGACTTCTTCGAGAGAAATACCGGAAGGCCTTTGATGATATACCAGGGCGATTATTCTAGTGGTTATTCTATGTATGCCGGTGATGAAACTGTACAGATGACCACTATCCGTAATAACGAACTCCGAGTTAAGGTAAAAGAATCAGAAGATATCAATATCTTTGAGGAAAAGCTTATCTCCAACTTGGAGGTCAATGACGAGCGTGTACGTGTCACTTTTTACGGTTACGAAAGTCGCTATGTTGAATATCATTCACGGGCAATGTATAAATAAAATTAAAAGACCGTCAGTATATCTGGCGGTCTTTTTACATATCAACTTAGGTGCTAAACTATTATATTGAAAGTGATAAAATAAGTTAGGTTATCCTTAGTAAACGGAGGTATTTTAATATGGACTTAGACAAGGAAGACCTGATCCAGAAGTATAGAGGGCGCTTAAAATCGAGTATGAAGTTCGTAATTTTAGTATTATCTATAGTTATTTTTAGTATCATTGCTGTTAATATCCATTTCTTTTATTTACTCTGGTCAAACACTTCGGACAGCGACTACTTGAAGATTAGAAACGGGTTAACAATGATTTACGGAATTTCCTTTGTATTACCTTTCATAATACTGCCTTTCAAGAAAATTAACAAGTATGTAAGGTACGCACTATTTTTACCAGCACTTTTTGAATTTTCAATTATCGCAAATATTTATCTTGTATCTCAGGGCGACGCAGTTGAGAACCTGATCACTTACTCACTTATTGCAATTATCTTGATAGTAATTATATTTGCAGCTTACAACGCATACAAATTAAGTGAACTCGCTGAGGTTCCAGTTAAAAATAATTAACGGAAATGATACTCTTTTTAGATCCATACACATTCTCGAACAGTATTAAAAGAGAGAAAAAGAAAATAAAATAGAGGTTCTAATTATGGATAATGTTCATGTTTCAGTTGGTGCTATCATTCACGACAATAAAATATTACTTGTAAAAACTCGAAGTTCCAGCGGATATTGGACGCTACCTGGAGGTAAAGTTGAGCCAGGTGAGACACTATTCGAAGCAGTCATCCGGGAAATTTATGAAGAAACTGGACTTGTTGTTGAATCTTACGCGCATCTGAGTTGTCGTACACGTAAACTCCATTACAAGACCTACTTTGTAAACTATTTCCTTTGTTCTCCTGTATGCGATGTATCACAATTGAGAGACATTAACGACGAAGTGTTCAGTATTTCATGGTTCCCGTTGGAAGATATCAATTCAATTGAGTTCTCTTCTCTGGAAGATTATAATATCTTGTCAAGTATTTGTGCTTAATATAGACGGTTGGTCTTTCCGTAGCTTAGGCTAAAAGACCTTTAATATGTACCTCCTGGTGGGTAATGTTGAGTTTGATTCTCAACGGGTAAGCTCTTGATTCTTCATTTGTTGGCACAAGTCAAGTGGTTGTGGGCTAACTGCTTGATAGTCTATTATAGACTCTCCTTTCTGTAAGGGAAGATAGCCTACCCTGCGGATTTAATCCCCATCCGTGCCACTTACGGCGAAGGGGATTTTTATTATGTCTATATTAAAAGGAGAATTGTTATGAACGATGTAGAAATTAGGCAACGTATAAAGGAACTAAATTTACAGCAAGAGAAAGCATTTACAGAGACAGAGAACTACGATGAATTTATGCGAAAGTCAGAGCAGATAACTAAAGAGTTCCGGCTAATTCGCAGTAAATGTATACATAAAATAGATTTTGACAATAGGAAAACGGGAGATTTAGCCAGCTGTAATGTATGTGATGAATTCTTCTGGGTATGTTTACAGTCACCTACATATACATGTCAGTATGACATTAAAACTGATCCTCACCGCGATGAGTGTATTTACTGTCATCAACCTTTGGAACGAAAGTAAAAATTAAGTAATGGTTAACTCCTTTAATCATCCTTTATATTAATAGATATGTAAAGATAAGGAATATAAGATTACTGAAGGGTGTTGAGTTATATGATCGATCCTCAACAATTAACTAAAGCAGAAAGCGAACGCCTACAAGAGGTTTACGAAAAAGGGGAACTAGACTTTATCGGGGATATTGACGTTTTCCTATTACGTTTAGGGGCGTTTAATTCTAAGAATTCCGGAAATCTTCGTTTATTTGGTATAATCAGTGTGATGCCTGCGCTCCCAACTGGCGTATTCTTTAATTCTGATGGTACTATCAGAAAACGTTGGTATGACGGATCATTATCTGACGCTGTACGTTTTAAGGATGTCCTTTGGCAAAAAGGGCAGATGTACACTTATATCGAACTGCACGAGAGATTTGAAGCTAAGTTGTTAGACTTCAGATTCGATGTCGATGGTGAAGGCTACGCTGAATTTAAGTTCGAAATAACTGCCCAATATGACAGCAAAGGGTTCGATATCGGGCAGATACTTAATGTAACATGCGATCACGATTACTACGGTACAGGTTATTGTCCTTGGCAGGCATTTAATAAATACTAATTTAGAGGTGACTAAAATGGAAAAGTATACTTTCTTCTGGGGAAAACAGGATGTATTTTCACAGTGGCACCCGGCAGTGTTTGTGCACGAAGGTGAAGAATTTACCTGCGCGGAACAGGCAATGATGTACCGAAAAGCTATATTGTTCGGTGATACCGCTGTAGCACAGGAACTTTTGACAGTATCACATCCTAGCGCACACAAACAGCTTGGACGTAAAGTTCGGAACTTTGATGACAAAGTTTGGAATAAACATCGCGAACAGATTGTATATGATATCAACCTTGATAAATTTACACAAAATCCTAAAATGTTGGCCGCATTAATGCAAACTAAGGGTACCAAATTGGCTGAAGCATCTCCTTACGATAAAATCTGGGGTATTGGATTCAAGTCAAGTGACCCTCGTGCTAAGGACTCCGCTAAATGGACAGGATTGAATTTACTGGGAAAAGCGCTAACTCGGCTTCGTGATAATCTTGAAAATTCAGCTAGCGCAGAAGCTAATTAACCGTGCGCAAATGTATCCCTTACATTTTGATGTATGGGAAGAATTTGCAGCAAGCTATAGATAAGATAGACATCCGACAGGGTGTCTATTTTAAATTTCAGGAGGTTTCTATGGAAAAGTACTGGAGCACTCGTGAAGGTGAAAGTATCCTTATCAGTAGTATGACAGACCAACATTTAATTAATTCATATCTAATGATGATCCGCAGAGCACCAGAGATCAAAGCTGAAGATATCCTTGCATGTTATGGTGCAGCTGCAAGTGGCGATATGGCATCATATTACGGTGATCAAGATGCAGAAAACATCCGGAGAACAGATGATATTACATATTTACGAAACAATCTTCATCCATTCAATGATATTGAGGATGCTTTGATATTACGCGGTATTGATATAGAACAGCTGATTAAAGGTAATCATTCGTGATTACCTTTTGTTGTGTCTTTTGAAAATCGTAATAATTATTAGGGAGTGAATATAGGATATTTCTGGCAGAAGATTAGTCAGAATCATTCAATTTGAGTTCCTTAATGGCTTGACTTTCTAGTTTAGAGTGCGAATTTCGTTCTCTAAGCTTAAGAGTCGAGGGGGAATTAGTATGGTTAACGTCAATTTAAAGGGTAACACTCGGGGAATCATTGATACTATGCTCCTCGAACTGGGGGTAAAATCTATATGAAAAGATTAACCTCAAGTTTAAGCCGAAGTTTAACGGCTAGAATTGTATCATTTGTGCTGGCTTTTGTTGTACTGACAGTATCAGCGGCTACATGGCTAACTTATACCACGCTGAAGGACGTAGAGTTGAGTAAACTTCGTGATATCCATAAATCTATGGCACTCAGTGTTAACTTGTATGCTAAAGAGATTAAGGCTATTATCGATGATGTCGAAGCTAAGGATCTTTATGGTAAACCTGATAGTCCGGAGTTTAAGGAGTATATGGCTAACGATCCGAACTATATCAAGGTTTACACTTTACTTAGTGAATTAGGTAAGCAGGAGTACATAGGTAGACCTTACTTGCTATACCCTGATGTGGTTGAGTCTAATGGAAAGCCTGCAACTATCTTTGTAGCTACTGGAAATCAACTAGCTGAATATGAAATGACTGGACAATCAGCATTTGAGTTACCTCAGATCTTTGTTGACTTGATGAACGACGTACAGAAAAACGGTAAGGATTATTTGGGAGAAACTCCTGATTATGACGACGGCGATGGTATCTGGATGTCAACTATGACTCAAGTCCTGGATGAAGATGGTAACTATATCGCAGATTTCAGTATTGACTTTAGCTACGAGTTCATTCATGATGAACTACGGGGTATTCTGTGGAAATCATTAGGACTCGGTGCAATTCTCGCATTAATTGAAGGGATTTTACTTGTACTCTTGGTACGTAAAATTTTGGCACCTCTCCAAGGTATCAAGGAGTTGACTCAGCGCGCAGCAGTTGGGGATTTAACTGTTGAATTACCTGAGGATCGTAACGATGAATTCGGTGAACTCTCTAAAAACTTCAATGAAATGTCACGAGGAATGCGGACACTTATCAGTGAAATTCATAGTAACAGTGCTAAAGTACTTGATGTATCTAGCAAGGTTAAGCTTGAAACATTGGTATTGGTCCGTGCATCTGATGAAAATCAGGAGAACATGCAAAATATTACTGATGGTGCTGTAGAACAAAAAGTCAGTCTTACCGAAGCTAACCGTTCTACTCAAGAAATGGCTAGTGCTATTCAGAAAATCGCAGAAAGCAGTTCACATCTTGCTGATAACAGTAGCTATGTTGCTAGTGAAACTGATATTATTCAGAGTCATATGAATAGTAGTCGCGAAGCTATCAATAAAGTTCACTCTTCTATTCAAGACAGCCATGATGGATTGCAGCAAGTTATTGAAAATACCAAAGATATTGTTAATATCGTGGATCGAATTAAGGAAATTGCGGAGCAAACAAACTTGTTATCATTAAATGCAAGTATTGAAGCTGCACGCGCCGGTGAACATGGTCGAGGTTTCGCAGTAGTTGCTGGAGAAATACGGAAACTTGCTGAGCATTCCAAAACTGCGTCTAACGATATCGTAGACATCTTGCAACGTGTAAGTGGATCAGTTGACATTTTACAGGCAGCTGCGGCTCAAAGTAATACAGACCTTGGTGAAAGTGTTACAACAATTGAGCAGGCAACTGAATCTGTCAATAACATCATTAGTCAAATTCGTGAGGTTAATAGTCAGGTCCAGGAAGTATCTGCTGCAACTGAAGAATTGTCAGCCGGGTCTGAACAAATTGCAGGAACTGTACAGCAATTACACGGTATCTCAAATAAAGCCGAGGAATCATCTGTTAAGGCTTATACCAATTCTCAGGCTCAATCAAACACTGTAAAACAACTATCAGTATTGGCTGAACAACTTCAAAAGGAAACTGAACTCGTAGTTGAAGAAATCAACAAATTCAAAGTGTAATACCTAGCCCAGGGACTAAGGTCTCTGGGTATTTATATGACGTCAAATTGGACTAACTATTGCATTTACTATCAAAATATGTTATAATAAGGAAAGTAATAAATCTTAGATAAAGGTAATAAGTGTGTCCAAGTTTGTTCTCAATTTAATCGATTGCGACAACTTCCACAGCACATTTGATTAATCTTTAGCTCGGATGGATTACCACTTTCGTGCTTATGTTAAGCTGCGAAATTCTCCCATTTATAGAGGACCAACGTTGTGTGCGTTGGTTCTTTTTCTTTGTACAGTTAAATAATACGCAGTCCATAATACATCGTAATAAATAATGGATATGAAGTAGATGGTATAAAAAATAGATTATAATATGGGAGAGTTGTCTGATGGAAGAATTGAGATACGAATCGGAAGAGGAAATGGTACAATCTACATTTGAGAAAAGTCAATATAAAAAGGATATGGACTTCATCTCTATTTTGAAGGTTTTACCTGATTTAGTACCTAGTGCAGAATTTAATCAGTTTATTGAAGAAATTCTCTCCGTCGTTACAGAGAATGATTTCAAATTTCCAGAACTAACTGCGCGCATTTCTAATAGTCCTAAACTGTCAAAAAGATACCCAGTTTACTATAAACGTTTCTCTTTTAACGTTGAAAACCTATTGAAAATTAAAGAATCTTTACACTCCGACTATGAGAATTATCAGGATAACATCAAAAAAGTACGTAAAATCTTGTTGATTTTGGCGCTTAACCGATACTTCACTGAGAATTTTGCTGAATATGTGCGAGATAAGATTTGTGAAACAAGTTGGTACCAATCTAACTTAGTGCAGGCTGACGTTTTCGAGATTCTGAATGAAGTAAGCAGAGATTTCCAATTCTCCTTAGGGCTATTCGGAAGTTTTGCTCGGGGTGATAATGATATGACAAGCGATGTAGACATTGTTATTTTCGCAAAAAATAAAAATAAAGAGAAATACTTTGAAACTCTGCTTAGAGCATTGAAAGCCGTATTACATAGCAGACTCGGCAGACCTGTTCAGCTTGTTCTACAGAGTCGTGCTAACAACAAAATTTTAAGTGTAATTTACGAGGATATGATTGTCTTTGGGCCTCCTCACCATATGGAAATTAAAACCAAAGATTTCTTCTTCGGTTATAATAAATAAACTCTATCCCTCAGATTAAATCTGGGGGATTTTTAATATATCTATAATTAATCCATTTTAATAAGTAGTATGTAGTAATGGATGGAAATATAAAAATAAATAATATGAGGTGTCCTTATGTATAATGTAGTCATTAATCTGGATTCTGAGGAAGCAGCTAATTTCGTTAAAGAGCATATCGAGAAAAGTTTACCTTTACTTAAAGGGGTAGTATCGATATACAAGCAACCTGAAGTCACATCTTTAGATAAAGTTATCGAATCCGTAAAAAATGGTAACTATTCCGGAAAAATTTCAGTAGTAGCAAAAGATAACATCGAAATCACTGAACATTCTGAATATAAAGTTAAGGTGCAAGGGTATCACGAAGAACTCGATAAACTATTTTATATCAAAGATAAAAGTACGCGTACATTCAGAGAGCGATTGAGAATTATTTCTAAGGACATCGTGAATCACCTGATGGATATGAGTATGCATTTTACAGATGGACTGACAACTTACATAACAAACTCTCTCGATTTTAACTCAGAACTCTCACAGGAAAACGGAGTTGAAATGTACCATGAGGTCATTTCAATTGTTAATTCCTTTGAGAATTTCTGCGATAAGTATTACTTAGAATCGTCTAAAATTTCACGTATCAACAATGTTTTGGAGTACTTGAAGTCGGATATGGAACATTATTCTAGACTTAATGCTTCTGAGATTGATGAAAGTCTCTACGTAGGTGGTCCCGAATATACAGGTAAACACTACTCTTTAATATACAAGCATCTTAAGAGTCAGGTACCTTTGCTTATCGACGAGTTAGAGAATTTCGGGCCAATTAAAGACAAAGAATTAGTTTACGACATGAAATTCTTACGTAATACATTTTCTAATAGCTTCGAGGGCGACTACCTTAAGTTTCACGGTCAACTAGATAGCCTTATCAACTTTGCTGAAAAATTGGTGTCTGAATACAATCGTAATAAATAGGTTGCAAGTATAAATACTTAATAAAAACTGAATATATAAGGGAGAATTGCACATGGAATCAAAGGAAACGGTTGGATTTGATTCATTAATTTCTGGGCATGACAGACTTGAGGAAAGAAGGAAACTCAAGAAAGAGAAGGAATTAAAAGGGCTACACCTAATGCTCAGACTACGGCAAATTTCTGAGTTTATGTCTGACGACGAGGTTCTGGATACTTGTGATAAAGTCTCTGAATTTATCGATGGTGCTTTTTTCTTCACTCGTGAGAATTATTCCCACGTGACAGACTCAAGAGGAATACGTAACCTTGATGAAACAGCGCGTAGAATTAATAATCTCAAAAATAGAGTAGATATCTATAAAAATATGAGGATATCTGCCGATAGTGTAGATGATAAACTGATTACACTTTCGAGAGAAGTTCTCAGATGTATCGGAACTATTGTAACATATAGATATGACGTATACAGCGACATGTTCATCGAAAAAGTCACTGAGTGTATTCGTAAATGTAATTGGTATACCGAAGAACTCGACCAACTCGAAGTAGTGAAGGCTGTATATACTGTTTCAAAAGCTGGAAACTTTAGTATGGTTTTGATTAATTCTGACGATTACCATAAAAATAGCGAAGTATCACTTGTTGTTTTTGGCAAAGATAAGGGTCACTATGAACTTAAAATCAAGCCTTTTATTCGGGAATACCAAAAAACATTATACCGCACTATTGGACGACCTGTAAAAATAATACCATCAGGATACATCGGTAAGGTTGTAGATAAAGACAGTGCGTTTATCACATTCACACGGCAAATTTACATGTTCAATGGGTCACCAAAAGAGTGCAGCATTGATTCATACAAAAATTACAAGGAATTTGTACTTAAGTCGCTGTATAGATAGTATTTTTAATAAATATTAAAATAAATATCGCTGGAGGACAAATATGAACTACGGATATAAAAAAGACAA
Source organism: Paenibacillus pabuli (assembly GCF_039831995.1). NCBI lineage: Bacteria > Bacillati > Bacillota > Bacilli > Caryophanales > Paenibacillaceae > Paenibacillus > Paenibacillus pabuli. Next base: position 93,752 of record NZ_JBDOIO010000001.1, read on the forward strand.
GCACTGGGAAGACTTCTGGTCAACTGTTGAAAGATCTAATCGATCGAAAAGTAATGAAATAACACCTGAACATTTCGATTTTAGTACGATTGTTTCCGTGGTAACGGGTGATGGTACCGAGTACATTCGGGGTTATTGGGGCATGAACTGGGATGGGATTCAGACAGAATCTATTTACATGACTCCTCTTTTAGACGATGGACCTACTATAGAGGTAAAAATATCCGATATTGTTGAGATTAAGCATGCTCATGTGCAGAAATTCGTAAGTAAAAAATAAACTATAGTCAAACAAACATTTTAGGGCTACTGAATCCTCGGTAGCCCTATTTTAGTATGATATAGAATCAAAATACATTGGAGGAATAATTATGGAACTACGATTACTTGTTTATGAGATTGAGGAAAACGGTAAGATCCAATATAATTGGCGACCATATATGACGGAAAATGGTGTCGAAAATCCCACTAAAGTACTAGACAATATTTTAGGTGATAACACTAAGGTAAGAACTGTTTTTGATACAAAAGCATATACGACTATGACTGACTCCATATATACAACTGATCCTGATTTTGATGTAGATGATGATGGGGACGGTGCAACCTATGGGACTGTTCTCCTATATGTAACTCCTTTTCATGACGTGAGTGCATATGGTATGTATTATAACGAAGGTAAATTTACGAATTATGTTGATTTTGATCCTGCTAGTCTATCTGATTATATCGTTGATGATAGTTTCTTAACTTTCATTAAGACTAATCACGCTGGTTTCGATGCTGTAGGTGAGGTGGCAGTGGAATCTACAATTGCCTATTTCGTTAAAGATACTATCGACGAAACTTATGAAGCACTGAAAGAGGACTTTTCCACTATCACTAATTATTTGAATTTATTTCCTGAGGAACACAGAGAAAACTACAGATACCTCTTGGCTATCGCAGCTAAACTTGGATTCCTTCGGGATTTGAGATAGTATAAAAATAAATAATCTATTACTTGTAACATTTAGCCTATCTTATAACTACTGCCGATGTAATATTAAATTAAAATTACAGTATAGGGGGTTTTATTCTGAGAATATTTTTTGACGCGGATGACGTACTTGTTGAAGCTACATTACCTGCCATTGCACGTTATAACGAAGAATACAATGAAAATTTAACTATGTCAGATATACGGGATTTTAACATGGTTGATTGTGTGCGTCCAGGAACAAGTATTGAAAAATATTATAACGAACCGGGATTTTACAGAACGTTCTTACCTCGACCTGGAATGCAGGAGTGTATTAGTAAACTATTCCATGAGGGTCATGAAATATTTATCGCAACCTCCTCTCCTATAACCGGAATACTTGACAAGATTGAATGCTATGAGGAACATTTCCCAGAATTCTCCTGGAGTCTCGGTAATATAATACCTATCACTAGTAAACACGTTTTATATGGTGATTTGATTGTCGATGACAAAATGGACAATATTTTAGAATCATCTTGTAGGCATAAGTTCCTTATGGATGCTCCTTGGAATCAAGACTTCACTTATGATGGAGTACTATATACTCGAGTTTACGGTGCAAATGACGTATACAATGGAATTCAATCTTTAATTTTAAGTGTAACTTAACCTTACACCCAAATATAAATTTACGGAGGTTCCTAGATGTCAGCTATAAATTATACTTACCCAGATGTTATGGACTATTCTCTCGATAACACTGCCAATTATAACTACACTTTCAATTACATGGCAATTGCGAAATTTATCTCTGAAGTACGAATGATAACTAACCCTTATGAGTATGCTATGTGTTCTTTTAAATTGTTCAGGCTGTTGAAAGACTGTGCGGGTCACGACAGAATTTACGAAACTAATGCTGAATATATAGGTAAGCTTGAAACACAATACGTTAATATTAATAACTACCTCAGTGGGTTGGAACAGATGGATACTGAGTATAAGCATCGTAGTGAATCAATTATCATGGAACTGGATGCATTTTTACGTCAAATATACAATATTAATCCCTTAGTATTGGGATAATAAAATAAATTTATCTATTATAAGTCTTTTTAAATAAGTGTTAGTGGATAGCAGTGGTATAGATTATTTAAGTGATTCTAGACACTCATTTAATTAGTTTATACATGGTGCTAGGGTTCGAATCCCGATATCCACTACAGGGGTTAAACGGTTCGGAGTTTGATACTCTGGTGGTTCGATTCCACCTACGGATAAGCGGTCTTAGCAGATCGTAGTGCGGGTTCAAATCCCGTAACCCCTATTACAACTTGTCTGTAGCTCATATGATGAGTAAAATCCATGATTTTAAGGGTCATAACCTCTACAGGTATCTAATATTGTTGGGAGGAAAGTGAATGACGGTACAGGTAACGAAAGAAGTAGTACATCTTGGCATCGGTAATTATCCAGCGGATTATAAGTTGAATTATACCGGTGATCTTGCACTTGCAACTACAGCATACATTATTGTACATGGTGCTATGGGTAATTCTGAAACAACAAATGGATTAGCGCAGCAATTGGCGCAGAACTATGAAAATCAGCCTGTTTTTCAGCTGGACCTGGTGAATCACGGCACATCATCATCGGAAATTTACGAAAGTGATATCGACAGTTACGCAGGATATGTGACTGAATTTGTTACAACATTGCGTGATCAGCGGGTCATTGGGGATGATGTAGTTTTGATCGGTCACTCAATGGGCGGTTCTGTAGTATCTACAGCAGTACTGAATGGATTGAATGTATCACGATTGGTACTTGTAAGTACACGTCCTGACTTTACTGATTTCGGTGCATTTTTGGGTACGCCTGTTGAACAGGTTCCAGTATTATTTGAGCAGCTTATGACGGCTGAGTTTTCTACTGGATTGACTGAAGAACAGTCTCAGTACTTTATTTCTCAAATTCCAGCTATGTCTGTGCAGCCGCTTGCGGGTAAATATGACATTTTCGCGCTTTCCAACTTCAATATCCGTGATAAATTGCATCAAATCAATGTACCTCTTACGTTGATTACCGGCGATTCCGATACAACTGTTCCTCTGGAATCTGCCTTGGAGTATTCGCGCGGAGTCTCCGGATTTGCCGAAGAGTTCATTATTGAAGGTGGAACTCACACAGCGGTGATCAAAAACAGCGAACTCGTAGCATCATATATTTAATTAAATTTACGCTTATCGGGTTCAATTTACCTGATAAGCGTTTTTCAATTTAAGATAGAGTACATACGGTTTGGTTGCGGAAGGAATAAGAATAAATGATTAAGGAGGTAGTTAGATGCAAGCTATCCGTTTAAATGATTTAACTAATTTGAGGTATAATGACGATTATACTATTCGATCAATAGTTGAGAGACTTTCGCAATATTCTGTGATTCACAATGTAATACTGTTTGGATCACGTGCACGAGGAACACATCGAGACGATTCAGATACGGATGTAATGATTATTACTGAGACAGATATTCCTTTTGATGAAGAATTATGGTCATTTTTTGAGGCTATCAACGAAAGAAACGGCACGGACGTAAGGATTTCACCTATAAGTGTTGCCGAGTGGAATAATCCAACTTATGAAGAATCTATTGAAATTAGACAGAACATTTACAATGAAGGTATCATTATTGCGGATTACATTTAAACTCACGTGGAGAAATCAAGTGAGTAGTTATAACTAATACGGAAGAACCAATATTAAAAGTGAGGTGGACAGATTTGATGGATAGAGATCAAGAAGGGTATTATGATAATCTGGTAGCGTCGTTAGGATTTAGTGATGTGGAACAGTACAACTATGATTTGATTAAAAATGGTTTAGCTTATGACGAAGATATTCAGCGATCAGATAGACCTTGGGATAAAGTATGGGGACCGAAATTTTTCGAACTTAACCCTACAGGAATAACTTTCGAGGACGCCCCGCTTAGCACTTTCATAGTTGTTATATCGCCAATTTTAGGGTCAGTATACTCTGGTGTTTTTGGCACTAAAATTGGTAGAGGATCAATCTTCATCAAACTATCCGAAGAACTCATTTATTTAGTTGACGGTTGGTACTGGGGATCTGATTATTTTGGGCCAACACGCACAAGTGGGCAGCGTGGGTATTTTAATGTATATTCGCATAGACTTAAAAGATCACTTCAAGACGGAAAAGATGTTAAAATGCTGGCAGACATCATTAACCCTTAGCATATTTGCTGAGGGTCATACTACGGGTCCATAGCTCAGTTGGTTAGAGCGTCGAGCTCATAACTCGGTGGTCGGGGGTTCGAGTCCCTCTGGACCCATTAAAATAATTATCTACTACATTAATTCTCAGTAATATCTTTTACTAGTCATTAATAGTATATATCAGAGAAGAAATCAGATATAGGTACAACTTACCCAACTAATTATTTCAAAAAGCTATCTAAATTTGATTATACCTCTAGACAAAATAATTGGGGGTTTAACTATGGTTATAACAGGACACTACGTACGGGCTTCATATTACTCTTATGTAGGCAGTATGATCAATATTGTATTTCATGACGGAAGTTCCGTATACGCTTTGGTAACTGAAATCACTTTTAGTGAGATATGTACGAACATGGGTAATTTCAGCTTTAATGACATCAGTCACATTGATTTGTAATTCATACGTTGGAGAGGGTTTGATGTCATGGAGATATTAATTAAGTTACTGGCAGTAGTATTTGTCATTGCCTTAGTGGGATTTAATTATATTCGAGCGATGGATGATATTGCATACATTAGTCCCTCACCTAAGTATTCAGAAGAGCGTAGCCTTAAAAATATCAAGTATTTGAAAATTACTTATACATCTATCTTCATCGTTTTTGTATTATCTTTAGTAAGCTATCTTATTTTAGATATACTCATGTAGGAGGTATTAACGTGAGCAAGGTATATACAGTTATGACAGCTACTGCACGTGAGAGTGATATTTATAATAGATATCGCGCCGGGGAACAGTTCAAAGTTTACGATGATAACGGTACACTATTCATCGAAGCAAGACTCTCGGGTAAAATTGCAATAGCTAGTCGTGACAACTTTGGTACAATCCAATATTTTGGAACTGATTTTGATATAGATTAGTAAAGACCTCCATTATAGGGGGTCTTTTTATTTGTACATTTTTAATCATCGAGCGGAATTCTAGCGTGTTCAGTATAGGTTAAGGTAATTAATGTTGTATCTAGGAGGTGAACGTATGAATTATATTGATTTTAAGATGCTACTGATAGATTTGCATGAATACCATAATAGAGGTGTTCTATACACAATCACTCTATATGACGGATGCGGATTTAATGGTCATACTCGATGTTCGATTAATGAATATTATTTAATCACTGAAAATATTGGGTATATCTCGTTCATGACTCCTGTTGATACTGCATACTCGTTTAACATCCGATTAGATGAAACCGAAGGTATCACGGTGAGTGGAACCGTTGAAAAGTTAATTATCAAATACTCTGATGGAAGCATTTGCTCTATCGTCGCTGAAGTATAATCAACATTGTAATGGAGTTGTTGAAATGAGGAGAATTGACGAAGTTAGAAGTAAAAAGATGCGGAATGTTAAAATGGTCGAAGTAATCGATAAAAAGCGAATTAAAGTTATCTTTAACAACAATCAGGAGATCGTACTTAAAGCTGAACCTGAAGATTTCGGGTATGACTCTGCTATCTATATAGAAGAAGACAACATTCAATAACAATCAAAATTTACAGGCAGGTATGATATGAAAAAACGTAAAAAACTATGGATCACTACTGGGATTTTGGCAGTGGTCGTAACATTGGGAATGTATTTTACATACCCACTTCGTGTAACACTAGCAGGTACTTTACTTACAACTCAACACCCTCAGTACGCTTGGGTAACCTTAATTGGTCAGGATAAAATTAATGAACTCAGAAATAAGTCGTTAAAACCGATAGTTGTTAATACATTGATCATGGCACCTATCCGGAAACCTTTAACTGAAGAAATGATTACATCAGCTATCCCAGTTCCTGAAGTTAAAGAGGATCTGAAGACTCATTATGTCGAATTCGAGCGTAACTTCTCACCTACCCATTATTTCAAAGGACGCTTAGTCACAGTAAACGATGCAACTAAGGTGAGACTGGTTCCGGCTACGATACATGATAAAGGTACAAAACGTGAACGTGGCGAATGGCTTGAGGAAATCGTAAAAACTAATAATGCGATTGTGGCATTGAATGCTAGCGGATTCAGTGATCCTGGCGGAAAGAGTTGGGCATCACACCCAATGGGATTAGTTATCATTGATGGAGAAGTAATTCAGGATTATGATGTAAACGCCAACTCAACTGCACTAGGTATCACATATGACGGACGATTGATCACGGGTAAATTTACATCAGAGGAACTGCTTAATTTCGGTGTACGTGACGCTGTTAGTTTTAAGCCACAGTTGATTGTGGATGGTAAATCGCTATTTCCTGATGAAAGTTCTGAGTGGGGTTATCAACCACGTAGTGCTGTCGGTCAAACTGAAGATGGATCAATTGTCTTAATTCAGATTGACGGGCGTAAAGCAGAGTCAATCGGGGCATCGATGAAAGACATGGCGGACATTTTACTGGAGTACGGAGTAGTTAATGCTATGGCAATGGATGGTGGTACCTCCGCCTTCTTAAGTTATAATGGTGAAACTAAAACTGTATCTCCGGTCAGTGATAAACGCGGCAGATTTTTACCTAACGCTTGGGTCGTAGTACCTGACGAAGATGAGAAAGTGGACATGGCTTACGCTGATAAAGTAGATATTAAGTGATGGTTGAGGTATGAGATTAGTACTCGTTTAATCACTTCATATAACTTTTAATTGGAGGAATCTGAATGTCTGATTATGCATTGATGCAGTGCAGTTCTTGTAAACGCGTAGGTACGGTAAGTAAATTCAACTTACAGTTCAGTAAGGAATGTCAAGCTTGTTTTAAACGTGACCTAATCTACGTAACTGAAAATTCAACTGAGATCGACTTCTCCTATAACCATGATTTAAGTGTTGATAACTCTGATAATCCTTTTGATGCATTTGTTAATGTATACAGGGTAACACGACATTATGGTGGACCTGAAGAAGGTGGTTGGTGGTACAATAACTACCGCTGTGTCGAAACTGTTAAGTCGAACTTATTTTTAGCTAAAACTGTATTAGAGCAACTAGAAGAAAAGTACAGTGAGCATGCACACGGTGATATTTATTCTGTAAACGGTGGACAGGAATTTGTTGTTGCAGTCGAAGTTTTGGAAGCTCAAGGCGAAGATACGTCCCGACCATACTACGAATAATCGAGGTAGGTGACTATTTTGACAGGTGCAGCTACACTAATACTTTATTCTATTATATCCATAATTACCACGACTATAATCTCAATTTACATGTGTATTTACACCTGTTTCCGTAGTGTGGCGATAGCAACTAAGACTGATGAGAAAGCCAGTTTGGCTAAACATCTTAAGGATAACTCGCAGCACTTAGTATTCACGTTAGCCTTCGGAGTGATTCAGGTCACTGGTATACTGTTCAGTTCAAATATTTATTTTACATTGGTCTTAGCTACACTGGCAGTACTTCCGATATTGTTCATCATAAAAGGTCTTAATATCATTGATAAAATACGTGTAGGATTCCAGGAGATATTTACATTTCAAGGTAGAATTCCGCTATATATGTATATTTTAATTTTTAACTACTATATCATCAATATCTTGAATATCTCTACCTTATAGAACCCCTTATGGGTTCTTTTTTATGCGGCGGGATAGATAAATTGTTGGCAGAATTTAACTTTCACTGTTAACAATATTTGGACGGTGGCATTAAGGTTGGATGAGGTAGTTCCTCACATAATATGTAAAGAAGGTGCTTTGATTTGGGAGAATCGCAGCTAGTAAAATTAGAGGGTTTAAGTGAGAAAATTTTCCTTGACCGCTATGCGTTGAAAGACGCTGATGTAAATAATGTAAAAGTCGGAGATACTATTTTAGTTCTGGTAAAGGACGATCCTCAGTATCCAACTAAGGAAGTCGGTCTTGTGACTGAGCGTTCCGGTGTTAATTTGAAGGTTGAATTACGTAGCGGTGAGACGATTGATACTGTAACTGATAAAATTACTCTGACTGTTGAAAATTCGCCTTCTGAGATGTGGGATCGATTGGCAGGAGCAATGGCATCCGTCGAGAAGACTCCGGAATTACAGGAAGAATGGCGAGGTAAATTCCGGAATTTGTTGGACGATTGGAAATTGGTACCTGGTGGACGGATTGCCGCAGGTGCTGATGCGAATGACGAACTAACATTATTTAACTGTTATGTTATTCCAAGTCCTAAAGATTCACGTGGCGGTATTATGCAAACATTGTCCGAAATGACTGAGATTATGTCACGTGGTGGCGGAGTTGGTATTAATATTTCATCACTACGACCGCATAGATCTATTGTACGTGGAGTAAACGGATCATCTAGTGGTTCTGTCTCCTGGGGCGGATTATTCAGCTACACGACTGGATTGATTGAACAGGGTGGTTCACGTCGTGGGGCATTGATGTTGATGATTCATGACTGGCACCCTGATGTTGAACAGTTCATCACAGTCAAGCAACAATCTGGGCTAATCACTAATGCTAACCTTTCGGTATGTGTCTCCAACGACTTCATGAAAGCTGTCAAAGAAGACTTGGATTGGGAACTGGTATTCCCTGATACCTCCGTTGAAAATTATGATGAGTTGTGGGATGGGGACTTGGCCAAATGGAAAGCAGCAGGAAGGAGCGTAATCCATTATCGGACAGTTAAGGCACGCTACCTGTGGAATCAAATTATCGAATCGGCTTGGAAATCAGCTGAACCTGGCGTAGTCTTCATGGAATATTACAATGAAATGAGTAACTCTTGGTACTTTAATCCAATTATTTGTACTAACCCATGTGGCGAGCAAGGTTTGCCAGCTTGGGGAGTATGTAACTTATCCGCGTTGAACCTATCTAAATTTTACGATGAGACACGTGAGGATGTCGACTGGGATTCTCTTTCCGAGTCTGTACGTTATGCGGTACGTTTCTTGGATAACGTAATTACTAAAACACCTTACCATTTCGAAGAGAATCGGATTAATCAGACTTCTGAGCGACGTGTAGGTTTGGGAACAATGGGATTGGCAGAACTTTTGATCAAATTGAAAGTCCGTTACGGTTCGCCGGAATCCTTAGATTTCTTGGATAAGTTGTATGGATTCATTGCTGCTGAAGCTTATCTTGAATCATCGGCACTTGCGGCAGAAAAAGGATCATTTGACCAATTTGATGCAGATAAGTTGTTGCAAAGTGGCTTCCTCAAGAATATGGTAGCAACCTATCCTGAGGTTGGTGAAGCTATCCGAGCGCAAGGTTTACGTAATGTTACAGTATTGACTCAGGCTCCGACTGGATCAACTGGTACAATGGTCGGAACATCTACCGGTATCGAACCCTACTTTGCATTTAAGTATTTCCGTCAAAGTCGATTAGGCTATGACATGCAGTATGTACCAATTGCACAGGATTGGTTGGACGCGCATACTGGCGAAGAATTACCTGAATATTTCGTGACCGCGATGCAACTTTCTGCAAAAGATCATGTGCGTACTCAAGCAGCTATTCAACGTTGGGTTGATAGTTCTATTTCAAAAACTGCCAATGCACCTAAGGATTTTACAGTCGAGGAGACTCGTGAACTCTATGAATTGGCTTTCGACCTCGGTTGTAAAGGTGTAACAATCTATCGTGACGGTTGCCGTGATGTACAAGTACTTTCGACAGAAGATAAATCCTAAGTTTACTAAGAGACCTACGGGTCTCTTTTTTATTGTCTATAAATAATCGTAATAAATAGGTAGTATGGAGAATAAATGGAAGCGAATAATAACAGTGATTGGGGGATGATTTCGTGTGCGATATCTGCGCTAGTGGGGATACTCCGGTACGTTACAAATATGTAAACGTAGCTCAGGTGACTAACAACAGAGCACATCGTAAAAAGAGATTACATAAAAAGTGGGGCAAGCGCTACGGGTATAACACAAAGATGGTTCTCGCAAAAATTAAAGTTGAATCTTGATAGTTGCCACATAAAATTATAAAGGGGTTACAACAATATGAGTAATCAATTACCTTACTTCCGAGCAGTTCCGGGTACAACACGTGAATTAATTTTACCTGATACAGGTAAAGGATTTATCTATAAAAAGTATACATTGCACTCGGTTGTACGACCTGATAAAGATTATAGAGTTACCGAAGAGTGTACAGGTTACGGTTGTGTTCTATGTAAGACAGCTTATGACGATTACGACAATCTTGTCAAAGAGTTGGACGAATGGAAATTAGAGGCCGGACCTGGTGTTGGAGAGACCGAAATGGAGAACGAATATCATGTACGTGCCAATAAACTTCCTGTATCTCGACCACGTATACAGTACCAGGTATTAGCTGTAGATGCAAAGATAAAGACTCCACTAATTTGGAAGCTAACAGAAACTGCATTTGAGGATAAATTTTACCCTGCATTTATTAAAGCACTCCGTGGAAGTCAAAGGTGGGCAACTTTGAGTGTTCGAATCCCTCATGGAAATATGCCATTTGTCGTAAAAGACATGATTGTTATGAAAGCACCTTTTAATTGTGATTTAACTGAAGAAGAACAAAATACTATTCTAAAAAAGATTTCAGATCACGTATTTCACTAAGTTGAAGGGGCTAAACGACATGACAGAAATAGAAATGTTCCTTAATAGGAAGTTAGCTATCCAATGTGAAACTGAAGATGAGGCCATCGAATTGTTTAGATGGCTTGTACATAAAGGTATTATTTGGCGGACAGGTGATCCATTAACCGAGACAAACTGGGATTATCAGTACAAGGAAAAGACTGCATACTCGTTAATCACAGGTGGACTCTCATTTTACGACGCTGAGATATTGAAGCAAGAGATAGAGGTTGTCAGATATGTGGACATTCCTAAGGATCAGCTATTTATTGAGATTGAATCCCTTGAGGATACTATATCATTTGATACGCTTTCGGCTAAGTATGCAATACACTGTCGCACAAAGAATGAGAGTGTTGAACTCTTCAAATTCCTGGGACAGCTTGATGTCAGGCAATCTGCAAGTTGTAGAAGATGTGACGAAGATGACACTCTATGGGATCACTTCTTCCGTGAGAACACCGTGTATGTTGTGGCCAATAAAAGTAAACTCTACTGTATGGAACTGAGTTTGGCTCAAAGATTCGGGTACAAAATAATAGATGTGAGCGACTTCTCAATGGAACATCCAATTAAGTCCTAAATTGTATCAATAAAAGACCCTCATTGAACGTATTGTTCTGTGAGGGTCTTTTTAAATCATAAAATAATCGCTATGATTAAGTTAAGAAGATTGAAAAAGGAATGAAAATATGATATGATAGAAGGTGTTGTATGATTAGCGTGGCAGAAAGACCTACTAAAGATCGGATAACAACTGAAGATGAACTTGATTTAATTTACAAAGTAAAATCCGGTGATGACGACGCATTTAATAAGCTGGTTAAGGCTCATATCGGATCTATAACTAAAGTCTGCAAAAGTGTAAGAACTTTACACGGTACAGACTACAACGATAAAATGCAGATTGCACTTTTAACATTTTACGAAACTATTATCAATTTCGATCCGGATTCTGGTAACCGTTTGATGGCTTATTCTTATAGTAACATTAAATTCAAGTTGTTGAATTATAATCGGGACACTGCAAGGTTAGTAAGACTTAGCCGACCACAGATAAATGCACTAAATAAGTTTGGGGTAGCTTATGAAGAAGCGTGTAAGCAATTTAATCGTGACGTTTCTTTTCAGGAAGTTTCTGATATCACTGGGATTGATTACAACGACTACATAACAGCCTCAAGTTTAAATAGTCCGGACCATTTAGACAGGGTTATGGCTAGCAGTGAACGAGAAACTGCTACACTTGCGGACATGATCCCTGGAGTTTACGACGAGTATGCTGATTTCGATCTCTATGATGCTATCGCGAGTTTGAAACCGCTCGAGAAACAGGTTATAGTTCTTACTTATTTTGAGAATAAGACTCAGAGAGAAATTGCGGAGATAACGGGATACAGTCAAATGCATATCTGCCGAGTAAAGAATAAAACTCTACTCCTTCTTAAGACTCGTCTCGAAGGTAAAGGGTTTTAAGGGAGTATTCACTATACATAAATCTGATTTAAGGAGAATGCCACTTGGAGAATAATGAAACTGGTAACGAGTTATCTGACTTAGACAAGACTGGGACTGAAAGTGAAGAATCATCTACGTCTGATGAAAACAGTGACACAGATAAAAGCTCTAAGATGGAAAGAATTTACGCAGCATTTGACGAAGGTATTGATATTAAAGACATCGCTGAAGAATTTGGACTACGTGTCTCGACTTTACGGACATACAAGACAAATTGGAAGAACAAGCGTGAGCCTAAGCAGCTTAATCACTTAGGAATACCTAAAATCATACCTGTCAAACGTGACAAGGGCAAGTCTGGTATAGTGGAAACTATAGATACCGGTGAACCTAAGAAAGAACCTGTAATTAACGAAGTAAAAGAGCCAGTTGCAGGTGTAAGTGAAACACCTCCGGTAGTTGAGGACAAACCTGTAACGGAAAAACGTACAGAATTTCCTAAGCATCGGGATTTAAGTAAAAATACGATTATGTTGGTCGATATTTACTTAAACTGTGGAACTATCCTTAAAGAATGTGCTATATTCGATGATAAGAAGAACGAACCACTTTCCAGGTTTGATGATGTTATTGAAAAATTCAACTCTAAGCCATATATAACATATATCAAATATCGTAATCGAAACTTGATTGGTGAACTACCTCTGAGTGCTGTGGAAAGATATAATATCATTAAAGCTTAAATTCAAAATAGTTCCTCCTATGGAGGGACTTTTTTATTTCTTTAATACATCTACTGAAGTATAACAGGTAGGATAAAACAGATATAGTTGAGCAATTACGGAGGTTCGTAATGTTATATGCAGGTGTATTCGAATTTTTAAAGACGGCAAGTAATCCTAATACGATGACCAATTTTGTTAGAAGCCTTGACGGTAAAAGTGCTAGTGTATTTTTTGATCTTGTCGCGATGTCGGACAGCGTCAATGCCGAAAGATGGATTGACATTTATAATCAGGAAGCTATCAAAGGTAGTTTAAATGCCTCTATACAGAATCCTTTAAATTAATATGGTAGTTAAGGTAAATTTAGTGAAAGTGGGGAATGTACATATGCGTAGGAATGTATGTGTAGGTGATACTCATTTATCTCAGCGTTTCGAAACTTTTGGGTACCGAAAGGATAAACTACCTGAGTATATTGGGAACTTTCGCAAAAATTTTCCTGAGTTTCGTGATAGATTAGTCGAAATTTATACTGAACTTGATCAACGTGAAGTGTATTATTTTAATAGATTTTACAGTAACAGTTTTCATATCTATCTCGTTCAGGATACCGTTGTCGAGTGTGCGGATATTTTCAGGAAGATCATTCCTGAGTTAGGGTTAAATCCCTCATATATGCAGATTCTCAGCGAAGGAACCGGGAAGGACTTTGTACCTTCACATAATCAAAGATGGACATATGAGACACGTCCTATCGTCGAAGCTATGATGCATACCAAGGCTATACTTCGAACTCTCCTTGGAATTGATATCGATAAAATTAAAGATCCTCAGCTAATTCATCTGTTGTATCCTCTATACCCTATTAGCTGATTAGGAGGAAATTAAATGAGACTTACGTACGAAGAACTACGCGAAGATGATCCTTATACGGGACGAGAAGAATATCGTGCAGGATACCTACGTCTAGTATGTAAAGACGAGCAGGAGTTTTACAGTGCCTGGGATAAGATTAAATCTATCGAAGGTGTTATATGGAGTGGGTGTCCTGATGAAAGTACTGGCGAGTATAGCGATATTATTGTCGAGGTTAAAAGAACACCAGCTATGACAATTGCAGATGTCAAAGAATGGATTAAATATTATCGGGAACAGGTTAAAATTGCATTTAATTCATAAAGACCTCGCTGAAACGGCGTGGTCTTTAGTAGTTTACATGTAATATGGGAGGTAGTCATTTAATGAGAGATTACATTTGTTTTGATGAAAATCATCAGTATATACGACCAGGCGATAGGGTTCAGTTCATCGACTCCTATGGAAACTATGTATATGGAACTGCTACTGGCGACTCTGAAGATGAAGATACACTTATTGTTAGGCTTGACAATGGAAAAACTATCGAGTTCGAGATTGATGAAGACGGTTTCTGCTTTCAAGTCACGAAATAGACGCACTTTGATATACAACAATAAAAATTAGGAGGTTAATTATGAATATTGGATCCGAAAGTTCTGGTATCGCTATTAATGGTCATGTGGGCACATGGTACGTTATTGATCGTTCCAATTATAGAGGTGTAAAGGTATTCCTGCTTGAGAGCGAAGTTTATGGCGAAGACGCGGCACACATTATCGTCACTGCTGACGGGCAGATAGTTGCTGAAGACGTATATAACGGATTCTTGGATCTCGAATACGAATAAGAAAAATCCATACATTTAATATCTATTATACACGGAGGGTAAACCTTATGCATATTGATGTGATTCGTGATTCAATGATAACTGCTGTAGAGGATATATCAATCTCTGAGCATTTCGACAAAATTGTATTACTTGACATCGTTGAAAACATAGTTGATTACTTCAGAAAAGGTGAACATCTACCTCAGTTTTTTGAGTTTTGGGGCGATAGTTGGAGTGCACCTGGTGTTGCACTCACATACGAGCCTGACAGTGTGGCATTGGATATAGCACACCATTACGCGTATACTAAAGGTGTTGGTCACGGGTACACTGAGGTTTTAACTATGCAACCTGTTGATCTCGAAAGATTTCTTGAAAACTTTCACGAGTTCATCCAGGTACACGTGATATTGCTGTAGCAACTTGGTTTGATTTATTGTACCATCTGTGGTATAATAAGGAAGTAAAATTATAGCTAAAAGGAGTAACGGATATGTCTACATATATTAATATTAACGCTATCACAACTGAACGTCCCGAATTTAACGCTCCGGAATCCCTTCCGACTGAGCGTTTTTCTCGTGAACTTAAGTTGAATACGTTTAATATTAATCATAAACGAATGACATGACGTATTTCCTTGGATTATATAGGAACTAACGACCGTCCCTCGTAATGAGGGGCGGTTTTTTATTTGCAAATTTCGATTATAGGTGGTGATCGGTATGGAACCGGGTCCTGAGATCAAAATAAAAAGTATTTTACGAAAAAACTGCGAATATCGCGGTCTTCTTAAGTGATGTCATAAACTGTCGCAAAATAAATAAAAAGTCGAAAATAGTTGTTGACTTAAAGGTGTAAGGATGATAAGATATAAGTGTAAGGAAGATGATACCAAATAAGGAAAGAAATACAATATCTTATAAGGATCCTCTTAGTTGTCAGTTTAACGTCCGATGGATTAAGGTTGAGCATTATAAACAATTCATTGGAGGTATATAATGAGTGAGACTGGATATAAACAACCTTACCTGATATTCATCGAAGAGACGCCTGTTTACGTGCATGAGAAAGCAGGACTCCGTAGATGGTTCAGTGATAATCATTTAGAGTACAACGGTGAGAATCTTTTAAGATATCGATATGAGAATATTCCGGCTAGTGATAGCGAAATACAATTGGTATCTACCGGGCTATTTAAGCTAACTTTGAAAGACATGACACATTCTGCTGTTATCAGTTCTTCACGTTTAGGTCATGAGGATTTAATATTCTTTTCTGCTTTCAATGGTCAGTATCCCTTCTATAGTGATTCTTATCATGTTAGCGGCAGTTTAAATGACGAAATATTTTCAGCTGCAGTTTGCTTAGTCAATATTGTACTTTGATCCAATTATCCCTCTATAGTTGTCATTTTTAATTCTTTTGGATTAAAAATAAAGGAGGGAAATATATGAATGTCACGTTTCAAATCAACAACTATCCTAATCTCGTGTTTGATATCATTTTTAAAGAGGTACCTGTACCTGATCAGGATACGTGCATCAGAATTAATGAGAGACTCCATGACTATAATTGGAATCTGATCGGAACTTTCGATGTAGTTTATTTCGGAGACATTGATTTTGAAATTTATCATATTGATGGTAACAATGTGTATATGAATGCTGTAAGTTCCGAAGTTCATATGTACGACCAGATTTAGCGATACTAAGATGGACTTTCTATTATATGTTTTAATTTATCCAATTTCTATCTAGCAAACTAGGTAGGGACAGGATATAACTGAATAAATTAATGATATAATAGGAGGTTCATTTATGGAAGTACGCGACGAATTTATCGAAGAATTTGGACAAAAAGTATTTGAAGATATATTTTACAATATTTACGGAGACCAATCTGACGATTACATAACAATCTTCTCTCGTCGTTATTCTGATCGGATTAACTCTAGTGGTCATGGTGTATTTCAGTGGCAAGGCAAAGAGGTATCGTTTACTTACCAAGATGGTGATTGGAACGGATCAGAAATCACTGATTATTCTTATGGGGAACTTGTAATTCCTCAGCCGACTAAGACAATTACAATTTTTGTTTTGGATGAACAGCGTGTACTTAATGAGGGTCACAATCTTGAATTCATGCGGGATAAGTTTGAGAATTTACGTGAAGAAATTGGAAAGAAAGAACGTGAATACTCCTATGATAGGTATCATCAGCCTGGACAGTATATTGAGCAGCATTATAGAAACTGGCTGTATGAAAATTATTTAACTACCACTACTAAAACTATTGAAGTCGATTATTAAGTGAGGTGAATATCATGGAAAATGGAAATCTGGTAACACTACGTAAGATTGAAAACTACTTTTACATCTGTAAGTATAAAAAGTACAATTGGGTGTTATCTGAAAATGAGGACTTTTATTGTCTTATTCGTAAGGAGAGCACGTTAACACGGAGTACTTTTAATAGGGAAACTGGAAAATACGATTTCCAATTCTCCGCTGAAGGTTTCGAAGTAATGTCTATACTGGATATCGAGCATATAGTATATGACGGAGATATTCCTTGCATAACACAGGAAAGTTTGCTTAAAGGTATACTAATCGTCGATGGAGAGGTATTACCTGAGAAAGCTATTAATTTTATACTTCATTTTTAATATGGGGGATGCATAAATTGGATATCAATTATTTAATACCTATAGACCATATTGCGGAAGCATACGGAATTTACACTGAAACTCCCGTTAAGTGGTTACTTTCAGATGACAGAGATTTCTATATTCTTGTGCCTTTCGATAATAAATATAGCAAAATACTGTTCGATTATGGGATCGACGATTTTATTCTCGAATTAACCGAAGGAATCGACGAAATTTACTCAGTGCTTTGGTTCGATCAGTTAATCTGCTATAAAGACATCGTTGGAATAACATCTGACAACATTAAAAAAGGTATATTTATGGTAAACAGTCAAGAAACACCGGTAGCTTTGATTAGATCAATTTTAACAAATCAGTTTACTTAAACTTGAAGGTGGTGGCCCTTATGGAGGGTATTGAGGAGAAATACAACTATACATTAATTTCATACACGGCCCCATCGACAATGGGTTAAGTCGCCAACCTTTCAAGTTGGAGTAGAGAGTTCGAGTCTCTCTGGGGTCATATCAGGTAGTAGACAAGCGGTTAAGTCCTACGACTTTCAATCGTATATCGCGGGTTCGAATCCCGTCTACCTGATAAACCTCAGGGGTTGGTCAAGTTGGTTAAGACATCAGCCTTTCAAGCTGAAAACGCGGGTTCGAGTCCCGTACTCCTGATTAAAATAACAGTATGAGGTGTTACTTATGGATACTCCGTATTCTGCTGCAGAATATATGGTTTATATGGAACAAGCTATAGCTAAATATAAATCCACAAAAAGAGAATATGAAGCGATTGATTTGGTGTACATTATCGATAATTATCATACTCCGTTGCATACGCATGACCAGTTCTCACTTATCGTTACTTGCTTCGAACATGCATCTGCATCCTCGCTCGATGTATTATTTAACCGAGGCGTGGTAGGTATATCTGAAAACGAAGGGCATCGTCAAGAAGAATACGAATACCTTATTGAGAGAATTAATTCATTCTACGATAAGTATTCAAGATCGCCTAAGGCGCCTTCACTTATCGCCATGCATGAAGGAGTTTCAGATGTACATCAAATTATTAATGAACAGTTCGGAATTAATGTATAAGAGATTGTGACTCATTGCAGAACGGAGGTAGAATATGAGCAGTTACTCTCCAGAATTTAATCATGTTGTTGATGCAATTAATGATAAAATTGCAAGGTATATTTATGCGGCATCTTACTGGTGGGCTATTCACCCTAATTTAATGGATACAGCTAGACAATACCAGGAGCGATTGTCTGAAGCTAGATTATACCTAGACGAAGCGAGATTAATGATATCATTATTGCCTCAGGGTGATGTTAAGGATTACGGTGTGACACATTCTATGGAAGAATTACGACGTGAAATATTGGTTCATTTGGACCGAGTTGGATCACTTATGTCTGACCATCAGAAAAGATAAATATATAAGTTATTGGAGAGTACCTGGGAAAGTCACTTTGATGAAAGTCTGCATAACATCGATTACTCTCCAGTAACTAAATAATTTTAATAATGCAGGGGTATAGCTCAGATGGTAGAGCGCGTGCTTTGGGAGCATGAGGTCGCAGGTTCAAATCCTGTTACTCCTATAATATTAAACCCTATTCTATTGGAGATGCTCCAATTAGAGTGGGGTTTTTTAGTCTTTAATTATTCGTAAACATTATAATACAGTGATTTAATGGTATTAGGATAATTGGACAGTCTTTAAATATGACAAAAAGCTGAAGGAGACTTAATTAATGAGACTTAAATATTTACAAGCACTCTCAAATATTTCGGATCATCTCGATAACATACTAAATGAATTTACAAATGATAGCACGTATGGTGCCAAGTTACTTCGGCACTGGGATATCGGACCAGATAATTTAGATGATATCAAAGAAGAAAAGGAAGCAATAAGATACCTGATCGGATGTCAGCATGGTGTTGTGCATCATGAAAACGCCACAAAACCTTCAGTAGAAGTGTTTAATCGACTATTTACACGAGAGTTACACTATCTTGGTAAAGTATACTCCTGCACTAAGTATAATTATCGGCATCATAACTCGGATCTTATTCAGAAGAGATACCTTGCATGCAATCATTATTTACACCAGGTATCTTTACCTGAGTGGTATGCTAAGCTGCCTGATGAAATTCTATCTCTAGATAATATGTACCCTAGTAGATAGGGTAACTATTCCTGGGGAAAACAGCTATCAATATAATTAAGTTAGGGTAGAAAATTAAATTTGGGAGTTGACTTGTATTGCATAAAATTATTGATAGATTCAATATTTATCCTGGTGGTAGTAATACTTCTATGAATAAGGATAATGAAATTTACTATACAGCTAAAATTGGTCAGGAACCGCCACCGGACTGGGATGTTCACCATTACCTCGGTGGATCAGTCTCTAGTTTTATGACGCAGGAATTGGACATTACTTCTGAGGTAGTTATCTTCGATAATCAGTGTATACGCGTAACACCTGTGGCACCTATTGAATTCTCTGAAATCATCGAGGGAACATCGAATAGTATCATTGGGCATCTATATTCACGTGGTATGGCTGAACATCTCATTGATAATATACTCGTGGATCTTAAATTCAACTATGGATATCATTCGAATAAGTATGAAGACTGCGTTTTACTAACGTCATCTGGAAGTTCGCTACGTCTCGAATATAACGACTATACTAAATTCGATATGACTAAAATTGTTGATCATCCTGGATTTATTACACAGTATTTCGAACAGAATTACGGTGGAACTCAGACTTTGCAACACATCCTCGGAACAACTTCATTGAAGTTGGATCAGGATATGACAGATCCACTGCGCACTGTAATAACTCTCAATGATTTCAGCGAATCTATCAGACTTAACTCGAATAAAGTTGAGTTTAGGTTGAATAATTTGGATTGGTTAGCGGATGTCGAGTCTATCTTTGAAATGCTGGGTGTTGCAGCAGATTATAGTAAGCGTCCTTATAAGGAAGAGTTGGATCTATTGTTTGTAGGAAGGTTTGTTATTGATACTATATCTAACGTCGCCGCTCATAACTATAGAGATTATTCTCGTGTGCACGTAGTTAAATTTGAGGGAATCGACTTTCCTTTCGTTGTTCCCCAAGGATACACCGAAGGTTTAGACATCTAGTATTTCAACTGAAAATTAACAAGGAGGATTACAATGTTCGATACTTATGCAAAAATGTTCCAGGATAATGGACCCTTCACAGCAGGAGAAATTGTTTGGGTTAGTCAGATGTTCCCTGATAATAACAGTATTCTCGTACGCAAGATTTACCATCCACATGTCTCATTGGAAATTCCTATGGACTACGCAATGCCGAATGAAGGTTACCGTGTACTGGAGAGTGAGTGGTTTGGGCTACCTGTTGGAACCGGTGTGCTTGAATTTTTGGAGAACGTCAATAACGAGGAAGTTGTAGTTGCTTATAAATTTAACGGGATACCTGTCGCTTATTTTGACGGGGATAACTGGGTAAATTATGACTAATAATACCGTTATTGTGGAAATCAACGTAGACTTAGGTATGGGATTAGTTTACACACGGACTCCTGTTGCAATTGTTCCTTATCATGGTAATGTCCAAGCTGTACTTGACGCATTTTATGCCAATCGGAATACAAATCAATATGACAGCGATTACCCTCGGTATGAGACTTTTGAGGTTCCTGTTATTCAGGGGGCAAATAATGGACGACTCGTTTATTAAAGAACAGTTAGCGAGAATTTTACTGGAAAATCCTGAGATTATGCAAGATGCTATTGCTCGGATGCTATCTCAAGGTGAGATAGAGATTGACATATTTAAGTACACTAGTTACGACTCTGATGTCATTAAACTCGATATCAGCGTAGGTAATCAGCAGGTATTTACTAAGCAATATGCAATATGAAAATAAGCCCCTCGGGGTTTATTTTTATGTAAAAGTCTATATAATAAAAATGGGTGCATTTACCTAATTATTTTTAACTAAAATTAGCAATTTTATTAAAAAACCGGTTCTATAAGAGTCTACTTCATTATAGAAAAGTGAAAGGATAGGATATCCTTTGAGAATGCAATTTTAAGAAAGTTGCATTGTAAATAGAACTATCATAAGATAGTCTATTTAATTAAATGAGTATAAGGAAAGGGGATGTTTAACGTGAAATGAGCGAGGGGTATCACAAAAAACTAAATAAATAAAAAAGTGAGGAAACTAACTGTGCAAGACACAACAATTAACGCATCTACTACAGGTACAATTAGTAATTCAGTTGGTTACGAGCAACAGCTACGTCGTGACCAAAACCCATGGCAATTGGTACGTTTCGGATTGCTATGTATGTTGCCTATCGCACCTACTCAGGTTTGGGCTTCCGCACATGCTGAAAGTTTTGGTATGTCAGCATTGGTTTATGTTATCGGAGCACTTGCGATGCTATTCACGGCACTTAGTTACAAGCACATGACTTCGGAGTTCCCTGTAGCAGGTTCTGCTTACTCCTATGTACAACGAGGAATGCATCCTTGGATCGGTTTCCTTGCCGGTTGGTTGATCATTATGGACTATAGTATTATTCCAGGTATGTTGATTAAGTTCTCGACAACTTGGATGTCTGCTATCGTTCCTGAAGATACAGCCTCGATTCTAACCCCGATTATGATCATCCTCTTTGCCGCTATTGTTACGACAATTGTTGCGGTTAACGGTAAGATCGCTAACTGGATCAATAACTTCTTTTTCTTCGGTCAACTTAGTTTGATTGCATTGTTCCTGATTGCAGCATTCAAATTTGTAATCATTGATGGAAACGGTGTAGGACACTTCAGTTTGACTCCATTCTATAACCCGGATACATTTACATTTGCTGGTATTGCTTCTGCAGCAACACTGGGTATGCTCGGTTTTATCGGTTTTGACAGTATTGCTACTCAATCCGAAGAAACTAAAAATGCACGTAAAGTTGTAGGACGTAGTGTAGTGTTGAGTTTGATTATCATTGCATTGCTGTTCTTGTCACAAGCTTACATGGCTTCACTTGTTCACCCTGCTTACACTGACTTGGATATGGAATCTGGTATGGGTTACTTCGATGTAATTCGTGAAGCAGCTGGAGACTGGTTGTACTACGCATTCATCATCTTGGGTGTAATTTTCGTAGGTATTGCAAACGCAGTTCCAGTAATGTCCGCTATCTCTCGTGTATTGTTCGCAATGGGTCGTGACAACGCACTTCCATTCTCTAAATTCTTCAGCAAAGTTAACAGCAAATATCAAACTCCAATGAATGCAACTTTGTTCATCGGTACGCTCTCTGTAATTGTAGCATTTACTTTGTCTTTGGATTTCCTTTCCCGTTTGGTAAACTTCGGAGCTATGTCTACATACTTCCTTTTGAACATTGCAGTAATTGTGCACTTCTTGTTTAAAAAGAAAGACTTCAGCCTCAAAGGTATTCTCAACTACGGATTGCTTCCACTTATCGGCGCAAGCGTCATCGGCTTCATCTTCTCTGGTTTCAACTCTGCTACTTGGACCGTTGGTCTGGTTTGGTTGGCAATCGGTGTAGTTGTATTGCTTGTACGTATGCGTAAATTCAAAGAAGTCCCGCCTATCGCTGCAGATCTCTAATATAATAAATAATTATTAGTGGGTGCAGAAATTTATCTGCACCTACTTTATACAAACCGTCTGGGAGGATGTTTAAAATGGATTTGACTAATAAAATTGCAATTGTCGCGGGTTCTGGTAACCCTGAGGGTATCGGTTTCGCTACAGCTAAAACTTATGTGGAACACGGAGCAACAGTTATGATGATCGACATTTCAGCGGAAGTACATGAACTGGCAGAATCTCTTGGAGACAAAGCTAGAGCATTTACAGGTGACGTATCTCGTTTCCGTGATATGGAACTCATTATTGAAAAAATTATCGCTGATTACGGTCGCATCGATATTGTTGTTAATAACGCTGCAGTCAATATTCCCGGTGATAGTGTGGAAACACCTATGGAACGTTGGGAACTTCACTATAATGTAAACGTTAAATCTCAGTTTATCATGAGTAAACTGGTTATTCCTCAGATGCGTAAGCAGGGTTACGGCAGTATTGTCAACATGGCTTCTGCCAACAGCTTCGTGGCTGAGAAACAGCTTTATGCATATGTAGGAACAAAAGGTGCGGTACGTCAGCAAACTATGGCTGATGCTTTGGATAACGCCCCTTACGGAATTCGAATCAACTGTATCGGACCAGGTCTGGTAAACACTGGTTTCAATGACGAGCATCATGATAAGGTTGACGGTGGTATCGATGAAGTTATGAAACACATCAATGATATCCATCCTACAGGAAAACCGGTTACTGCACAAGAAGTAGCTAACATGGCGCTGTTCTTGGCTAGTGATCTTTCTACTGGATGTATTGGTGGATATTACGCAGTTGACGGCGGATTTGCAATCAAGTAAATTTACTTAGCGTAATGATAAAATAGCTGTCCCTTAGGTGTCGCATTCAATATGGAGTATAAGGAAGAAAGTAAGAATACACTATATTGGAGGAATTTATTTTATGAGCACTTACAAAAAGTATTTCGGGGTCAGCTATTCGTTCACGCTTTCAGTTTTCATTCTGTTTGTATCGGCAATAACCGCAGGTCTCGCATATGCGATGTATTTGCTTGAAGCTCCAATAACTCTACAGTTTACTCAGGATTACGTAATTGCCGGAATGTATGTAGTAGGTGCTGTATGGTACGTATATTACGTAACTAAATCTTTCATGAGATTCAACACACCTGCTGATTCAACTGATATTTAATTCGATTTGATATATAAATCAACCTCTGCCAAAGGAGGTTGATTTTTTACTTAAAGGGTAAATTTAACTGAAGATAGGATCGAAAACTTCGCTTTTTAATTAAGCTAGTGTTCACGTCGTAATCTCAATTGTAGTTTTTAAGAATACTTATATAATTTAACTGGAGGATATTGATATGAAATCAAAACGCTTTTATGTACCTTTCGCGGTTATGGCAACATCAATTTTACTACTTGTCGGCTGTTCCGAATCTAAATTGGCACCTTCTGAGAGTAATCAACCAATTAACAGTGTGACTTCTTCTAGTGATGATCATCATGCTAATGAGAAATCACATGATTTTACAATGCAACCTGAATTGTTGAAAAATGAATTTTTGAATGTACCTGTAACTATTGCTTCTTTTGATACTGATTCTAAATCTGTACACGAAGCAACCGGTACATTCGTTGATTTGAAGGTGGACGAGGAATCTAGCGATTTTAAAGACGACGCAGGTCATATTATTCCTTATCTTGGTTTCAGTTTGGATAATGCTGGGGACAATATCACAATTGAACCACAAAGTTCAGCTATCATTGCGGATAGTACGTTGGAAGATGTCTTAAAGGCTAATGAAGGTAAAACTCCTGAGGAATTGACTAAGGGTTCCGACGAACTATTGGCAGTTATTATGTCAAATGATAATGTACCAATCTCAGCTTATAAATTCACTCAGCTTGAATATTTCAACACTGGTTTTGAGGAATCTAAAGGACTAGTACTAGATGGTAAGAAAGTACTGGTCTACAATCTGCAGTTTAAAGTTGTAACTGGATCATAACATGATTTTCTACCATGTAACACAAGCTGAGAATTTACAGTTAATTTTAGACCTCGGAATACTACCACAACGTAGTAGAAAGTCACAAAAGTTAAGTAGAAAACCTGTGATATTCCTCTTTAAATCTGCAGGTGCAGTAACAGCTGCGCTAGAGAAATGGAAGAAGAAGCCTTCTTACTCTGATGATGTATTGGTAGTTCTCAAACTCGAATTACCCGATAATTTCAATATACATCAAGAAAACTCCGAACTCTACACTACTAACTTTATCCCACCTCAATGTATTAAACATTTCCAATATGAATAATTTTGAATTTAGGAAGGTCGAACGATGGTTAAAAACATCATCAATATAGTAACTATTATTATCGGATCAATTATTATTGGTTGCGCAATGAACTTATTTCTAGTACCTCACCATTTGTTAAGTGGTGGTATTTCCGGATTAGCTCTGATTGCAGGATATTTTACACCTTTTTCAGTGAGTGCCGTATATTTCGCACTTAATTTACCTTTACTTGTAGCTGGGTGGTTCCTTGTTGGAAGAAGATTTATCATCTTCAGTATGACATCCGTATCGACAGTAACATTGGCAGTACAATTTATTCCAGTTAAAATGATTGCAAGTGATCCGTTATTGTCTGCATTATATGCAGGGATACTGATCGGATTAGGTGCAGGCTTCTCGTTTAAAGCTGGTGGATCGAGTGGTGGTTTTGATATTCTCGGTGCAATTATCAGTCGTTATCGAGATATCCCAATTGGTAACATTATTATCGCACTAAACGCTGTGGTTGTACTGGCAATCGGGTATATCAGAAATGATTGGAATATCGCGTTAGCTTCGGCAGTATGCATTTACGTAACTGGTAAGGTATTGAACTTCATTCATACTGAACATGAGAAGGTTACCGTTTATATTGTAACTCAGCGGATTCCTGAAATGACCGATGCATTATTCAAGTTACATATGCGAGGAATTACGCGAATCGATGCATCTGGTGCTTATTCCGGAGAAGAAAGAGATATGCTCATGACTGTCGTAACCAGATATGAACTGGTAGAGGTAAAGAATACTATCATTAAAACTGATCCGGCGGCCTTCGTAAACATCTCCCAAACTCTTGAGGTGCTGGGAAATTTCAGAAAAAGAATAGCTTAATTTTAAAGGCATCCATCTAACACTGATTGGGTGCCTTTTAGTTTATAGATCAACAGAAGGTAAAATATATTATAATATAAGAGGAAATTATCATGTAGATGGGGTGTTATTGGTTGTTTAACAGACAAGATTCTATTTTTCCATTTTCTTCGGCTGAAGATAAACAGATTGTAGTGTTCAAGCAAATTATTAACGAATATATCGCTCAGGGTGACGATGTTCACTATGCAGATTTACGAAACAAAGACAGTAAATTCGCTGGCATAATGTGGCCTTGTGAATTATATTCAAACAATGAAGAAATGGAATATTTCTTTTATAGATTGTCGCGTTTGTGTAAGAATAGGCTGATGAAAATAGATACATCAGGTGAGGTAAATTTCAATCGAACATTTTTTATCATTTCTGACTTATCACAAGCATCGTCTAATGTTATGAATAATATCAGTCATGTAAAAAGGACACTTCTACACACATTACGCAAAGTAAACGTTGTTCTTATTATACCTGATACGGACGATATTGTGAGTCAAGAATATCCGAAGTTAAGTGACTTGATAGTGGAGTTTAAACGGCCGAATAGTTATTGAAATTTAGGGGAGATTAATTATGAGTAATACGCATACGTGGAAAGACTGTGGAGGAACTTATGATAACGACTCATTTATTGAGTTCTTTATTGAATACGGATGGATACTGCGAAAATCAGACGATCATCAAATGAATGACAGATTTTACTTCATCAGTTATTGTCCTTATTGTGGGAAACACCTGGAAATACCACATACACCTGATAATAGTGACAGCTACACTGTAGAAATCTGATTAAACATTGGAAGAAGGTTTTAACATGTCGAGCGTATTTACGCACATAACTCTATTTGTACATGATGGTAAATTACTTGAATTTGATCTGCGACCTGGATTAGGTTCAGCTGAACTTATGGGACGACAATACTCAGGACGGGTAGCAGCTAAGCATAATATCATAGCTGACGAGTTATTTTACGAAGTCTATGTAGTACCAGGATATTTACGAAAACCCACAGGTGCTCCGTTAAGTAACGACGAGTTTATTCGGTTGGCTTGTGGAATTGGACTTTTGATGGATTATGAACGTGAAGTTTATTATCCTCGATTGTATAAACGGATTCAGCAGGATTTCGAGCGTGTAATATAAAGAAAATTACTGAGAAATGCATATAGGAGGTGATTACATGGAAGGTGTTAAGGAGATTGGATTACGTTATTTGAGTGAACAGGACGCAGAAGAATTGCAGACAATCGTAACCACGATGGGTAGTTACGGCGTTGGTAATAAATCTATCCTGGATGCTGTACTTTCTCGATTTAAAAATTGGGATCTAGTCGAAGAACTTCGAGGACTACTGGCATAAGCCGGTAGTTCTTTTTATTATAACTATAATATGTCCATTAAATTAGGTGGTATATAAAGATACATAAAATAAATCTATGTTAGGGGGTTAATATGAGCAAAGATACTTGGAAAATTAACTTGTCAGTCTGTGAGAAGATCATGGGATGGCGATGGATCGAAGGTACCCATTATGATGTAGACAGTAACGAACAATCAATGTGGCTACTGCCCTCTTCAATGGGTATTTCCGATGTTGGACCAGGTGAATGGACATTCTATGATTTAGATTTACCTGTTAATCAACAATACTCCAAGTTAACAATTTTTGCAGTCCCTGGATATGCTGATGTAATGGGACGCGCCTGGGAAGTGATTAACTGGGCAGTTTCAAAAGGCACATATTTTATGGACAGTTTCGTGCAAAATCTAATGACGATGACTGAGACTGAAACTTATGGTGCAGATCGTGATTATCAGGCAATTGCCGAGTTATTCAGTAAAATGACTCCTCTAGCAATATGTAAAGCCGCTTTAAAAACTCTCGAAGAAAATTAATTTTACGTTGAAATGGGGAAATAATTATGTTGGAACAGATTAGAGCGATCCGAAACACTGCTATTCGTAGTAAAGATAAAGAGGTTCTTACGTCGGCACGTGAAGTGTTGTCCGAAGTCGATAATTTTCGGATTGAATTTAAGCGCGAGCCTAATGACGAAGATATGATTGAAATTGTTAATCGTCAACTGAAGATGACTAAAGAGTCTATCGATGAGATTGAAAAATCTAAATCGATTTCTGAAAATACCGCTACACGATTAGAAATGTTGAAACGACGCGTCGAGTTGTATACTGAGTGGTTGCCAGCTAAGCTTAATGAGGATGAAATTCGGGATATCGTAACTAAGATTATCAACGACAACAATTTTACACGCAAGGATATGAAAGATTTCCGCCAATTGCTTAACCCTTTGGTTAAGGGTAAAGCTGACGGTAAACTCGTAACTGCAGTTGTCGATCAATATCTTAAGTAGTCTCTGAAAATAATTAAATATAAATACATCATAGGGGGATTTCTCATGAGAAAAGGAATTTTCAAGTATGTACTGGTTGTCGTGTTGATTATGCAGGTGATGTTTGTCACCTCCGCTAGTGCTGATCCTGCGAAGGTGGTACTTAAACCGGGAGAAACCTATGAGTTTGTCGTAACTGGTCAGACTTCTGCATACTACCATGTGGGATTCACGCCTACTCCGGCAACACGGGGACACTCCGTTGATATCGTATCTTATGATAAATTTGGCAACATTATCGAAAAATTCGATAAAGTATCTAATGGTACTGGGTTCTTGGTTTATGCCGAGGGGCGTTCATCGATCACAAATACAGGTGAGGGTGATTATGCCATCAATTATCCTGACAATTATGTTAAGGGTCAAAAGACCGGAACAGCGCTTGTAGATGTAGAACAAAATGGTTCGGTCGATATCGAACCTGGCGAAACTTATCGTGTAGAGTACACTGCCGTTGATGAATCTCATACTATCGATGTTGTTATTAACAATCCTAACGGTTCTGAGATTATCTATAGTGTTTATGCTAAAGAAAATACCTCATCCGGATCATCAGACGGTTATTTTCCAGTAGCTGTGCCGAATATGGGAAGTGCGGAATTTACTAACAAAGGTGACGGAGTTGTTAACCTGCAGTATTACTCTCACTGGATCAAAGTTTCTAAGGTTGAGAAGTCAGTTGAATTGGTTGCTCCGGATAGTAAATATACTGTCACTGCGCTTACGCAGGGCAATACAGTTAATGTTGAAAATATCGGTGGAATTATGACACAGTTCAATGTTGATTCTAAAGGTGCAGCATTTAAGGTAACTGTTTACGATACAGCTAATACTATTGTGACAGATACACGCGAATATCCTGCGGGTTCTGATGCTTCTGTAACTCTCTATGAGGGGAATCATGCAGTAGTAGAGAATATCGGTAATAATGATTCATCTATCGTTATTCGTGGACTCGATAGACGCATAGTACTTAAATAAACATATCACAAAAAGCAGGGGGATTATTTTACCCCTGCTTTTTATTATTACAGGTTTCAGTCGTAATAATTAACTAGTATGGAATTTATAGTTTAATGTGAAGGAGAACTTGCCGTGACAATGAAGGGACTTACTGAAATTGCGCTTGTTGTTGACGAAAGTGGTTCGATGGACAAACTAAAAATGCCAATAGTTCATGGGTTGAACTATATACTATCTCGGCAAAAGCATGAAAATGGTTCTGCAACCATGACTATTGTCAAGTTCAGCGATAATTTACGTTATTTAACTTACAATGAAAACGTAGAATCTATATTACCTTTCGATGATAATAACTATTTCCCTATGGGAAATACGTTACTTTTGGACGGCATTGGCGACACTATAGACTCTATCGGGTGTAGGTTAGCAGACATTGAGGAGAATGGGCGACCTGAGCGAGTTGTAGTTGTTATCATCGCGGATGGCGAGGATAAACTGAGCAAGAACTACGATTACGAGAGTATCGCTAGTAAGATCGAATTACAGCGAAGTAAGTATTCTTGGGAGTTCATACTTATTGCTGTTGGACCTCTATCTATTATGGAAGCACGGAAACTTGGAATCCCAAAAGATCGGTCATATTGGGTAGATGCTACTAGTGAAGGAGTACTCAAGGCAACTGAAGCTATTAATCGGGCTTTGACTATGGTACGAAACGAAGGATCAATCGGTGAAAACTGGAAATTTTAATGTGATATTATAGTATCCTCTCTACTTATTGTAGGGAGGATTTTTTGTATTGGGCGTAAATGAAATCGTTGGGTGATCATTACCAATATAGATTGTTGGAGTAAAAAGAAAGTTGGAGGAAATAATGTCAAAAGAGATTTTGAGAAAGATTTATCGTTATAACAGGTATTTTAAGAAACAACATGAGCGGATATTCGATATCCAAACTGGTGACATTCCGGTTATTGTTTCAGCTCCTCATGCAGTACCTGTTTTAAAGAAATCATACCAGAAACCTGGTGAGAGTTTTACAGGGGCTTTGGCTATGTATTTCAATGATGTGCTTAACGTACATTCGATTTATTCTCTGAATCTTGGCAGAAGAGATCCTAATCGAGATAGGAAGTGCATTTATAAGAAGACTCTCCTAGATCATACACTTCAGCACAATATTAAATACGTTATCGATTTACATGGCGCTACTAATTCTCACGGATTCGCCGTTGATTTAGGCACTAACCTATCACAAAGTATTGATCCCAATTTAGTTGGGGATATTATCCTCGCCCTTAACTATTTTAAGGTCACGCCTGTAACTGAGAATAGCGTATTTAAGGCTACACGTTCCTCGGTAATTACAAACTATATTTCAACTCTGGGCAGTGATGTCCAGGCAATTCAGCTTGAGATTAGTAAAGACTTCCGAGACCCCTTTCACCAACCCGAAAAATTCCTCAATTTAATCGACGCATTACAAACAATCATTCTGATCATGGAGCGTGCAGCAAATGCCAAATCTCGAGTTAACTATCAAATCAACTAAAAAATTCCAAAGTCTTCTTCTTGAACTTGCACAAACAATGGGGTTTATGATTAAGATTCTCTCCGAAAATAGAATTTACCAGATAATTAACGAAGTTACTGGAAAATCTATTTTCCTATATAATGCCGATTTAGGCATGAACAGTTCATCTTCGCTATTGGCGGCTAAAGATAAAGCTGCTACTTATGGATTGATGTCACACTATGGTGTACCTACTATCGAACATATCCAAATCGATACTGGACCTGATAGTGATTATATCTCCGAATGTACGAAGTATTTGCAGGACTGGGGAAAACTAGTATTGAAGGACAATGAAGGTACTCAGGGACGTAACGTATTCTTGGTTGAGGATCAGGAAAGTTTGCTGATTCATCTGGATGTACTGAAAAAACGTGGTAAACGAATCTGTGTATCCAGATTTTACGATGCGGAGTTGGAAACACGTTGTATTGTATATAACGGTGAGGTTAGAATCGCTTTCTCGAAGTTACGGACTAATTCATGGAAACACAATTTATCTCAGGGTGCAATGCCGATCCCGATTCAGTTGAATAGTCCTGAGTCCGCTGAAATCCAGCATATTGCCGTAAGTGCCGCAGCAGCGATTGGGATGCAGTTCTGCTCCATTGATATTATGGAGACAAGTTGTGGACCGAAAGTACTTGAAGTTAATGGTACTGTGCTGATGAATCACTATACAAAATACAGCGAAGCACATAAAAATCAATCTCTTGATCTGTACCGAGAAATCTTCTCTGATATCTTGGAATAGATTTACATGAACCACTCTAAACTGGGGTGGTTCTTTTAATTTGCAATACAATTAATTTAGAGGAAATTAAAATTTACATTGGAGGTATACGTATAATGATTCATGAATTTCAGGGAATAAACGGAGTTACGTCACACTGTGATATAACGATAAACGGGAATGTAGTTATTTGTACGGAATTGATATCCAACCCCGGTACGAGTGTTACTAATATGGCTGAAGCTATTGCTGATATGGTTGTTGCGAGATATAATTTAGATCCGCATAAATTAATTTGGCTTGAAAATTATGAGAACAATCATAACAAGTTTTACGATATCGTTACATTTAACTACAGGGACGGAAGATTCACTGATCCCTCTTGGCAATCTATTTCATCCGAACGTGCACATGTAATTTGGCATACTAATTCGTTATAGAGGCGGATTCCATTTTGGAAATTAAATTTGACGCTATACTTATAGCTACGTGGGAACACTTCACGCCTATTGATATTAATTTTGAGGATAACACTCTAACTGCATCACTTAACGGAGTATCAATTAAAACTTACAGTTTTTCGACTGACGGTAATTCGGGCGAGGTGGTGCTCCGCCAGTATACTGGAGGAAGGGATATAAAATATAAGGACGTTTACGCAGGGGATATACTACGTGACAAAAGAGGTAATATGTACTATATAATTTTCGCTGATATGTCATTCAGAGCCATGTATAAAGATGGGTACTGTTATAAGTATTTTTTTGACGATGAAATTATTGGCAATATTTACACCTCACCAGATACCATATCTTGGTAATAAACTCCTTAAATACTCCTTTTAATTAAGTAGTATAGAATTAATGGTGTGAGATTATACGTATAAAATAAACGGATTGGAGAAAGTCAAAATGTCAATTCCATTGGTAACACAACGTGGTAATACTGCAATATGGACTTACATTAAAGGAGAACCGACACAGTTTGTAGCTATCGCAGGTCAAGAGGAAGTAACTATCCAAGAAGGTAGTCTTGTGTTGAAGACTCTACGATGGCCTGGCGGTGTTCCTGATGATACTACCCAATTTGAGTACGCGATCAAGAAATACTTAGAAGGTGACGACTTCCTTCAGGTAATTTACGAAAGGAGATAGTTCATGACAACATCGGCTATCATCTCGGTTGTAGTTGTAGTACTTTGTGTATTTATTCTGATTAAAGTTGCAAGTACTATTGTACGTACTATTGTTTCGGCATGTTTGGTGGTATTTGCAATCTTCCTTTTCATGAACGGCGGAGATATCACAAAAGCATTTACAGACACTAAAGGTGTAGTAACTGATGTCGGGGATAAGGTTGTAGATACTACTAAAAAGGTCCAAGATAACTTGGATAATGTGGTAGATGGTGTAAATAAAGCTAAAGATACTGCGGATAAGGTAAAAAGTGCCTCTGAGAAAGTAAATGCAGCTAAAGAAGCTATCGAAGGCGTTGGCAAATAAGCAGCACAATCAATAACCTGCAATCACAAAATGAGGATTGTAGGTTTTTTAATGTGGAGGTGTCTTATGGATAAAATAGAAACGATAATGAAGTTCATTGATGAGCATCAGGGACAGTTTTGTCAGTTAATAATGGACAGTAAATACGTGGCAAATAACGAATACTTCGCAAGTGAGGACTTTACACTAGACACTTATTTGATTGAGAATGAACATATAACTATCAATTTTAGTGTTAAGAAAATTCCCGCTACTTATAGAATGTCGTTCAACTTAGTTGCGGAAAGTATTGTAGAAGATAAAACATTGACTATGTACTTGGTTAATAATCAGAAGACAGTTCTTAAGATTGTTGAGCCACGATACCAATATGTTCATGTTTACAATAATGATGAATCGTCTACTATTCCTTACTCACATCTGGTTGAATTTGCACTAGCATTGGTACCTGACTTAGCACAGGAATTTTCAACTATTGTTCGCTTATTTCACACTTACGAAGACTACGAAAATAATATTTCAGCTACTCCGTATTTCACTGAGATGATACGTAACGGTAGTCTCAAAGGTACGTATGATCATGTAACTGACCAAATAATACTCTATCTATTTAACTATAATATGACTGATGTCGAGTATAATATTATTCATAACACATTGCACGAGTTGCGTCACGTTTACCAACATAAATATAACCCAGAGGAAATGAAATATCATAGGGAAACTGAATCTAACATGTTAACAGGTCAAGAATATCTTGACACGTGGCCAGAGCGTGATGCAAATGATTTTGCTGCAATGATTATGGATGTTAATTATGATTTAATATTCCACGTCATAGCTGAATTCAGACAGCATTACGGTATTAAATAACAAATATTTGGAGGACAGTCCCATGATTAATTACGTACACAAACGTGCAGTATACGATTATTTTTGCAATGCGTGGACAGATAGACAGAAATTAAATTTCAGGTTTACTACATATGAAGGTACTGATGTATTTGATGAATATATCACACATGTAGGATATGTCGATGATACTCTTGTAATGACAACAACTCGGGAAAATATTGAGATAAATCTTAAGTCGGTCATAAGTATCATGCAAAGTACAGGTAATTTAGTTTTAACATTCGATTCTGGTGAGATAGTGGTCAATCATAATTACATGTAGACTTTATACAAATATAAGGAGGTATGGAGTATGTACACGTTAAATTGGGATGAGATTGATACACTGGTAAGCATGCGTATCCAGTCACTCGCACATAGTGTAGCAGTTACAGAATACAGTCTACTAATAAAAACTATTCTAAACAGTATGGGTGAAGATTTTATCAACGAATTTAAGTCTCGTTATCCTGCTGAAATCATTGATCATATCTTGAAATAAAAAATAAAAGCCTTTCCTTAATCGGTTAGGCTTTTTATGTATCCTTTTATAGGCTAAGATATTAAATAGAGTAAGATTTTTATTGATAATTTGGGTTATTTTTATTCTCGGTAATTTTCCTCCATTGCTGAAACTTGAGCCTTCAGGATTATCTATGTGAGTTCGAATCTCACAGGGCTACAAAAATTTAGGAGGACTTCTTTATGACTAGAGAAGAAATGATTGCGGATGCGATCGAACTAATGAAAGTGAAAGTTGAGGGTTATGTCGAGAACGGTGGGAAAAGTTACAAAGATTGGACTTATGATGAAGCTGAACATGACCTTTCTTATCTCGAACACAACTTACCTGAGATTCTAACTGTCCTCCAAGATTTAGAGGGACCTCTCAGTTACGGAGCGTTCTTCAAGGAGTTAGGCAGTCTTAACTTACTATCAGTACCTATCAAACTATGGAATCCTGAATCTTTACCATCTATGCAAATTCGATGGGATCGATTCCTGCATTGGTTCCGTGGTTATAGCTTCCAGGTCAGTGGTAGTCCTGAGGGTGACGGTGATTATGGATCATCTAGTACAACTATGGCCAATGATTTAGAAGTTCATACTGTACTTGATCCAGTTATGAAATCTTTAATTGCTTTCAGCCATGTCTGTCAGGCAACAAATAAGTATGATGAATTCTTCAAAACTATTTCAAAAGATCCTTTGTTATTCAATGATTTCATGCAGCTAACGAATGCTGATGAGAATATTCATTGTGATAACTTTGATCTTGACAATATTCTTGGTATTATCCAAGAAGTTGATGATTTGCCACGACTTCCAGATGAAGAAATCTTCCTTTGTGAGAAAGGTTCCGGTGATAGTGCCGATCACTCAGTATTTGCTGTAGTTGCCGTATCTACTGAGTATGTCGCATTTGGTTTCATTGGATCCAATAAGTGGACAGCAATCGGTATTCCGGAATATGTCGAGGGTGAATTTGATAAATATTCCCCTTGGGAGGATATCAGCAAGCGCCAATACTACAAGATCATGTGGAGACGACTGGCTTGGATTCTGATGAGTTACAACGAAATCACTGCAAATTACCAATATGTTTACCCTCATCGTAAAGGTAAACTTACCTATATCAAAAAGGATCGTTTCGGACATTCTTCAGCCTTCGCTGGGAATATGGGTGAACTCGAACAGTATATTGAGAAATCCGCTAACGAGTTCGATGACTTCCGAGAGTAGTTAACACTTCCGCCACAGGTTAAGTTGATCTGTGGCGGATTTTACTTCTCAACCGATTCTTTGCAATAATTGTCTATATATGGTATAATAGATAATAAAAAGGTTAGGAGGATGTCTGATGACTAACTTTAAACTGGTCAACACGCCCGGAACTATTGGTCATATCCAGGATTCCGAAATTAAGCCTTTTCCTGAAGTTTCACGTAGTCTCAACGAAAGTTTCCGTAACAGCGAGCAAATTATCTTAAAACTGATGCGTGAACGGGGTGACCGATCGATTGAACCTATTAATTCTCGCCGGGCCTAACGGTTCTGGTAAATCTACTATTATCGAACGATTAAAGCACGGGGAATATTTTCCTGAGATTTATATTAACCCTGATGAAGCTGTTAAAGGAAGTGACTTCTCTTCAATAGCGAATATTGAAGAGAGATACATAGCTGCAATGCAATATTGTGAAGTACTTCGCAAAAATGCGATCGAATATGGATTAAGCCTTGCGTTTGAAACTGTACTCTCGCATCCAGAGAAATTAACATTTTTACACGAATCACGACAAAAAGGTTATATGGTAGAATCGGTATACGTAACCACTAGAGACCCTCGTATTAATATCGAACGTGTAGCTGAGAGACATTCTAAGGGTGGTCATGATGTTCCTCGTGATAAAATAGTATCGCGATATTATAAAAGCATGTATAATATGTTAGGATTATTCGAAGCATCAAATACGATGACAATCTATGACAATTCTGATTCTAGACCTCTCGCCTTATTATACAAGTATGGTACACGAATTTACTTATTAAATCGTGAGTATAGAGGAAATTTACTGGATGAGTACTTATTCCCTCATATCACCAACAGAGAACAATACCAATGGTTCGATCTCACTTATGCCGAGACTATAAGTCTTATTGAAAACTACCGACAAGTATCCGCTGGACTTCAATACTTTGACGAATAGATGTCCTCAGTATTATAGGTAAGATTGGTATTGAGGTGATTTTATTGGATAAAGTCAAAGTTAATATCGAACAGTTTCTTGCATTGAATGTACTTAGGCGCCGTTATTCATACGGGGATGATATTATCGTCCTTGCAATACATGATCTCGGTTGGATTGATAAAGAAACCCTTGCTTTAAATAGTTTAAGTCGAGATGAATTGCTGAGAGCACTGCATCACGGATACTCTTTTGCCTAGGAGGTGAAACCAATGTCAAAGCTTAATCTTTCCATTATTATCAAGAATATTCAGCAGATCGTTAACAACTTCGCTAAAACTAGCGGGGTTATTATTGTTGCAGGTCAGTGGTGGCAGCAGTGGCAGATCAACTGGAATATGGATAATAATGCGAAAGACGCAGAGATTAGGCCTTGGTATTCATCTCCACTTGTATCCTGATATAGGAACAATAACTGGATTGAATTTAAGGGACTCGCGTATTTCGCGGGTCTCTTTTTTATTGAGCGGAAGAAAAATTACATGGAGGTTAAAATATGAATAGTACACGAACAAAAATAACAGATACTATTATTAATTTGCGCAATCATTATGTTGAGAACTATAATAACATTGATGAGTATGAATTAGAGTTAATTAATACCGGAAAATGTTTTAATATCGCTCAAGGTGTTGTTGAACAGCTGGGCAGTGATACTGATATCTGTATCATAGATACTGCAACAGTCATGGGATACGCTGAGCCTGATTATGTTTTCAGCTATCAACCTGGTCTAGGGTATGCTAGTAGAATTATAGAAGATAATCCGCACATATTGGACATCCTTTTCGGATATCACCAATGGATTTACTATGAAGGATTGCACTACGACGCAGAACATCCTTATGGTGTATCTGATTTCATGGAACTCAAATTTTTTGTACGTCAGGTATCTTATGGTGTAAGCAAAACTGGGTAGTACTGTATCTGTAATCCAATAATAAAGGAGTTGAGAAGTATGCGACAGCGAAACTCGCAGAAGGTGCGACAGATGCTAATAATCACTGTTAGACGATGGCGACACTGCAAATTACAGCCAAAATTTACAGTACTGAATAGTTTAACTTTAAAAAACTACGGATATCGTGGTCTTCTTCAGTATTGCCTAAATTAGTCGCATAATCTCAAAAATATCTATAAAATAACTTAAAACTCCGTTGACTGGTAAAGATAAATGTGGTATTATTATAAGTGTAAGGAAGAGATACCAAATAAATGAAACAAAGTCATAAATTAACTCGCATGATTGGTGGTAGTCATTATGTATTGGGTAATTGAACGTAATTTTTATAGTCAGCACAATCATACACTACTCACTGAGTCTCTCGAACGCTTAGGTATTCCTTATGAAGTAGTCAATACTGTCGATTGTGAAATTTCAACTGTAAATAACATCGAAAATTTACGAGATAATGGAATCATTGTATGTGGAGGAACTAAGTTATCCGCTTACGCACTACATAATCGATTAGTACCTGGAAGTTTTATCAACCATAACTTTGATTATGATAGATGGTCTCAGGCTTATGGTGAGTTCCTTCTAAACTATGGTGCTCTGGTTGGAAAACTCCGTGAAATTCAGCCCTATTATAGTCAATTCTTCATTCGACCTAGTGAAGACACTAAAGCTTTCAATGGCCAAGTAATGAATTTGGACTATTTCAACGAATGGCGTTATAACTTTCTGGGTACTGACTATGGCTTTAACTTCGCTAATGACAATGTTGTAATTGCAGAATGTAAAGAGATTTACGCTGAATATCGATTTTTCGTGGTCGATGGTGAAATTATATCCTACTCGCAATATAAGTCAGGCGGTACAGTTTATGCTAGTGATAACGTCGAATATGATTGTATCAGTTTTGCAAAAGATATGATTGATATGTGGGAACCTTCACGGGCATTTGTAATTGATATTGCATTGACAGCAAACGGTTATTCCGTTATTGAGATTAACAATATTAATTCATCAGGATTTTACGCGGCTAATGTACCAAAAATTATAGACGCATTGGATAATATGAAATTTTAAATAATATTGAAGGCGGTGAGATACATGCAACGACAGAGTGACGAAATCCGACAGCGTATTAACTTAATAACATTGCCCCTTAGCTTAATGGTAGAGCTCCTGACTTTGAATCAGGGTACGCATCGGTTCGACTCCGGTAGGGGCTGCCATCTCGGAGGTTTGCCTAGTGGTCGAAGGCTCCAGACTTTGAATCTGGCGGAACATGTTTCCCACATCGGTTCGAATCCGATACCTCCCGCCATAGCCTGTTAGCCAAGCGGTAAGGCACGACACTTTGAATGTCGCACCGTAGGTTCAATTCCTGCACAGGCTGTTAATATAGGAGAGTAAAGATACGGGATAATCGCTCGGTCTCCAAAACCGTAGTAAGTGGGTTCGAATCCCGCCTCTCCTGCCAACAACTAAAATTACATAATTTTATATACATAAATAACCTGTTTATCTGATAAGTATCGGAGAGCAGGTTATTTTATTACAATGAATCTTCAATCTCATTAATATAAAGATAATCATTATAAAGTATACGGGGTATTCTATATGGCTAAAAATAACTATGAAAATTATGGAACAATTGAAGAAATATATGTAGCTGTTTTGCGGGGAGAACTGGGTAGGTTGCCACGAGGTACACTTAAAGAGGATGATTCTATGCGGAGAATTTTAATTCATTTCTTCGAGAATATTATGCAATGGTCACGTGACGAAATCGCAGCTAACCTTGACGGTGAACTACTGAAAAAATACAAACTGTTAGGAATTTACTCACATTTCAATGGTGGTACCTATGATCTTTTAAATTTTACTTACCCTGGAGAGTACATGCCGTGGGAATTGAAAAAAGTACCGCAGAATTATTGGAATGAGGAAACATATGCTATCGCTACACGTTGGTTGTTTGAGGAAAAATTGAAATGGAGTCACGAGGACGTTTGTAATAACCTCTCTTACGATACATTCCGGTATAACGGCTTATACGGTATGGTGCAAAGTTCATCTAATGATTCATATAATCTTTATGATATTTTAGAGTTCGCATACCCTGGTCAGTATCATCCTTGGAATTTACCTGCAGGTTTCCGTGGAATTTGGGACAAGCAAGGCAATCTTCTCGGAGCAGTGCGTGACTTAATCGGTAATAAACTTAGATGGTCGGTTCAAGATGTATATGATAATTTTAATGCTTTCACTTTGGCAAACTTAGCTAAATTCTCCAACACCAGTAGCGCGAATAGTGGGCTTCAGCTATTGTTTGAAGCTTATCCTCGTACATTTTATCCTTGGAAATTTAAAACCATTTACAATGGATTTTGGAGGTCTGGTGACAATATTACTTGGTATGTATATCATAACGTAGTCGATAATGGTATCGGCTATAATGATTTTGTCGATCGTTTGTCAAGTGATATTAGGCTATATACAGCTTCACGGAGATATTTCAACGATGAAGAGATAATTTACTATATCGCACGTGCTTACGACGTTAACTACTTCCCTCCTTATTAACTAAACTATAATTTATCCTTTTAAATAAGTTGTGATGAAGTAATAGTGTTGTGTAATAAAATTAACTGTATATTAATTCCTAAGGAGGTACAAAATGTCCGTATTAAATATCAGTGAATTACCTTATGAAAAGGATGCTAAATTCAAATTACCTTTTGATACTCAGTGGGAAATCCTCAGAGTTTACCTTGAAAGTAAAAATATCGATCTTTCGGATATCAGTTCGATTAGCACGCACCTCAGCGCATTGGTCACAATTATTGACAGAGGTAAGCCAAGATTCACTTATACAGAAATCGAAGCAATTGACACTTTGTTGAGTATCGATACATATGGAAAAATGATCAGCGGTGATTATAATATGTACCTGCACGAGTATTTAGAACTCACTGAAGATACTTCATGGCAAGCACCGGAGATTTACAACAATCATATATCTTTGTACTATAACGATAGATCAATCAACACTGCACTAAGAAAAATTTTGGATAGATATAAAGACTCATCTTTGTACGAATTCAATATCGATATTACATTCAGGGATTGGGTCGAACAACGGTTAGAAGTAATAGTTAAACGTTTGAGTCTTCTTTCAGAAGTACTCGATATGAATGATGAGGAACTCCAGGAGCGTTTTGGGTATAGTCATGAGGATAATGTACTGGTTAACCGTCTATTCTTGAACAATACCGAAGACTACTCTCTACAAAGAGTATTAAATCATGTAGCAAGTCAGCTAAAAACTAATGGTCAAAAACGAGCATACCTAGGATATATCGAAAATTTACTGTTATG
Source organism: Paenibacillus pabuli (assembly GCF_039831995.1). Classification (NCBI taxonomy): domain Bacteria; kingdom Bacillati; phylum Bacillota; class Bacilli; order Caryophanales; family Paenibacillaceae; genus Paenibacillus; species Paenibacillus pabuli. Next base: position 135,137 of record NZ_JBDOIO010000001.1, read on the forward strand.
CGAACAGGAAGGTATCGATATTAAGTTACATTGGTATAAATGTATTGATCGGATTCTTGAAGAATTAAAAAGATATTAAACAACTTACAAGTACCCTGGCATTCGTGCTAGGGTATTTTCCGTTGATAGAGTCAGATATTTATCGGATTCATTTAGTTATATGAATAAAAGGGTTCTGGAATAATCGTATTATTAGGGGGATACATAATGGGACGTGGAACTAAGACCGAATGGATATTTATAAACGTAGTAAATGATGTCGAGGAATCCTTAACTACACGTAAATTTAAAGATCTCACTGGAAAGGTTTATGGAGAATTAACCGTTATGTCACTTGACAGATATGATACAGAAAAGAGATTAGCCTACTGGAATTGCGAATGTACCTGTGGTAATCCTCGTATAGCAAGTGCCTATTCTCTAACTAAGAGTGACGTCGTTGATTGTGGAGATTATTTTAATCATAAAAAATTTAAACCTATCGAAGTTAATGCCGGTATCCAAGGACTTAAATTAGGCAAGATGTCTTATATTCAGCCTCTTGTAAGAAATAATATCATTTACTGGGAGTATAGATGCGACTGTGGAATGGACGGTTATATAAAACAGAATCGAATTGAGAAATCTTCAACTAGATCTTGTGGGTGCGATAACGGAAAGCCTGGTCACGGGCCAGGGATTGTTCCTCCTATTTTTGGAAAAAGATACGGATGCTTTACAGTAACAGATTTAGCAGATAATCCTGAGGGTAGTGCTAATATCCACTTCGTAGTTGAATGTGACTGTGGACATAAGGATATTGTCGAACTTAAATATATAAATTTAGTCAAAGAGCATAATTGCGGGGCTAAATATAAATTTGATCCAGAATTATCCGCATTTAATCCCTACGGGACTCCTAAACGAGATATCAAGGGATTACGTAGAGGTAAGATTGTAGCTGACGAATTCCTTGGTAAAACCTTCGGTGGATCAGGCATTTGGCGATGCAAATGTGATTGTGGCAACTACCATTACCTCACAGATACTACTGAAAATTTGGGCGCATACTCCTGCGGATGTTACCGACCATATAGAGAAGGATAATAAATAGGGATACCTTCATGTAACTTAGTTGCAACCTTAAGGTATCCCTATTTATTTTATACTCTCTTTGAATTGACGTATACAGTATATAACAAGTAAATAAGGATACGGAGGGATGATTAAATGACTTATACGTCCGTTGTCATCAAGGATGGAGCAGTTTTAACTGAAATGGATATCATTTCACTAGGTGAAAAGACTGTCAATGAAATTTCTAAATTCAGTGATAATCTACTCAGTAAAACTCGTGAAGTTGATATCGTAGATTCAGCTTCAGTCGTTAAGAATGTAACCAAAGTATTATCGAGATTTAACAAAGTAGATTTTACCAAAGAAAAACACGGTATTTTCAACCCTTTTGGAATATTTACACCGATAAATAAGTTAATTGCCAAGTACCAATCTATCGGTAGTGAAATTGAGAAGCTCTCAGACTCTGTAAATTTGCATGAGAAGCAGATTAAGGAATCTGTAGAAATAATTAATCAGTTCATGGCAGTTAACAGTGCGCATGCAGATGAACTCGTATTACTTATTGAGAAGATTAATAAGGAAATTAAATCTTTATCTCTGATCGAAAGTACTGAGAAAACAAAAATGTTGGAAACTTTGCTTGAACAGCGTAAATTCGATTTACAATCATCATTAGAACTTACATACCAAGCTGAAGCGCAGCTGCTCATTATGCAAAAGAGCAACTTTAATTTACTACGGAAATTTAACAGTATCTTTGTTGTAACTCTTCCTGTATTTAAGCGGAGTATGGTTCAGGCTATTGAGTTGAAGAAGCAGAAATCAGCAGCTGAAGCTATCGAAGCGCTTGACAATGCTTCTAACACGCTCGTACTGAACAACGTCAAGAATACTGTAGAGCAATCGAATAAGATCGCTGAAATGAGTGGAAAATTTTCGGTAACTCCTGAGACAATTATTGAAAGTTGGGAGTACCTGTCCGCTGGTATCGAAGAATATAAGCGGATTGAGGAAGAGAACGCAAATCAACGCAGCTTAGGATTACAGAAATTTGAGGAATTTAAGACTAAATTTGGAGGTGAGACGTTAGTTGAGTACCTCGATAAGCCAAATACAGACGGAGTTCCTGCTGTTCGAGGTTGACTATAAGCGTAATCAAAGTATTTTTGTCAATCTTAAAAAATTGGCAAAGGATGTATCAATATCCAAACTTGAGCGTGTCAACTCTCAGACCTACGAAATCGCTGAAACTTTATTGAGCATCTCGCAAGAGTATTTACAAATTCAACTTAAACTTAATAATACCGACGCTGATAGTAAACTCTCTGAACTGATTAAATCCGATATGTTAAAAAGCATTGAATCAAATAATCGGATATTAGCGCAGGTTGAGGTAAAACTTAAGGAATTACTTGATCTTATTGTCGGAAGAGATACTTTATTTAAGGGGAAACGTGTTAGTATTTCAGACTTCGCATCTGAGGATACTAGCGGACCCTTCTTTGTATCAAAGTACGAAAAAGTACTTGAAAAGCGATTATTTAATCCAAAAGCACTCAGTGCATACGTAGTACCTTTCCTCATATCGATAACAATATTTACACTCGCTATCAGTGGAAGTATAAATAGTTTCGCTCAGTGGCTATTCTCTTCAGTTGGAGGTAGTATATCAGGCAGTTCAACTGAGACTACTGAGAGTATATCGGATGTATTCTCCTCACCTTCACTGGGACCATCTTTTGAAGTATTACATTCCATGTTCAGTACTATGGTAACTATAGCTTCAACTATTATAGTAATGATATCATTTATGATGGTCATGGGTATTGTATTCAAATCTATCTTATCTATCATCTACGTTGCATTACCTAAAAATGTGGCTATACCGATACTCACAAGAATCATCAATCTTGATAGTTTAGAGTTAGACTCCGGTGAGAGGTATGTCGTAGTTGAAAAGTTTAACTTGTATCGTGCCAAGGAAATCCTCGTAAAATTGAGACAGTCTTCTGCGTACAGAGATTCAGAAGTAGTCAACGTTTTACACAGCAACCTCAAAGATAAATCTGTTGATTCTGTACTCTCGCTTGAGGACAACTATTCAATACTATTAACTGAGGAACTGTATAAAATTATTAATTCGCAGAAATACGGTAGCGATATTGTAATAAGTTCTCTTTCCAGAGGTACAGATTCACGATTTAGGGATAAGACACATCTTAATATTCAACTATTGAAGATGCGACTTGGACTAAATTAAAATATTACCCTCGACATTGAGTCGGGGGTTTAGTCATGTAATTTAACACTATCCTTAATTAGTCCTTTTAAGTATATTATTAGGATATATAAGGTAGATAATTAAATAACATCATAAGAAATCACTTAACTAAGGAGAGATACAATGCCAAACTCTGCGGAACCTGACTTTGACACAATTATTCGTGATATTAAACCCTATGTAACTAAAAATGTACGATACATTGTCAAGAATTATCATGATATTGAGGACGTTGTGCAGGAAGTGCTTATTAAGATTGTTAGATTCTATCATAAGTATGATCCGAATGTATGTAAGTTCGAATACTGGGTCAGCAAAATTACTAAGAATCAGTGTATCGATTACCTTCGACGTATTAAACGCGCTGATGACATCGATAATTGGCAGGACACCCTTTACAATAGTGAGAATATTCAGGAAACGGTGGAAAATGCCGAAATAGCTAAAGAGATACATAAGAATCTGGATAAGATTCCTGAAAAATATAAACAACCTTTCTTATTACGTCATGTTAATTGTATGACACACCAAGAAATTTCTGACACGCTATCTATTCCTATAAATAATGTAAAAACTCATATTCATAGAGCAAAGAAGGCCGTGCAAAAGCGTATGGATCGGTATCATATTGCCTAATTCAGTGACTATTATTGATCCATAAAAATAAATACTAGTATTGGAAAGGAGGTGAATCATATGGATACTGTTTTCGATGAACCATTTTTGAGTTTAACTATTTCTAAGGGTGACGAAACTTACGAACTTAGCGAGGAAATCATCAAAAGTATTATCTTTTCTCCTGAGACGTCTGAAGTTACGTCTGTACACCATAACGGCGAGACTGTGCATATCAAGAATATTGATGTTGTCGTATATAACATGATTGTGTACTGGTCAGGTTCGACTGAAATTGATACGGTTTATGCAACATAAATTTACTGTGTACTGGAGGAAGGACTGTGACAAAGAGTAAGAATATACTTGACGATTTCGGTACAGGTGGTCACATCTGGAGAAAAACTCATAGTGAATATACTATTGGTAAGGGACAACTTTTACATCACATTGTTAAGTGTGTAAATTGTGGGGCTATGGGTACTTGGAAGGGTGCGCATGAATCTGTAAAAAGTCAAGTTGCCGAATGTAAAAAATAACTTGAACTGAGAAAATATTCGGTTCAAACTTTATGGGGATAACGGAAAGGTAATTAAATTACTGGGGGTTCAACTCCCCCTACCCTCAGCTGCAACTAATGCCTCGCGGTTAATAATCGCGGGGTATTGTATTATCGTTAAGATGCCAATTTTACTTATAGTAAGAATAATTAATAAATACAGGAAGGGTGTCAATTGTTGAAGATTAACGTAACTCACAGATTGGATAGCATTGATTTAAACGCTACACGTTATGACAGGGTTGGCGAATATATCTACATAGGCACTGAATTATGCCACGTAGTTTATTATATTGATGTGCAAGGTAATTATGATGCACTCGAAGTCAGTTACCGCAAAGGTGCCGAATACCAACATTCAATCTACAAGTTAGATTTCTTCGAATCTCACGTAATACCTGATTATCTCTCTGATATTTTTATCAAACTTCGCTACGCTTATTGGAACAGATATTCCAACTTGGTAGATGAATCGCAGATCGTTCAGTAATATATCACTGAAATTAAGGTATAAAGGTGGAATATTATGTCATTTCAGACCGTGGCACAGGTAGGTAAATCTCTTTCAGAGTACCAACTTGCGATATTAATCCGAATGTCACAATCCCTTTATGCTGTCACTAATGAAGGGGCGAATTTTTCAGCTTGGTATGAGTATTCCAATCACGTTAGACTGGCTATTCCTTTGAGACGGGACTCGCTTAACATTCTGTATAGTAAAGGGTTAATCACCTCATACGAAGCACGGATTCCGACGAGAAATTACTACTATATCATTTCGGAACGTGGACTAAAAGTTTTGGATACGCTCAAGGATAGAGATACGTTGTTCAGAAAATATCAAATTTAAACGCAAATGAGGAATTTACATGGCATGGAAATACATTAAAATGGCAATCAACGGTTCATTATCCGCAGCATTTGCTGTATTTATGTGGAACACTAATTATAAATTTTTACTCGGTGCTGGAATTCCTCAAGATTTCTCCTTTGTTGTATCATTCCCAGTTGCAATATCCTTCGCAATGGTAATTCTGATTATGCTAACGCTAGTATTACCTGGAACATCCACTGTGGATAGTACCCGACAATTGCAAGGAAACTAAATTAGTAAGGGAGCGTATTTATGTATACATTCAGTTATGCTGAACTACAGTTCAATATTTTCGATAATAAAAAGGTGGAGTTGATTTATGACTCAACTAGCTCACTTAAAGGTGATCTGATAAAAACACCTGATGATATTATCGTGGCTCTTAATGCGTTGGGCGAACGTAGATGGGATATCGCCGATGTAACAGTACTCTCAACTGGTCATAGTCACGTGCGAAAATATTACACACTTAAAAAATCAGTCAGTATTAGTTCACGGAACCCTTAGGAGGATAAGTATGTACGTAAAGGACCACTTCGTCGGTATCAGAATTTATGGCTTTTGTAATGGTTTCTTCGGTCGTGATAACTATGAAACTAAGGATATCATTGCAAGTGGTAAGGATTGGATTGTTGCTGTGTGTGAGGAAAACATTCCTAGGTTCGCTAGTTTCCATGGATATCCTGATGGGAAGATGGCAGAGTATATTGAAGAATGGTCTAAGTATGGATTGGATGACGACTGATCTTTTTGAATTAACTGGAGGTGGAAATTATCGGTAGACGTGCATTAAAGGCGCTCACGATGGCATTGGTTGTTATCGCTTACGTACTCGCTTATGGTTATCTGATCGACCCTTATATTCAGAGTAAGGCGATTGGATTTGTAGTATTGATCCTGATTGGCGTAACAATCGAGTATTTTGTCTCAGGACTCATTAAGAAGAAATGGAGGAAGAAAACTGATGGGTAGTGCGCTAAGATCGATAACAATGACTTTACTGGGACGATCTGGAGCAACACTTACAGGTACTTCCCTTGCATTTCTTGATGATGTTTTTGACATGTTGGACGTAATTAAAGGATCTGACGCACTAATTTTCGGAGTACCTGCTTTTATTATTTATTTTTTCATCATGAGTGATGACTAACATTGGAGGAAATTATATGAAACGCAAGATTATGGGTATCACTACAGCAGTCCTGATGTTGGCTTTGGTTGGTTGTGGTAAGGCAGATGTAACTGAAGTTGCAGATACAGCTGTATCGGCAAGTGCTGAAGTGACAGCCGAAGCTACGACTGAAATGGAAACACGTGAATTCCAAGGAATCACCTTTGAGTTCGATAAGTCTTATACTAAGGTTGACGAAAAGACAGATACGAATTTTACGTACGCAGCATATCTTATGGACGCAGCAAACTCAACAAGTTTCAATATCGTAGTTGAGAATTTACCTGCTGATATTACTCTTGAGAAGTATATGGAACTCTCATTCGGTGGTTCTGGTATGGTCGCTGACAGCGAAGAAACTGTCGAGAAAAATGGGATCACTTGGTCAGTAGTTTCTACGAATAATCAAGGACTCAAGTTGGACCAGCATACATTCATCGAAAATAAGAAAGCATACATTTTTACATACGCGAGTATGCCTGATGGTTACGATGCATTGTATGACACTTACTTAAAAATTATCGACTCTGTTAAACTTACAGAGAAATAAGGAGGATAACTTGCATGGGTGGGCCTGATTTCTTTGAGAAAATTGAAAGTACTGTACGTATGGAAGAATTACTTAATCTGTGTATAAAAGTAGCGTATGAAAACGCGGCTAATACGGAAGTCTACATCGGAGAATACGATTATTTTGTTGATACAACTACCGAATTGTATGAAAACTTGACTATCGGAATTTCGATGAACAGCGCTGATCCAGTAAAAACGTACGTTGGTTACATTGACGGTCTCTTGTTCGGTGTACCTAAGGCAGGTGGAGTACCTACACTCTACATTAATCAAAACAGTTTGTACTTGAATAACGGAACATATTATCCTGCTCTGACTGATATCAAATCAACAGTAAAAATGGACTATCTCCGTGAAGATTGTGAGAAAATCCTCAAGGATGCAGGTGCTCACGAAAGAGTCTACTTGGAAGAGTTTTATATTTACTTTGACGTATATAATCCAATTTACGTAGACGCCGTGGAAGCGCTTAGTAAACATTTCCGCGATCCAGTTGATGTCATTATGAAAGATATTAGCAGATCGCTTTTCAATGAGCAGATCGAAGGTGCACCTGAGATTTATTGCAGTGGCACTGGAGTTTATCTCCAGACAGGTTCCGTTGAGTTCAGAGCTAAGTCCAATATCAATCGTTATCAGTAATTATATATAAAGGTAAAGTTGGTATTAACCTAAATTAAGAGAATTGCAATCATGATATTCACTATACATGGTTGCGTTCTCTTTGAACTCTGGAGGACATCTATGAGCAACCTGGGAGCAACACATACAGTAGATATGATTGTAACAACTCTTTTTAACCGAAAAAGTAATGAAGATTACCCACGATATGTTTTAGGTTATCTTGTAAGAAATTTAGCTACAGGTAATTCCAAGTTAGTTGCACGTGAAGAAGCATTTATGATGGGATTCAAACGTGCTGAAGCACATAGCCAAGGATTGGTAGATTCGCCATTGTTTTTTGACAACGCATCAATACATACTTTTCAGTTCCGTGGTGATTATGAATATTTCCTGTTAACTGAGGAAAACGATTATTTCCGTGATGAAACAATGATTGCAGATTTTACAGCACGAAATCGAACTTTACATTACGATCGTGAATATAGTTCCGCTGAAGCTATGGAAGTGGCTGCTTTTATGGCGGATCGAGTAATTGCCGGAGAGTTCGATTCTACTGATCGAATGAAGGATATCATTTACCATTACCGAAACATCCTGTATCCTCGGGCATATATTAATGGTGCAAATAGTTTTAGTAATATCAGAGATTTATCTGACCGTATTCGCGGAGAAGATGACAAAGAACGTAAGCAACGCCGGGCAATGTACGGCAGAGACTACAGATAAATTTAGGAGGAAATTACATGAGTCTTAGTATTCGTACGATACCTACTATTATGGGAAACTGTTATATTATTGAGGACCAAAATACAGGTAGAAATGTTGAAGTCATGGAGTTGCAAATCAACGCTATTATTAGTACTGACCGGGATATGGGGTCATTACCTCATGCTGACTGGAGTAAGGATGGAAATAGTATTAATATTGTGCATCATGGTAAACCTGAAAGACGGAATATTACTTTCACAGTCGAGGATTTTTATTCAGCTTTAGAACAATCTTAATTTAATATGAAAGGATGTCAACCATGGAAAGAGTTCCTTATGACGTAGGTAAACGACCTGCGGGAGTAATTGATACTCCTGCTTACAAACTTAAAACGCGAACTATGATATTGAAAGCCGGTAGTGATGCTTTGCACCAGCTCGGAAATATCGGCACAGACATTGATGATAATATTTTGGTTTATGCCGAAGACAAAGATTACTATATCGGAAAATATGTCACTGGTTTTGGTTTCTTCGATGTTCACTTCCGCAAAGATGATGTACGACCTTTGACTAGGGAAGAAGTAGACGAATTTAATACACAGTACCTTGGTATTGATGGACAGGTATTCAATAAGAATAACATCGATTATGATGGATATAGTCCAGACAGCTCTGAGGGGTAAATTGACGAATACATTAAGTAAGTATCACATGATAGGGGTGAGTTGTTATTAAGGGATTTATAATTGCATTTTTGATTGGATCCGCCCCAGGTATCATCTACTACTGTCACGATAGTATTCGACGTTATAGGTTGGCAAGGTACTGGAGATCCAAGATGGATTAAATTAAAAATAAAAATGTGTTTGTAAAAACCGGATCAATCGATTCGGTTTTTATTGTTTCGTCAGACCGCCCATCTAGTTATAGAATAGGTAATAAATAATATGATAGTTTATGTGTAATTCATGAATCGATCTCAATTTACAGCTTGGGTCCAGGTATAAGGAAACTTTATTACACGATTACTATTATATTAGTCAAATTACACTAATATAACTTTTAATCGGAGGTACATCTATGACTTACATGCGACTTAAAACAGACTTGTCTGAAAATTCATTTAATAACCGTTACAACTATAATCCTGAAATTATGGAACTGCACTTGAACTATGCAGATATTCTTGATAAAACTCTACTGCATCAGCGTATTGAGCAGCTTCAGGCTAGTGGAATTGACGTCTATTTACATCACCCTATGACATTGCCGAATGGGGAAATGCTTGATATCATGGCATTGGAAGATGAGAAGTACATTGCATATTTAGATAACATTCAAACAATGGTTGAAACTTGTAAAATTTACGGCATCAAGTGTATTGTACACGCACACTATGCTAACACTGAAAGTAGCAATCATTTGAGTCTTGAGAAAACTCTTGAGATGCGGGATAAAATTTCGGATATCCTTTCTTATGGACGTGAATATCTGCTTTGGGAGGATACAATTGAGGGTCTCTTCTCGTATGATAACCCTTACCTTATCGAGTATTTGATTAAACCGCTGAATTTGCCTTTGTGCCAAGATATCAGTCATTCCTTCATTGCATTGAAAGGTGATAATGAGAAATTGGTAAATGTCACTGAAGCTGTGAAAGATCACTCTCAGTACTTTCACGTTGTGGATAGCATGGGTGAAACACACGACGGATTGATTCTTGGTGAAGGTAAGATCAATTGGAAAGAACTTAAACCCTATCTTGAGGACAAGCCGTTCATTTTTGAAATCGGACTAACCGCTCCGTATCATGATTGTTCGCCAATGATTGAAAGTGTAAACTATTTCAACAGTATCTAATATTTACTGAGAACTATCTTAACGGGTAGTTCTCTTTATTTTATTAAACTATTAACTATCGTATTAATTAAGTTGTATACAGATACAAATATAACTGGAGGTTATGTATCGATGGATCATTTTCTCAACTGCAATAATGTTGTCACAAGGTTGGTCGAAGAATGGGGACAGTACGGCAAATTGATTATTGCTTATGATTTCGACAACACTGTTTACGATTATCATAATAAAGGGTACTCTTTCGATCACGTTATTCAATTACTCCGTGACTGTAAGGAAATGGGTATGCACTTGATTGTGTATACTGCTTGTGAGGAATCGAAGTTCGATTTCATTCGCGATCATCTTAACAACAATAACATTCCATTCGATAGTATTAATCAGCATGCTAGTTTTGTTCCTTTTCAAAGTGGAAAGATCTACTATAATCATTTCCTGGATGATCGAGCAGGATTACGATCAGCTTACGAGGATTTGCGTTCTGCTATTCGGGTGATTAAACAATACGATAAATAAGGAGATTACGTCATGTTGAAAGATTTTTATTATTCTAGAATGATGCAGCGTAGTGCGAGTAATGAGATTCCATATACAACATCGCGACACAGAATTAAGATGCACACTGTTAATATTAACGGTAAAGAACTACCATTCACGATTCAAGTAGATCATGGTACTGAAAACCCAGCTAAATGGCCTGATCTTGTATTCCTGGGAACCGCAGACGACAGTAACATTACATACAATTTTATTTAACTGGAGGTATCGACTTGGATAAAATTATGACAGCTGCTGATTATATCGCTGTACAACATAACTTGACATTTGTTAAACATGCAATTGAATATACTGAAGGACTCATCACAAAAGTAAAAGATAGCGGACACATTATTAGAATAACACCAAATTTAGAAGCATTAGAGAAGTCACGACTGGATTATGAAGATTCTATCGAAAGTCACTTAATGACGCTGAAAGCAACAGCAATTAGATTACAGGGTACGTTAATTGGGTATGAAACTATGATGAAGTCCGGGCAAAAATTAGTTTCACTTGACATCATGTACGATATCGACTCTAATACAACAAATTATGAAGTGTCATTCCATATAGCAGAGGATTGTGAATCTACAGAAGAGGAATTTTACGTGTACCGTATTGTAGGGGATTCCCGATTGTACTGTACAATGAATTTCCTTACTGCTGATACTACTAATATTGGCGAAAGCTTCGATTATATTGTAACAACACAAATGAATAATATATTCGTAACATCGTGCACTGACTCCACGACCCCTGGGGATGGTGCAATCGAAAACTATGTTTGGACAACTGAGGTGATGAAAGATGACGTAATTGAAGCGCTGCAACTATATATTGCAGACAGTAAATAAAAACAGTATATATCGAAATTAAAATTCACTTGCATAAAATGCACCTTTCACAGCTATTATATAGTCCCTCTTGATTCCTAATGATTAAGGATAAGAGGGATTTTTTATTAGCGTATATAAGAAGTAACGGAAAATACACAGGGATTGAGGGACAACGTGAAAAAGAAGAAGGTCGACAAATTCGTTGCAACTATTATGGTAGGTATCGGTATAATATTCTCTATATATGCATTATTTACCGATGAGATCAATAAGATTATAGACAAGGATCCTATAGTTGTCGAAGCAGATCATCAGCTAGTATTTCCAAGCAGTAAATATCCCGAAACAGCCGAGCACATTAAGGAAGCTATCGCTAACGGAGAGTCAAGAATCTGTACTATCGACCGCGACGGAGCCGAAGAGAATCGGAAATTATCTTTAAAAGGTATTCCAACCAAAAAGGGATTTGACCGTGACGAGTGGCCAATGGCAATGTGTGAAGAAGGTGGTGAAGGTGCCGATATTAAATACATATCCCCTTCCGATAATCGTGGTGCAGGAAGTTGGGTAGGTAATCAACTTGAAGACTTTCCCAATGGTACAAGGGTTGAAATAATCGTAAAATAAAGGAGAATTTTACATTGGCTCATATTGAAAAGATTATTCAGGATTTTATGCCCCAAGGTGATTATTCGATCGTTGGGATAAACAGTTCTCTGGTGGTAGATTATTTGCTTGCTGCTATGGCTGATCATTACGCATCGATGAATAAATCTGTGCTGGTGTTGAGCGGCAGTTGTGATCGGGTAAAGGACTTAATCGCTCGGAGAATCGGAGGTAAGTTTCACTTAGATCATGATCAAAAACAAGCAATATTCCTCAATATGCATATCAATAATTACTACGAAACCCACGTAGATAGTTATATTGACCATTGTTATAATATGCGTCCCGATGTTGTGTTGATAAATACTGGGGTTAAAAATTTCGATCATATTGAGGTATTTGACAATCTGGCACGTATATATTTCAATAACCCGCAAACAACTCTAGTTAACCTTTTTATCAGCAGAGAACTTAATCCACACGATCATATCTATAAGACAGCACGTAATAGAACAATAGTCACACGCAACGAGGATGAAATTTATTTGAGAACTACTGACGAATCAAAGATAGCATTTTACTATTACAGATCTGGAGACTGGCCTTATACCCAGGACTCTATATAACAAACTACTTACAGCAGAGGAGACAATTATGCTAAAATCAATTTATAAACGGTATGAGGAAAATGTTAACATCGCACCTTGTACTGTATTTGGTGCTATTGTATTCGGTTTGAACCAGAAGAAATCTGGAACATTCAATTACTACGCTACACCACCTGGAATTATCGGTTATATCATTCAATTTCTAGATAATGGTGAGTATTATGCATTAACTCGCGATGAAGCATTCACTTTAAGTTATTCTTATTGCGAAAATAATGAGTATAAGGGAATCAACAACAGCTTATACTTTAACAATGCTATTCATCATGCTAAGATGAATCATAAAGATGGAACTGAGCATTTCTCACTTCGCGGAATAGTTGAAGGAGCATCTCTACTTAATTCCGAAACTGTTTCCGATCCTGTAGCAGAAAGTGACGCTTATAATGTTAGCGAATCTGAAGCCGCTAGAGAACGAATTACAGCTATTGTGAATGGTATAATTCCTTCTAGCGACGCACTTTTGAAATTGATCAATGACTTCTATCTTGGTGGAGCATTGGTTAGTGCTATCCATGAACTTGAGGTTTAAATATTTCGTTTTTATGAATATAGGGTGTGGGGAACACAGTGTTTACTGAACCCGAATCTTAGCAGTTATTAAGAAATAATGGTAAAAGCAAGGTTGATTTGGGACTATAGTTGTGGTATAATAAGGTAGCTGGGGGTAGGACTAAAGGCCTAAGGGGATGAAAACTTGTGAAAATAGACCTACAGCACATAGAACTTACGAATCACCGGATTATGTTTGTTGTCGCTGCAACTTTCAGTCGGAGTGCTGGTTCGGAAGATTTTAGACCTGGTGAAGCAATCGGATATGCCGTTATGAATAAAGAGACTGAAAATTTAAAGATTATCACCAGTGATGAAGCTATTAACTTGGCTCACCGACGGTACAGCGAGTATCAGGCAGGTAAATCTGAAACTCCACTCTATTACGAAAATGCTTTAGCTATCGTAAGAACTTTCCGTAATACTGATTATAACCTTTTAATTGGACTCGATGGCAGACGTCCCTACACTGAGGAAACTGTTGCAGATTTGACTGGCAGTAGACGTTGGAACTATGCTGATTATTCATCAGCTAAAGTCCAAGAGACTGCTTATCAGCTCGCAAGAGATATTTTACAAGGTAAGTATTCAACAACCCCTGCTATGGATGAATTATTGGCTAGGTGGAAAGCCCAGGAACTTCGGAAAATGGGATATAACCAGAATAGTTAAACATATCCAAGCTGCTCTTATTCTACTACAACGTGATTAATTGAGAGCACATCACGAATTACATCATAGTCACTACATATAAAGCAATATCAATTAAATTTTAATAACTACCCTAAAGCTGACATTAACAGTGTCAGCTTTTATTTACAAAGAAGGAGAAGTAGAGTCGTAGGGTACGATTTCGAAAAACATCATGATCGAGAATATGGCTAGTAGTTCCAGCTCACTTGGAATCGTTGATATTAGTAGCCTCTTTGAAAATGAGCATGCAATTGTTGAGGTGTATGAGTACTCCAACTTCATCTCACTGGCTAATATCGATGTACATGAGGAGCAACGTCGTAACGGAATCGGTACTGAGATTATCCGAAAAATTCGAGAATATTCGGCTCAAGTTGGAAAACCTATCATCCTAATCGCAGTTGACCCTGAGGGTGATACACCAAGTTGGTTGGAAATTTTCTATCATAACAATGGATTCGATACTAATCGTCGAGGATCAGATTTTACAGATATAGATTTGGTATACCGACCACTGCACTAATTACTAACGTCAGCTAAGGCTGGCGTTTTATTTTGCTTATTTATATAATCCTTTAGATGTCCTTATCATTAAAGTAGGTTGAAAGACTAATAGAATATAATATATTAGGAGTGATAGATTTGTCTAATATTACCTTCAGACGTCAAAAACATGAGATGATCGTTGAAATGGGTGCTGAAGCTCAGAAACTTAAAATAGAACGCTTCCAGGCAGAGGAAATTATTTTGAATTCCTATATACATACTGATAATGACACCGCTAAGGACTTATTGCACCGTTATGAAAAATTAATCCTCCTTTGCAGAATTAATTATAATGCGTATAAGAAGCATCGCCGCTCAGCTCACTTGGAACTGGTTAAGTACATTGAAGAAAACAATTATAGACGCCAATGGGTTGAACTATGCCATGTTATCAACAATAATATTAAGCGCGATTCGCTGATTGATATTTTGGTTTCGGAAATGATGGAAACTTGGATGTCATTTACTTGGGATCGAGATACTTTCATTGTGGGACTCACTAAGGATAATACTGAGTGGATCGAACGCCCCCAATATTATGGCGATTATGATAACGAATTTTATCAGACAACTATAGATTTTAACAACGGCAAGATTAAGGCTGAGAAATATGTTGAGCGTACGCGTGAATTATACTTAAACAATTGGGATACTCAGCGTAACGAGCAAAGTTATACTGTAACACTGATTCATATGATCGCACTACTTAATCAACGAACTATGAATATCTACCCTAAAGAATGGGTGGGACATTTCACTAACACTCCTGAAAAGTTACGGTTGTATAAAGATACTTCAGTTTACAAAGATCTATTGGCAACTGAGCGTAAGTATATTATCGACCGCAAAGGAGTTACTGTTCGACTTAAAAATGCGGGTAAATATCGTGAAGTACTCTTCATGGAAGATTTAACCTATGATGGAAGATTGGTCATGCTTTACAAGATGACAGACCTCTATGGAGACAGTACAATGGGGTACTTCTTCCCTAATACCGGAGAGTTTTTCTGTGGCTATAAGTATGCTGGGGCTGATTTCTTGGCTGAAGATCATGCGCATAATATTTTCGAGAACTTTATTCTTGAACTTTACTGTGATTTGACTTGTGATTTACCTAAGGACCGGAAACGCATTTACGCGATCAAAGAAGTTGAGGATTTATATGATCCTGCATTAAACGATACAAATATTTATGTACAGTACGAGGTATACAGTCCTAGTAGAGAATCTGAAGGTAAGTCTCGAAAAGGTGGAAAACAGCGCAGTCATCAGCGAATTTACACGACACGAAAATTACCTGAAGGTAGAAAAGCTTCCGAGGATGCTATTGAACGTGCTAAGGAATACGGTATCGATTTACAGGACGGGGAAACCTTTGTTCGACCTTATTGGGTCGGTATCAATCAGGTACGTAAGGAAATCTGATTGTATTACAACGGAGGGCAGCGGAAAATAAATATGAAATATCTTCACGATTGGAAGCCAGGTGTAAATTTCGATGATTTTGTCGATGTAGGGGACTATGTTAATTGGGAGATCATCGATCACTTTTATAGTAGACGCATTATAGTAAAGTATAACGGAAGTTACCTTCAAATTGGGCCAGGACACGGATTCATCGACGGTAGAGACACATTCTTTACTTTCAGTAAAGATCCTTTTACGGGGAACTGGGTATACTACGGTCGATGCCACTTAGGTGAGAAATATCACCGTGGGTACGCTTAATTCACGATAAAGGAGGAAACAAACATGAAAACTTACAACGAGTGGATGGAATCACAAATAAATTTCGACAAATTTGTAAATGTAGGCGAAACAGTTGACGAGGAATTTGTTATGTACTTTGTAAATATATTACCTCCGCACTGGAACGGCGAAACTTACGTTCAAGTTGGATCGCCGGCTGATTCAGTCAACGGACTTAACACATTTACTACATTCATTAAAGAAAATGGTGTATGGACTTATATAGGTGAGTGTCACTCAGGGGATACGGTACACACTGTTAATACGTATTAATGACTAAATGTTGAGGTGACTACCAATGAATAAAGAGTACATTGAAATGTGTAGGCGTAGCCTTAATCTACAGGGATGTATCATGTCAGACGAGAACAGCGGATTTTACAGCTTTTTCGGTGAGATTCATCGTCATGGAATTCCTGCAGGTGAGACAATTCTAGTTGGGGTCAATACACTTAAAGGTTATAGCGAACGTATTGCTATAAACCCCTTCGATCTTAAATTTGTTCGTGGTGAAGATGCTGATATTATGTATCTTGAAGGTGGTGTGAATTTTAGCCCTACCGATTTGTCACAACAAATTATGGGTATTCAGTATAATGCGAAACACAATTATGACTTTCCTCACTGGTCTCCGGAAGAACACTTCCGGCAATTGTATAAGTGGGAACCTGAGGACAATACGCAAGAATTAGCTTATTTAACACGTAATGGATATGGTAATGAGTTTGTTTGGTGGATCCCTTCGCTAGAGAAACTCATTGATATTATTAGCAACTATTACGCTGACTTCGATATTCTTGAAGAACTCATCAAATTCCGTGATCATTGTAAATTGGGACATATAACTGATATGCGTGAAATCGCATTGCGCATGTACCATTATGCAGTACGTCAAGAAGTTTGGAATGGAATTCGTTGGGAACATGTCGAGGACGATTATATGGGTTACAACTCACGAAAAAACGTAGATGTTGTTTAATATCAATTAAAGCCAGGGATTATTTCCTGGCTTTTTTATATCAAAAAATAAGTAAATGAATTAAGGTGTATAGGAAAAATATAGTTAATTAATTGGGGGGAATATAACAATGTATCAAGGACTAATTTACAATATTGTTGAAGAATCGAAACTTATTGAAATGGGTATCGGGGCTTCTCAGACACGCGATTTTATTGCTGAAATGACACGTGTAATTCGGGCTGAATCTGATGAGTTTTACGAAGATGGTGAACTTTTTCACGGTACTTATAAAACAGCTGTTGAATTCAACTATACGCGTTTTGCAGTAAAATACTCTGCAAGTTACTATCCGGCTGCTATGGGTGAAGATGGCGACGCTATCTGGATTAAAGAAGTTACTAAACTATAGAACTAGTCCCATATGATGCGTATTAATTAGGTAGTATATAAAGAGAAAGACTATTAATCTAATTTTATTATCTTATTAGTCTAACTTACTAATCTATTCGGAGGTACATATGAAAACTTCATACGCAAAAAAGACCAAAGGGACTAGCAAATTTACAATTGTTATGACTATCTTGGTAGTGGTCGCACTACTAACTACGCTAGGATTTGCGCTAGCAAAACAGGATGTAATTGCTGAAATGAGTTACGATGATATACCTGTTATTGGTTCTGGTACTGCACCAATTAAGATAGTCGAAGTTGGGGACTTCAAGTGTCCTGCATGTTCATACTTTGCAACTACTATCAAACCACAGCTGACTGCCGATTACATTGATAGTGGTGACGTTGATTTCTATTTTGCAAGTATGCCTTTCATTGGACCTGATTCTACTACTGCTGCTGAAGCAGGTATGGCAATTTACAATCAAAAACCAGAAGAGTTCTGGAAATTTTATGATTTCATTTATTCACACCAACCTGATGAGAGTGAAGTTTGGGCAACACCTGAAAATCTGATCTCTGCCGCTAATACTGCTGAACTCGATGTAGATATGGGTCAATTGCTTAAAGATATCAAAGGTGGAACTTATGCGGATAGTGTGAAAGCTCAGAACGCATGGGCTAAGGATAACGGAGTAAGTTCTACACCTACATTGTTTATCAATGGTAAAAAGTTGGTTGACGGAAATAACTATGAATCTGTTAAAGAAGCAATCGAAGAAGCTAAAGCTGACTTGAAAGCTGGCGACGCTCAATGAGAAGCTTTCTAAAGTATAACTACCTTTATCTTTCTTGGGTAGTGTCTCTGGTGGCTACCGGAGGTAGTTTATTCTTGAGTGAGGTAATGCATTTTAACCCTTGCAATTTATGTTGGTATCAGCGTATTTTAATGTACCCTTTGATATATTTACTTGGGCGGGGAGCATTAAAGCAGGATAACAAAATTGTAGGTTATGCGATGCCTTTCAGTATACTCGGATTCTTTATCGCTTTATATCATTACGGAAAACAAAAATTACCTTGGATTGATCAAATTGCACCATGCAAAGTTGGTATTCCTTGTAGTACTAAACAGCTTGAATTCTTTGGATTTATTACAATTCCATTCATGTCGATGGTTGCCTTCTTGATCATCTCCGTGCTGCTAATTATCGGTAGCCGTTTAAATAAAAATAGATAATTAGAGGGCGGCAATATTGTATTGTCGCCTTTTCTTATTAATCATTGAATGGTCAACTGAATACTATAAGAAGAATAATTCTAAGAAGAATTTTCAACTTATATATGAGGTGACACTTATGAAAAACGACTTTGATTTCAAGGAACAGCTCTACTCCTGCTTCCATTTCGACTTTATTGAGAAGGCTATCGATAACTGTATTATCAATGGTAATTTTAACAATAACTACGAGATCGGTGATATCAACCAACTGGTAGATTTTACATCACCTTTCTGGAAGGCTACGCACGATGCATTATCCGCACAACCTCAATACGGGGATCTTAATTCACAGCTAATTTACTATCTCAACACTAAAATTTTTGGTGATAATGTAACACAAACTGACCCTCAAATGTACGTTAAAGATAGTAGGGTTTTGTTGTACACGGGGTACGAACCAGAATAAGCCTAATAAATTACTATAGGAGAGTCTGTAATGAAAACAGTCGAGGACATCTATCTTGAAATACTTCAGGGTAACAGAAGGTCATTTCCACCTTTTACTTGGTCACCAGGTAATAACGGGCATGATAGTTTCCGCAGATGTATTCGATACTTATTTCAGGAAATCCTCCATATGGATCGTAAGCAGATCGTTGAAAACATTGGACATGACCTAATATTAAAATATAAGTTGTACGGGGGATTTACCACGCTTTTTGGTAGTATTAATAGCGTGGTAGACTATTGTTTTCCTGAACATGATATAAAACCTTGGGAATTAAAGAACATCCCTCCTAACTACTTTTTTAATCAAGACAACATTATTTACGCGGTCAGATGGTTATTTAATGAGAAATTAAAGATGACTAAAGATGAGATTGTTGCATCTAGAATAGTCACTGATATATTCGCAGAACACGGGATGAAGCACTTATTAGAAGGATACCGAACTTTATATAAGGACAATAAAGCCGGGATATTCAGTATACTTAATCTGGCTTTCCCTGAGTACAATTTATATATTACTGATTTCAGAAATGCTTTAGGAAACGATGAAGAATTACGTCTCGCTGTAAGACATTATATAAAGGAAACGCTCGGTTTTAGAAATTACAGTAGCATTAAAAACAACATTACACCTAAGCATTTCAGCGAAGGCGAAGGCAGATTCATCTTACAAAGGTTCGATAAAAATTTATATAAGGTGCTAAATTTTGCTTATCCCGATAAAGACTGGGAGTCTATAAAAGGTAAAAGATTTTTCGACCGAGATAAAATAACTGAGTTAAACAGGAAGAATTTCAGAAAATTAACTGAAGCTGATCTTAAGGAGATATACGACAAAATGACTGACGGTATGTCTTCAATGGAGATTGCGGAAGAATATAAAGTTAGTTCTGCTACTATTAGTGGGATGATTAGTGGCAGATCCTACAGCGAGTTTAAATCTACATACCTTAAAGACTACATCACTACCAAAGATGTTGAAAATATTTACGGTTACGAACGTCAGAAACTATCCTATCTTTATCGGTGTGGTGAGATTAAGGGTATAAAGATGCTACATTTTATCCTGATACATGAGAAAAGTTTAAAGAAGTACGCTCTATTACATCCTGATAAACTAATAGTAAATCGATACTAAGTTGTGGAGGTGACAATATACGAATGCAGATAACTGTAGAAATTGTTAAAGATGTTTACTGGGACAACTGGGGTAACATTGTCAAAGTTTTTGACCGAGGTGATACTGTTACAGGTAGTGCTAGATTCGATGCTAATGGGAATATAGAATCATTTAGCGCTGTAAGTAAATATCATCCAGGTATTTCAGATTATCTCGATTTGGATGAAATTCGAATTGTGGAGGGGTATTCATGGAATCGGTAGTTATAGGTGAAATTAATTTTAGAGGTGAGCATCGTTATGTGCATTTGACTCGATATCCGATGGGTAATTGGATAGCAATGGTGCTCTTGCCTTTTAATTATTTTGCACGAACACCAGAAATGGAGATAGTCAGTGTCAATTTACATGGTGAGGTTCCTTTTGGTCTTGCTCCCGATGAGATTGTCCTATCTGAAAATAATTTTCGCGAGGGACTCGTAGATACTCTTGTTGAAGCTGGACTCGTATCAAGAACTGATATGTATATTGACAGTGGGTTCGTTAAATTCCCTGTTTGTAAAATAATCGGAGATTACACTAGCCATGTCTGAGCGCGAAGAAGTGTTGAAATTAGTTCGGGCGTATATTGAGAAAATTGAGACACATGATTTTCACGATGAGCCGCCTTTAAGTGCTAAAGGTGGGGCAAAATTAATGATGAAGGCATTATATTCCGATTTAGCTTCGGGTGAAGATATTGACCACATTATAAAAAATTTGAATGAATAACGGAGGATTATTATGGTAGAACGTAAAAGTATTGGATACCAAGAACCTGGTGCAATTGGTGCAGCATTCGCAATTTTGTACTCTACTGATTTCCAGCCTTATCTTAGCAATACGCTGTTAAGTGACGAAGAACGGCAACGCAGAGTACCTTTGGTATTTTTCATTAACCGTTATGATGGTACTCTAGGGTTCCCCGGAGGTAAGGTTGAAGCAGGTGAAACTATCGAACAGGCTGTACTTCGTGAAGTAAGTGAAGAAATTAATGTCGATCTTATTGCTACACATCTCGATGCATTGTGTAGTCACCGTTTTACTACGAGTTCAGGTAAGGTAATGAACACACATGCCTTTGCTTATGAACTTGAAACATCTGCATTGAAACGAATCGCTGCTTATATCGGATCATCTGATAACTATTTGAACGAAGTTTTCGGTTGTGTATTGGCTCCAATTTATGATTTTGCACCTAACCGTGGCTTCATCAACTTTATTGGATCACCGATGGCTTCATCTGTTAAAGAAGAACTCGCTGTATTTATTCAGAGTTTCGATCTCATGAGTTACGAAGCTATGTATTATGACTACCAGGTTAACGGCTATAACGTAGCTGAAATGCTGCAATTCAGGTAAACGGAGGAATAATATATGACGCTTATTAAAAGTATTGAACTCCACTCTGGTAGTAGCCGATTCTGTGATGTTTCTGTTGTTAACGGAACTATTGAATTGGTAAACTTTTATCATGGTGGCGGTGGTAAAAAGGTATATTATGTACCTTTGACGCATATGACTGATGACGACTTGATTAAATATATCGATGAGATCGAGAAGTACATTAATGAAACATCCTGCTATCCTGAGCCAGAAGGTTTTGACATTCAGATTTACGATAAAGACGGAAACAGATTTTACTGGCCAGACTAAAAGTAACCCTATTACTTGGAATTATCTGAGTAATAGGGTTATTTCATTTATAATATCTTTAAATAGTCGTATTAATTAAGGATTAAGAATGATAGGTTAATAATATAAAAGTATACATATCTGGAGGTACATATGAAATTATACTTAACCGATATCACCCTCAGCCATTAGGAAATTACCCTATGATTCCTAATGGCTGAGTCTCACTTTAGGGGATGATATCTATGTCGAGAACTCAAGCATATTACAGGCACCATCGCTTCCGTGTTATTAATCGTAAGAAAAAGCTTGCAAAGGAACTTTTATGGCATTATAAACATGCTGGTAGTTTCGCTAAGGGTAAGATTCACTGCGGATGCGGAATGTGTATCCCAAAATGGGGGAGGCATGGTCCTAAAATGTCTGACATCATTAAAATTCAGGTACAATCTGATAAAATTAAAGATTATTACGAGGGTAGGTTAGACTAAAATGGCATACAGTACTCAGTATCTTTCCTCAATAGACAACAAGCATCATGTACACGAAGTACCGAATCTTGTATATGATATAGACAACGCAATTAAAAAGGGATACAAAGGTCAGAGAAGATTTTACTTCAGCCTGCCTGATAGTATAACCATGACAGTTCTGCGCGACCTTATTTCAAGGTACAAGAATGCCGGATGGAGAACTGTTGCTTACGCTTCGAATAACAGATTAATGTTAAGTCGGTATGTTATACCTGTCATGTAAGTATCGTATACATTTAGTATTAACAAGGAGTGATAATAAAGTGAAAAATATCTTTTATAGAGAAGCGCATGTTGAGGACAACGAGGGTCGCATTAAGATTAATCATGAACTCGAGAATTTTGAATCCCACACTTTCGGTTCTAATGCTGATAATTATGAAACTTCTACTTTTAATACAGCGATGGCAACATCAGTTTCTCGTAAGTCTAAGGGGAAATTTTACTTAACTCTTATTGAGTATAAATCTAGTTCAGTTGTCGCGTCTGTCACTGAGTTTGAAACTGCCGATGATATTATCGATTTCCTTAAGCATACTATGGGTCATCATGGTGTCACTACTCAGTCAATCGTTGAAGATTTTGCCCAGCTTAATTGGGTATAGTACTTAAATTCTCGGAATTAGTTACCAACTTTATCGTAAAGATTAGGTTAGTGTAAATGATTCCGAGATTTAATATTTTATAGGGGGAATTTAAATGTCAAGAAGTTCGGCGCAAAAGAAACTGGCTCATAAATTAAGGCAAAATCCAACTGGTCATGACCCACGTAATAGTCGAGGTAGTTGGCACGGTGTTAAGCCTATTTCTAAAGTTAGACCAGGTAAGCGTAAATATGATATTAAAGACCGAGATTCAGATGTTGTTCCATTCGATGTTATGAACAGTGCTTCGTAAGATGGAATGGATCAATACCTGAATTAACAGGGGGGTGCTCGTTATGTATGTTAGTGTAAATGGTGTAAATTATACACTTGAGGAAGCTGAGCGGTTAGGAATTTTAGAGCCTCTCGAGAAGAATGTTGAAACTGATTCAGTGGCTGATTTGGAATTATTAATCGACACTGAAACTCGATCATTTTCTATACGTATTGGTACTAATGATTTTAAAGACGTGCCAAAGGATGTTATGGTCGACGTCACTGGGTTCGGTACTTTCAAAGGATGGAAGGATTACATAGAAAGTGAAGGACTCGCTGAAGATGAGGAATTCTTGCAGGAGATTGCTGAAGGGATGAAATTATATGAGTGAGGTATATACAACAGAAAAATACTGCTTTTATAGTGGCGGGGTGTATCACGACTTTTGCGACCATCCTAAAGTACTGCGTATGTATGGTGATCAGCCGCCTGAAAATGTGCGTAAAGTTCGATTCACTGCTGACTCTAGTATCGATGATAAACGTAATGGATTCTGGGGATTTTACGAATTCAAAGATCAGGATTTTACGTTAGTCTATCAAGGATATACTGTACTTAGTATATGTTTCCCTTCTGGTGTCGAAGCAGAGGTTCAACGTAATAAAGGATTCGTTTCCGGTTTACGTTTGGAGGAAATCGATATCACTAAGGAAGAACAACTTGCAGGTTCTTCTTATAGAGTCTAATAACTTACCTAATTCACTAATAGGAGTGATAATTATGAACGATTATCAAAAATTGCTTTCCGATGAAGCGCAACGCCTTGGAATTACTGTTGAGGAAGCTACTAAACTTGCTGCGGCATGCTTGGCAATGTCCTCTGATGCGCAGCTGAGACTCTACAACAAAAGTTTCAAGATTATTGATAAAGAACACTTAGTACGACGTGATATCCGACGCAATACATCAGAAATAGACGAATAATAAAGTTAGGAGAGATTGGATGTGAGATACAATGTAGGAGATATTGTCTATGTCGAATTACCGGCAGGTGACGGTAAAACTAAAGTACGACCTGCCGCTGTAGCAGGTACATACCATGACGCAATAGAGTTTGTGTTTCTATATGCTATAACTTCACAGTATGACGAGTATAACATTTATCACAATATTTACAGACACCCCATTAGCTTTTGGCAATCTGCTGGGTTGGTCAAAAAATCATATATAAAAGTTGGGGAAATATTCACGGTCGGAGCCGAATTCATCTCTGATATCGGTGGGCACTTAATCGACGAAGACTATGAGAACTTCCTCTCAGTTATCGATTACTCGCGTATTATTTAGGGGGAATAACTATGACAAAATATTCGAATCTTCTTTACACAGGTAGATTTCAACCTCCTCATCTAGGGCATTGTTCTGTAGTTGACAAAGGACTTGAATTAGCTGAAAAGGTGATTATTGGTATTGGATCGTCTCAGATTGATGGTATTCAATCCCCATTCACAATTCGTAATCCTTTACCCGCTGAACTTCGGGCAAAGCTCTGGCATGATATTTACGGTGATTCAGTTGTAACTGTACTTATTCCTGATAGAACTCATGAAAATGATAATAACGGTGAATGGGGCAGGTGGTTACTTGACTATGCTAAGCAGGGATACGGAGCAGACATTCAAGGACTCATCTACTCTGATGATGAGGGTCGATCTGATTGGTTCTATCCAGAAGATCAAGCAAACCTGGAATTTGTAGTATTGCAACGTAACGCTGTAGTTGATATTAGCGCAACCCAGCTACGAGAAGCAGTTGCAATTGGAGATTTTACTACTTATGCTGCTTATACACATGTTAATACGCATCACCGTTTCGAGGAAATTCAGCATTACTTATGGCAGCACGAATACTATCAACAATTAAGACAATAATATGTACAGTAAATTTAGGGAGTTGAATAACTGTGTTCGACATTACCAGGAAAGCTAGGGCTATCCCTCACAAATTTAAGGAAAGCGGAAAATTGCAGGTACAGCCTTATGGAAATAGCGAGCGCTTAGTTATTCCAGTTTGCCGCAAGAAACTCGAGGATTATCATATCTACGTTCATAAAGAATGGGAAGGAAATGGTTTCGGTCACTCAAGTTTAATTATTATCTGGGAGATTGCAACAAGTACTGCATATGTAGTAAATACATCAACTACATTCAGTGAGATGGTCAGATATTTGGAGCAGGCCCAATTGGGTAAGCGAAAATAATTCAATAACTCCGGAATCCGTTCATTTAGATTAAGTATTAGTAGAGATACTGATGCGGGTCTAAAATGAGCGGATTTTTACGTTTTAAATCTACAATATTATAATTTTAAAGTCCCTTAATGGTCGTATTAAATATAATATTAGTAGAGAAAGATAAGATAATTAAAGGGGGTGGCAACATGAGAGTTTTAAAAAAGGTCGCAGAGGAAGTACAGCTAATTCTTATGATTGTCGGTAACGGAATTAGAAGACACGGAGCAGGAATATTTGTTCTTATGGATAACGAAGTTGTTCATTCATATGAAGTGAGGGGTAAAAATGGAGAGATAGTCATATTCCGTGTCCTGTTCAGTCCAGAAAACCTTGACTTTCAAGTTGAGCCATCGCCTAGGGCAGCTATAGATTCATCAAATTTACAGAAAACTGTTGAGGATTTGATCTCCGGGGCTTTTTCCAGAAGTTCACTGTTTAAAACACACGTTTAAGGGAGATTTCTATGAGACTTCATTTTGAGTTCGGATTTCATGTATCACGTTTATCTGAAGAATATTACGGTGGCACTGATGAGTTTGTGGGTCAGCTTAATCGATACCTAGCTGATATTTTAGGTAATACTTCGTATAAAGTAGTTTTAACATCCAGTGACATACCTATCTTCAGAAATAAAGGTTACATTGAGTCCGATTTAACATCGGTTGATGATATTGATAATGCTTTTAATGTGATGCACATGTATTTAATGTTCAGTCATGAGTTAGCTGCGCACGATATTTGCACGGCTGAACGAGTCAGATACGATTTTTGATATATGCTCAAGCATATAGTCTATAATATAAAATAGCACTAAAATTAATCGAAAACATTCTTCACTTAGAAAGGCAAGCAGAACATGTATTAATGTGATTGGAGGTGCATCTGTAATATGTATTGGATGAAATCTGTACGCTACGTCGGTATTATTAGGTGCATCTGACGCCATCTGATCTGACAATGGCGCGGATCAAATAATGATGCGTTATGCATGGGATAATAGTGTCGGAATACTTCGATGATATCTGTGTATGGGAAAATGAACTCGCTTCTAAAAATATTTCCCGCAAGAATAAGAAGAAAATTTATGATCCACTTAAGGATCGGTATTACAAGCACCGTAAGGTACTTCGGGGACGTCCTCGAGTTATGAAAGAAACAAAAGTTAACCGAAAACTCGTGCAAGGTGAATTTCGCACTCGAATGAAGAATTATCTTTATCACGATTGCGAATTGTCTGTTGTACCTCACGAGTACAGAACTTACGGTTGGAGAACTTGGTAATACTATTATGTCTAGCGGTCGCTATTTGACCGCTTTATTTCACTTATTATTGAGGGGGATTTTTAATGAGTTACAATGAATTTCTGGTTATGAGTGCTAAAGAATTTATTGATGGACATTTTGAAAACTATATTGCTGAGCGTAAAGCTTTGGGTAATGATTTTATCGCTTACCTGAATGAGCAGTACGAACGTGGATACGTTAAAGAAGGTAGCGATCTAGGTGAGATTTTCTTCGCTAATATCGGAACCATTTACTTCGAATTTACTAAAACTCCACTAGGGAATGAAGTATCACGTAAAGAAATGTTCCCTTACTTTACTCAATTCGCTAAGCAATTTGTTTTACAAGCCGCTATCTCAGCTATCGAACTGATCAATATGCGATTGACTGAAGTTTCCGAATCACTAACACATGACGTGAAGTACTATTCTAATATCGATCATGATTGGTCAGATTTTACACACTATCCCGATTTCAAGTTGGCGGAAGGTTTCGAATCTATTGACGACAACATTAATGAATTGAAGGAATACCTGAGTATCAAGGATGAAATTCTTGATGTCGCATTGGGTCGGGTAACTGTTAAGGAGATAACTATTAAGGAGGTTTAATAATGTTTATCTGCGAACCTTGTTTACATGAGAACTTTACAAACGTTGGATTTGCGCAGAGCCGTGGTAATTGTGAGTACTGTGGTAAAGCTGCTAATTGTTATGATATTGCGTCTAAGTTTTTGGAACCTGTTAATCGTCTTAACCCTTTCTATGTCCATGACATGCAGGGTTATCATTATCTAAGTGTTCCTGACACATTACCAGAGAACTATTACTGGAATGAAGATAATTTGCTTACATTTAAGGGTAAGCTGTTGATTTATAACGGCGAATACGTTCAACGCTACGGCGAACATACTCACTAACACCATTGGAGGACATCATGTTAAATGTGAATACGGTAATATATGATATTGTAAGACCCAAATACGGCGGTGCTTTGGTAGTAGGGTATTTGGTTAAGAATGAAAGTACGGGTGTTATTGTTGGTAAGACTCATGATGAAATCATCGCTGAGTTCTACAACGGTTTCATGTACTGTAACTTTGGTAATATGGACGCAGGTGGTGTATTCTTCCCTGGAAGTTCACGCATGATTTACGAAGAACAAGCACATGATTTCCAACTTTCGAAAAAACTACAGCTTAATCTGGATTCGGCTGAACCTGAGGGAATTATTGTTCAGGGCTATCTGAAAGTTGATGGACTACAGCCTCCTGAATCACAGCTGAATAAATAGAGGTGGTCACCTTATGTTTAAGAAGGATGTAAAGGTGGGCGAAGAGTATTTTTGTCAGTATGGGACTGCAGATTCACATATAATTCGATGTGAAGGATTAAACGGTCACTTTGAAAATTATATTCGTGCCAAAAGCCGATATCATTATAAAACATACGATCTTGATGCTAAGCAGATAATCCCTAATCCCAAAAAACTACAGAATATCTACTGGCAGATTATCACATATGCTAACGCGTACTTGGAGAATCCTTTATGTCTTGTCGAAGTACCTGAGACTATTCAAGTTGGAGCACATAATGTTGTGATTCACTCTGTTGAGGGTGACAATATGTGCATTTTCGATTCTTACGGGATCTTACGTCATTATGACATTCGGAAATATCACGAAGTTGTTGAGGATCGTATCTTGACCTATGGTGAGCAGTGTACTCTGGGTCATTTTCTAAGCACAAACGACGAGATGAAAAATTTATGTCAGTGATGTATAAAAATTGTACATCGGGCAATAATAAGTATTAGATAAGTGAGGGAAGTTCAAATACGTTGATTAACGTTTTGTCAGTAACTTCTTATCTCGTGCTAACGAAAATAGATTACGCTAACGGCGGTCTTCAGTAGTTTACAGCACGTTGCGATGCAGAGACACCTGTGCCCTGATGTGGCTGGGTGTCTTTATTTTTGATTAAATAGGTGATTACAATTAAAGTCATAAAGATATCGCTAACAATAAGTAAAGTTGAAAAGAAGCGGTACATTTGGGATCGCTAATAATATATTGAAGTTGGGGTGTGTTTAAATGTCAGATAGTGCTTACGCTGAGTTTGAGAGAATGCTGATGGACAAGGGTAGTGTCTACTTAAACACTTACAACTCTATTCATACTAATGCTATTATTAATTTTGTTGAGACGTATGTTGCAGATTCGAGTTATACCATCGTAATACATAGAGATATTCATGATGTAGATACTGTCAAGGAATACTTAAAGTCTCAACCAGATATAAACATCTTCCTCGACACGAAGGTTTCAACTACCACATCTAAGAATGAGAACATGCGTATTCTATGGGGATTGGGAAAGTCTACAGGATCGATTGGTTTTTACCAAGATATATTCTATAGTAACGCTATCACGGATGCGCTAAGATTGAATGAGTTGGCTCAGATACATGTTTAGCATATCAACTAGGTAGCGTTAAATTTACCTGCTGAGTAAGGAATAATAATAGAATCCACAGATACTCACTTTAATTAGGTATAGGTTGATATTCTAGTATTTAGACTATCAATTTTTAATTCAGACTATGTAGCGCTCTGGATATAAAATACCTTAAACTTCTTTATTATTCCAAACTACGGAGGTTGGTCTGTGGATAAAAACTACGCGCTTCTAAACGTTTTCCATATTAATAAAGATAGCGACAAAGGGATATTTTTGTACCGACAGCTAGATAGATTTTACATCGAAGTATCTGACGCTCACCGATCTTTTGTGATAAAGGAATTCCGAACGCGTTTAGCTGCTGACGATATTTATGGTAATGTAATTCAGAACTATATCGGTAGGGTCGGCAGATGTAACAAATTTTCAATAATCGAAAGACTACTCATAATTTCAGACATATTACTTTCCAGCAAGTCTCTAATCGAGGAAGGATTAATCCGTAAGGAAATCACGGAAATGGAAAGGAGAAATTTATTTGACGATAGTTAGTGACGATCAATTGGAGAAACTAGCGGAACGGATCAAAGATTTACTTGAGCGGAATGACTTGTGGGAACACGGTAATAGACTCTATTTCAACAATAAGGCAGTTTGTGCTGCCTTAGGTGTAATTGATGATATTGATGTGACAAAATACCATGAGTACTCAAATCCGGAGACTATCACTATGATGGTTTATGGTAGGTTCCAAGAAATTATCAATCATTCAGGTGGACCTATCCTTGAAGAATTCAATCAACTCATTAACGAGTACGGATTTTACTATGAGCAAGGTACTCCAAGAGATTTATCATTATTTAAACGTCATTAACCCTACAATAGTAGGGTTTTCTTTTTGTATAAATTATATTATAAAATTGTGTCGTATGAACATCGCATAGATTGACATAATTGTCAAATTGTGATATAATTTATTTATAAGGCAGATGGACTGTCTTAGTTTCCTTCTATAAAACCAAACTTACCTCTAAATCTACATATCTATTATTTTCAGTTGCACTTCAAGTCCCGCAGAGATAAAACGGCTTCTATTACTGTTTTAACTGCAAAATCTTCAAACTACACTGGTGCCTGAGTTAACCTCACTACCGGCAAATACTTTAAATCTCCGCTGCAGATTTAAATCCCATGGCAGGCGAAGTAATCTTCTTATTTTTCAATAGGATCATTATAGATAGGGTGATGTTCTTAACAGAATGTCACCCTATTCGCCAATTCAGGGGTGGTATTCGTTTGTACCAGTCTTAATTTGGAGGGTGTTGTATTCATGTATACTTGCGCGTGTAAAAGAACAGCTGACGGTTTCGCTGTATGTCGAATTTCTGGAGACGAAACTCCTTTATGCTCATATTGTAAGGACGCATTGTTCGATAAAATCTATTCGAAAAGTACTCATAAATACATTTATAACTCTTCACTCAACTATAACGAAGTCGAGATGAAAACTTCTGATATTGACGCATATAGTTTAACTATCGAAGATTTTAAAGCGTTAATTGACTATGCTATCAGTATTCGCGATTTCGATTGGGCATCGTATCTGGTAAATTTACGGAACCGAAAAACTGCTAAATAATGTATAATGGTTCTCGGATGTGTTCAAAATCCGACATTATCCGATAATTTAATGGTGACATTCCGGGATGAATTTCATTGGTAAATTACTTAGAAATATGGTATAATTACACAAAGTAATTTTTGCCAATTGGACTACTCATTAAGAAACGGATTGATACATTATGGGACAATTAAGAATAGTATCTGCCGAAAACCTTCGATTTTTGATGAAAACTTATAAAGAACCCAGTTTGCCTCGATCAGATCAGGAATGGATAGATCATGGTACTTATTACGCAAATCTCGCTTTGAGAACTTTGCTAACTCAAATGCCTGTTGCATCTATTCAAGACGACTGTTTACGTCGAGCCAAACTGGGTTTCACTTTTCACAGTGTGGCACTTTCTTTTTCACGCCCTTATGGCACATGGACTGAATTTGAAGGTAACTCATTACTTCGATATGTTGAAGCTAGCGATTTATGGCAGAGTCTATTGATGGTGTTCCCTGGTTGTGAACTAGATTTTACCTTCCGTGACGTATCCACAATACTACATATTAGTTGGAAAAGTGAATTTGGGAGGTAATTATATGTTCGAGATTGTATGTTTGCGTTGTGGCGGAGACGAAGTAAATGTCGATAAAAGTGTGGATGGCGTATATATTCAGCGTCGTAATTCAGAATGTGAACACCTGGTAGAATATACATACAGTGAGATACCAGCTGACTCAGCTGTACCTACGGAATTAAATTAAATATCTAATAGGTATCGCACATATTATTTAATTGATAATGATATGGGGTAGTTAAAAACTAAGGCACCTTATAGGGTGTCTTTTTTGATGGGCAGAATATTATCGGATTAATTCTTCAGTCAAGGAGGAGAATTATGATAAACTATACTGACATTGGAATCAATACTCTGTTACCTCATGAATGTACATTCCTCGAATCTTTTATGTACGACGAAGACTATATGAGCAGACCTGTCGCCTTTGGCGATGAGGCGAACGTTTATATTTTTGAACGGTTAGCAATAAAATATCGACGTTACGCTATGAATTTAACTAATGAAATTAAAGCCCAGCAGTTAATGGCGAGTGTCTCTGATAACTTCCTGCCAGTTTACGCTTATGGTGAGAATTTTATTGTTATGCCTTGGGTAGCTGGTACTATACTAGAAGAGTTAAATCCATCTAGTGACTGGTTAAAACAGTTAGCCAGTGAATTAGCTCCAGCTTTTGTACAGGCAGGCGTGGAACCTAAAGATTTACATCAAGGTAATGTGATTATCGATTATTCAGGTAAAGCATATGTCATCGATTTATCTCGGTACTTCATTTACAGCGGAACGGATTCAAAGTATATTCCGCCATTACATGAAATGGAAGAGCACGTTTATAATTCATTAGAAGCCTAGGAGGATATTATAATGCGATATGTTGAGGAACTAATCAGAGTAAAACGTATTAATAGTCGGGCAGCAAAGTACGTCAGGGAGTTAGTTGGTTCGGAGCGAATTAGTAGGACTTTAGTTAAAGAAGAGGTTGACTATATCTTCAGCATACTCTCTATTCCTTTTGAAAGTCTCGAAGGACATGACTTGCGTGTGTTTTATTCTCAGTATGGGTCATCTGGATATAGTTCTACCGTCTTCATTGACGAAGGTGAGATCAGATTTTACACTGCAGAACCTGAAGGTCTAGTCACAAATTCATTTACTGATGAGCTAATTTTGTTTGAGGTCATTCATTAAACCCTTGTGACTAAAAATAATCGTTTTAAATAAGTGTTAGTAAAGATAGGAATATTAAATAAAATGGAGGAAAATATAATGAGCAGTAACGGGATGGGCTGGGTCAATTATGGTGATGTTAATCCTATCGAGAACGGGGGAATTTTCGTACAGCAGGACGGGGCGACAACGTTCAAGATTATCAAATTATTTTTCGATGATAATCTAGGTAAAAATGTACTTTGGGATATGTATGTCGATGTCTCCGATAATTGGATTGATCGGAAGGCTGTTAACGACTACGGAAACTTGCAGCAAAACGCTGTTGACTACGACACTAGACTGGCAATCGAATGTATCAGCTATTACGCACCTGATAATTTTGGCTGTACAGAAAACGTGTTCCTTGAACTTGAGGAAACAGCCGAATATCTGTCACCATACGGGATTCAGGTTTAGGCGTATTTATACTAATCTAAAGGGGATTACAACATGAATGAGGGCACTAATAAAAAGGGTTTAAACCTTAAATTCGTTGGTATTGGATGTCTCGGATTAATTGTCATCGCTATCATTATTGCAGTAGTGAGTTTCATGGTAATCTGGGGACAGCGTAATACTGCGGTGGGTTTGGACGAGCAAATTAAAGCGCAGTACGTATCAAATCAATCCAATTACGATAACATGTGGAAGAAGTTTAAAGAGATCGCACAGGTAACCGATATGCAAGCTGATGATTTCAAGGAAGTTTACTCTGGAATTATCGAAGGACGTTACCAAGATACACAACTTCTCTTTAAATCGGTACAGGAATCAAATCCAAGTTTAGGTACTGAAGTCTATACTAAATTGCAAAATGAAATTTCTGCTGGACGTACAACGTTTGATAGAAATCAATCTAAAATTACTGACCAAATTCGGGAGTATAATACATATATTAGACGTCATGTAATTATGAACTTCCTCTTTAATTTCACTCAGCTTGATGCAAGTAAGTATATTGTCACATCTGAACGCACACAAGGTGCTTTTGATTCCGGAAAAGACGACGAAGTCAACTTGAGGTAACCTATGATATATTGGAGTGCATTATTCTTAGTGTTACTTGTCGGATTCTCATTGGAATATTTTGTATTTACACGGAACTGGCTGAGACTACTTATAGTCTCTGTCCTTTCCATAGTGATTTTCGCTATTATTGTAGGTATTGATTATTTTGCTCAGACTGCAGCTATTGAGATACGCTCCGGAAGTGTTACCGCAGTTGACCATGAAGAAGAATGGGACGAATGGCATCCTGAGGTATGTACTACGACAACTGATGACAAAGGTAGAACATCTACATCTTGTACTCCGGGTTATTGGGAACATCATGACGCGACTAATCGAATTAAAACTTCGGATGACGGGTGGATTACTGTGCGTAAGTCTATGGATGGTAAGGTGAAGTTTAATGACTCTTATCCTAACACAGATTCTGAACTTGCCTATTTTTATCCAATAGGAACAACGTCTGCATCACGACATACTTACACTAATAAAGTCAAGGCATCTTACAGTATCTTTAAAAATAAGGAAGTTAATCCTGACGACTACCCTTATCTACCTTCATATCCAAATACAGTTGAGGGGTATATAAAGATTCCAAGGTTTATTGGCGATGTTCCAAATAAAGTACAAGTGTTGGACAGATTAGACGAACTAAATACACGACTCAATAAAATGGTTCCAAATCCCGAAAAGCCGGGTAAACTTAAATCTTGGAAGGAAGTTAACTTGATTTTTGTTAACCTTGGTGCTGATGTTCCGTACGAAG
The DNA here is from genome assembly GCF_039831995.1 of Paenibacillus pabuli. Lineage (NCBI taxonomy): Bacteria > Bacillati > Bacillota > Bacilli > Caryophanales > Paenibacillaceae > Paenibacillus > Paenibacillus pabuli. The sequence goes on from NZ_JBDOIO010000001.1 coordinate 170,130, forward strand.
CTGGACTTGCGCTCCAGGACAGTTGGGAAAATGGTAATAAGAATGACTTTGTTGTTAGTTTTAGTGCCGATTCTTCTGGAAGGATTGCGTGGGCATATGCTTTCTCGTGGAGTGAGGTTGACATCCTTAAACTAGAAGTGCAAGATTTACTGATGAATAACGGTGACACTGCGGACTTCTTAACTATCATTGATGGCGTAGGCAACCTTGTGGAAGAGAAATTCGAGAGAAAACAGTTTGCGGATTTCAATTACATTCAGGTACAACCTAGTAATTTAGCTATCGGATTTATCTGGTTCCTTGAGGTAACTTTAGTTGTGGGATACTTTATAAATGGATTATATTCTACACGAGAAGAATTGCGTCGTAAAGGAAGCAAAAGCAGATATAGTTGGATTTAAAAGTAAGTAAAACTGTTGAGGATGCTGTAGAAAGTACAAGTACAGAATCCTCGGATGTATAGAAATAACTTCGCTTTAAAAACTACATAATACTCCGAGTTTTAGGTTCGATAACCTCGTGATTCTGTATGAACCCTTCATGCAACGAATCAGGCCTGGACTCAGCTATGTTTCGGTTTCTGGGTACTCGCTCTCAAGTAGGTGATATACTCTGGACAGAATTACCCCGTTTGAACGTGCTTCGCATTATAACGATCCTCGATATTTGCTTAATCAACAAAAGCAACCTCAACAGTCGTCCTCTGACAAATCCAATGAACAAGTAGCTTTCAGTACATATCTTCAGAACGCAATGAAAAATAATAAAAACTCTCACTAACTGTGGGAGTTTTTTATTTATCCTATTGCTGGCGATAGCACTAATAATATAGAATAATTGTAAAGGTGGTTGGTTAAATTTGAACGAGACTCTTTCGCTCTTGGAAAATTTGCCTGACAGATATAGGTACCAAATAGACAAAGAGATAAGTATTTACACAGAAACCAAACATCGAAGTTTAGCTAAAATGCGGGAAGCTGCAGGATACGATTATTTACGTGTTTTTAATATTGAGGATTCACTTGGAAAATTTGAGACACTGTATAAAATTATCCGAAAAGGATTCGATTACGACATTGACATGGAAATTGCACGGAAAGAAATTTTTAAGGCTGTAGCTGATAATCTTAAATTTCTACGTGCACACTATTATCATGTATACTTCAGGGAAATGCCTGATTTCGATCAGGAACTTGAAGAATTGGATGATATTATCAACTATAAACATACTATTTGGAGGGATATTGCTATGAACTATAACGACTTTGTAATGCAAGTTAATTCTCTTATGCACCATATCACTGACGCAACTACTCGAATGGCGGGAAATCGCGATACAGGTTACCGAATGAATCAGCGGGAGTTTATTAGCCAGCGTTTAGAAGAAATGACACAATTGTTTGAGACATATCCTGAGCATCACGCAGCTTACGTTATTAATGGTGGTTTTAGATAAATATAAAATCAACAATTAATCGTATTAAATATGGTATATACAGGAACAGGACTTAATCCTGATCTGATTCTTTTAGTTAAGGGAGAAAATCTTTGTGAAAATTCTATTGGATGAAATACTGACGGATTTAGGTATAAGTCGAAATTATTTTTCTGATATTTCAGGTGTTAGACCTAACACAATTAATGATTTGTGTCTAGGTAACTCGAAAAGATTCGAAGTAGAAACACTTGAAAAAATCGTATACGCACTCAACGAGTTTGTATCTAAAATGGATATCAGAAAATCCTATGACGTTGGTGATATCATCGTTTTGAATGGTGAAGATAAGCGTAAAGTTACGCCTAGACACACTGATAGATCCCTTAATGAAATGGAATTATCTTTATTGGCTCAGTTAAAGCACCAAGAAGACAGTTTTAATAGATTGATAGCAGAAATCAATCATATCCCGGAAGGGTTACCCTCTAACGATATTGATAAGTATCAGCAGTACGCAGAACGAATGAAATCTGCACAAGCTGAAATGGCAAAACATATTTCTGCTATGGAATATTTGAACGGTCAACTTAAGATGTTGAATTTGTTGCGAAGTTAATTCAATTAACTTAAATCGGATTCGATAAACTTTCTGAGAATAATAGGAGAATATCATGAAAACTCGAGTAAAGATACTCATTTTCGTAAATAGATTCGCAAGAGAGAATGGATACGCTCCGACAATCCGGGAAATCGCTGATAATGTTGGTCTTAGTTCTGTATCTACCGTCCATACACATTTATTATCACTCGAAAAAGATGGGCTGATATTACGCGATAATGGACGAATTAAACTATTTGAGAACTACGAAAGTACAACAGTACTAGAAAGAGACTCAAATGGACCAACTCGAATTTTGTGGAATAATCAAATATTTACCAGGGACGAATGATGGAGGGAATCTATTGATTACAGTTGCAATTAAAAGTGGAACTTCTGGTCATTATGATCCAGAGGGCAATGATTTAATTATTGCCCAATTTAAGTACAAAACTATACCTCAAATTGGTCACACCCTACATATTAATTTAAGGGCACGTGATGAATTTAACAAACTCTACCTATTAACTGGGGAGAAGTTGGATAAATATTACCAGGTAACTGGTGTTCACAACTACTTCTACGAGAGTGGCGTAGCTTATGAGGTATACCAAGAGGTTACCGTTTATGTGGTTGAAATTTAAATTAACGGAGGAATCGTATGTTTACTGTAATGATTAAAAGTGGTACCTCTGGTTACTTCGAACAGGACGATATTGATTTAAAAATTGCTGATATCGATTCTAACAATATTCCAAATAAAGGGGATATTTTGGAACTACCTTCGAATGATTCCCAATCAATCCAAAGTTATATTGTTCATGAAGTACGACGTAAGTATGTAAAAGGTGTTACTGTCAATTTTTATAACGAATTCTTTTATGTCTACGTATATAAAATTTAACTGGGAGGTTTGTAAATGAGCAGCTATCATGTAATCGGATCTACCTTGGATTGTATCACTGTTGAGGTAGAAAACAGATTCGTTAACAAGGCAGAATACAACAAGTTCTACGAGGCTTTCATGGAAATGCAAAGTACATACTGTTACTTCGGTGACATCGAACTGCCAATTAAAATCGCACTAAATTACGATAATGAATCAGGACTTGAGGTTCGTTTCAATTTCATTAACTGGTCCGGATATGATTTCTTGAGTAACATGGATAAAGTTAGGTGTTTTATTCCGCAAGATACTGTTCTCTGTGCTGAAGGAACCGCGTACGATTACGAATATTACAGCGACGGTCAGTACGGAGTATTGAGATTCGTTTCTGATGTCGAACTTGATACTAATTTCAATATCGAATATGAAGTTGCGCACTATGAAAAAAGTATGGGATACTTCGAAGAACAGTACTTCAAGCGTGCGCAAGGAATACCGAAAAGTGTTAATATTTACCGTATTTTAACCGCTATGAATCATTACGTCTACAATGCTTTTTATAAATCTCAGATTGATTTCGGATTTTATCTGTCTGATGAAGGTAAATTCCTTGATATCGTCGCACTTAGACCTAAAGCTAACTAATTCAACAATTTATACTGGGCACTAAAATAAAGGTGCCTGGTATAAATTATACTAACCATTGAGAGTCTAAAGTATTAAGTAGGTGTAAGGAGAAGTTAAGCAATGAAATAATTTCAAACGAGTGGTAACCTCTGGCTACGTAAATATCGGTTGCGGCTGTATTGCTAGGTGATAGGTTCCGGAATAGCTACCCTTCGCCATATCGCTTCACTCGTTTGGAATTATTTGATTGATTAACTTAGTATTCGAGTCGCTTTCTCAGGCATTCATCGACTTGTAATCGGGTGGTCAGAGGTTCAAATCCTCTCGTTCCGGAAACGGAATGTAGCTCAGTCTGGTTAGAGCGCCTTATGCTTGGGATAACACTTTTACTCGAATTACTTACATATTATCTGGAGGGATGGCATATAGTCCTTTTCGCTGAAGGTATATTTCTATTACTCGAACTACTTGTAAACCTTTTCACTTTTCTTGTCGTTTTGATAGCATATCGATTTTTGGGGCTAACGCTTTCTTGCATCTGTTTAGCTGTATATGCTATATTTTGGTTCAGTCCAGTGATGGTAGTTCTTGCAGCTATATTCGCAGTGTGTTCATTAGTATCTATGTGTCTCAGTAGCAGAGCTCGCGATGAACTTAAAGATATTGCATTCTAATAAATAACAAACTTAGAATAAAAACTGAGTCTCAAGTAAGTCCTTATAAGTAAGTAGTATAAGGAAAGAAGAAATAATAAAATTTAAGTGAGTCGCTAGATAAGGGTTTCCTCGACTTTTAACCGATAATAAACCTTTAACGCCTTATTTACTCACTTTTAATAATTAACAATATTTTGAGTCGTTCGTCACTGGTTACTTCGACGCTGATTCTATAGAACCTGTGGCATCACCTTTCACTCAAAGTAAAATATAATAGTTCGAGTCGCTTCTGAAGGAATTCTTCGCATTTGACGCACCGGGTCGTTGGTTCGAATCCAACACTTCGCTCTTAGGAGGAAGTTAGCTCAGCGGGAGAGCAGGTTATGAGTCCTTCGCCTATTACCTTTACTCGAACTATTTATTTAAAAATCACTCGCCTTCATCGAAATTAACTTCGACGCTGGCGTTTTTTAATTTAAAGGGGGATTTAACGTGAACAGTGGAATTGATCCAGTAGTTGAGCACCGGGAACTTTTGAAGGAATTGAAGAATAATTTAATTGATGAACTGGAGAACTATAGTTATTCCGGATTAATTGCCGAAGCTGAATTTTCACTTGCAATCACGTTTTATAATCCTCGTTATTATGATCGTGTTTTGCATATCCTCGATAAGGGTCGTGAAAAGGAGACACGTAAGAATCAGAACTTACTTATTAAATTTTTGACTATTACTCCCGAGAAACGTAACGATTATATACATAGTTTAACCGACGCAGAATTAATGACTAAAGCTAAGCAAATTATCACAGCTTTACTCGATAATCCTGCTTATAATAATGTAGCAAGGGCAATCTTAAAGAAGAACCCTACGACACTAAGTGAAGCACAACGTAAGGTATTTTATGGTTTATTAAATGTTGATTATCATGAATCTCGTGAAGACTACTTTTCTCGGGAAAATAAAGGAGAATTGTAGAATTACATATAATATTCTATTGTATCCTTAAACTATCCAATTAATTAAGTGGTGTTGGATTAATGGAATAGTATAAAATGTAATATACATATTGGAGGTAATAAAATGTCTAATGTTCGCAACTTATTCGATGACGCAAGTTTCGCTAAAAAGCCTGACGAACTGAACCGGGCTGGATATGAATCGTACTCTAAAAGTCTTGAAGAAAAGTATTTGCAGCTTATTTTGACTAATCAACTGGGTAATACATTTTACGCAGACAGACATAAGATTCTTAACGAATCAATTGAATTGCATCAGGCTATTTTTGAGAAAGATCCTGAGTTTATGGCAAAGGCTTTACGTTATGCACGTAATAAAGGCTTCATGCGTACACAGACAGCACTTGGATTGTCTATTCTATCCAAAAACCCAGCTATCTTCGCTAAGGTTTTTGCTGATATTATCTTGATTCCTGATGATTTGTCTGATTTCATGACAATGATCAAGAGTCAAGGACGTGGCGAAGGTGGTCGTGCTATTCACCGGGCAGTCTCTCGATTCTTTAATGAGAAAATGACTGAATATTGGGCGATCAAATACGCTTCAGCTAACCGTTCACATGGTTATGATCTTGGGGATATGCTAATCACACATCACGTTAAAGCGCCAAAAGATGATGAGGTTAAACAAGCACTGTTCAAGTACCTAGTGCTCCGTTCAGCTATTACACAGAAATCTAGCAAGAAAAAGCAAGAGTCGGCTAAGGCGCAGATGGAGCAGTTTAAACTGGAAAAACTTCATCTACTTCCGCAAGTTGAAGCTTATGAGAAATTGAAGGACTCGGAATCTGTGGAGGAACAAATCAACCTGATCACTGATGGTAAACTTCCAATGGAAGTTGTCACTCAAGCTGTAACAATGACACCTTCACACTGGCAGGCACTTATGAAACAAATGCCAATTACAGCATTGATTCGTAACCTGGAAACACTGAGCCGGCATAACGTTTTGGAAAATAACCGTGAATATATTCACTCACGGATTACGGATGAAGTTGCCTTGGAAAAAGGTAAAATCCTCCCGTATAATCTATTGAAAGCATTCAACAAAGTTACAGCTCCTTGGGTAAAAGACGGATTGCGTCTTGCTGTTGAGAAATCAATGAGCAATATCCCTGATATTCCTGGTCAAACTGCAATCTTTTTCGATGTATCATCATCGATGTGGGGAGACGAGATGTTCATGACGGGTGCAATCTTCACTTATGCACTTCACCGCAAAACTCAGGGTAATGGTGTAGCTTGGGCATTCAACCGAGCCGTATACGATATGAATCCGTCATCTATGGATACTATCCTAACACAGGCTCAAAATGCCACCAATGAGCATGCAAAAAGTGTTTACAGAAACACTGATGGTACGGACACAGGGGCACCGGTTTCCAGATTGATCTCGATGGATAAGAAAGTCGATAATATCATCATTATCACTGATGAGCAGCAAAACACTGGTCGACCTTTCTATAAAGAGTTCCTGCGCTACCGTAATAACCTGAATCGTGGCACAAAAGCATTCATTATCGACGTATCTCCTTATCAAAATGCAGTAACTCCTAAGGAAGATGGAGTTTACTATATTTATGGGTGGAGTGATAAAGTACTTAACTTTATCTCGATGGCTTCCGAAGGCTTCGATTCAATGTCACAGTTCATTCATCAGCAAGAATTGTAAATAAGAAGACCACCCTCGAGGTGGTTTTTATTTTGTCTACAATTAACCTATAAGAATAGGAAAGAGTAAAACGAAATTAAGTGAGGTGTCTTTCATGCTTAATCCTATTGAACTTATGGTTAGTCAGCAGGCTATATTCAATCTCGCAGCATACATCGTTAACTCCGATAAATTACAGCTGATTACACAATCTATTGGGATTGTCTTTATTTCAATAGTTCTGGGGTTAGTTGTATATCGAACAGAGAAAAATAAGATGACTTAGGAGGATGTATCATATATGATGTACGTTATAGCGCCAATTGATTCAGTATGTGCTAATTGTAATCGAAAAATCAAGAAAACTGTATTTATCGATCACATTCCCTATGGATCAGAGTGCGCAAAGGATATATTAGGCTTAACTGATGATGATTTTGGGGCTCCGTTGTGGTTATACAAATTAGCGCAAGAGTTCGTAAACAATGAATTCAATTTACACTCACCTTATTCTTGGTTAAGCGACGTTCAGGTCAATTTCTTTAATGAGCATGCTACCTCGGGAAAAGTTTGGGAAAAGCCTGTTGTGATTGAAGGTAAGCGTATCAAAGTTGCGTGGCAGATTGAGATTGGACGGTATATCGCATTTCAGTATGCTGAAGTTTCTGGTAGACCTATCTCTGAATTTAGTGACGGAGAGTACTACACTAAATAAAAACACAAATTTACTGAGAGTATTAGCATCTGACTACTATTTATCCAATAAAATATATAATATAGAATAAATAGAGAGGTCAGGTGGATGTTTTGGCTAGTACTCTCCCTCCAGGATCGGTAGACTTCAGTGGGATGAAGATCGGTAAATTAGATGTAGTTCGATTCTTTGATACATACGAACGAAAGACTCTATGGGTATGTACATGTCCTTGTAAGAATAGAATTTTAGCTACATTCGATGGTGAAACATTCAGTAATTACGATAGCGGTCGGTGTACGCACTCCGTATTCAATTACTCCTTTAGCTGGTTACTGGAAGGTGCAGGTTCTAAGGCTAATAGCTACTATATGTACGGAGTACCTGAGAGTGCACCGGAACACGTAGATCAAGATAATGCGGCTGAAACTATTCACGAAGCAATTAAAACGGCTTATAATAGTAATAAAGGGCCTGCACGATCAAAGAGAACTTCTCACGAAAACTACATCGGAACTAAATGGAATTCGTTAACTGTTGTAGGACCAACTGAAGAACGTAAGAATCGAACAGTTATTTGGGAGTTTAAGTGTGAGTGCGGTGAAATCGTGCTCGAGACTCTCCAACGTGTCAGTTCTGGTACTAAGAAATCTTGTGGATGTGTGGAAGTACGGAAACTTGAAGAAGCCTTACGCGGATCACGAAGTGGTAAACTTACCTTTGTGAAGATTGACCCTAATGACAAGAGGACTGTAATCTGTAAATGTGATTGCGGTGAAACGGTACCGCTACGTAAGTCTGCATTCGTCAATAAGCACTTTGCTTCTTGTGGATGTGCTAAGCGTGGTAGACCTAAAAAGACTGATGAGGTGGCATAATGGCCGAATATCAGGAAAGACATGGCAGCATTTACTTTTGGGATACTGATAGCGATAGGCCAATTCATATTATTGAGTCACCAGCCATCCTATTCGACACTGACGGAATTTACAGACTTAAATTAGGTGAACGTGCTGATTTAGATAGTTATTACGCACGTAAAGTTGCGGAAGCAGAAGAGAAAGGTCATTCTGATCTTGTAGCTACTTGGGCACTTTTAGACTTGCCAAAAGATGCTGAATTGCTTAACCGTCTCTTAAAGGATACAACTTACCTTGAAACATATCTTAAAAAGCATCTTGAAAAATAAAAAATTGATCTTATTTAAAATTTTTGCATCTTCCATGTGTCCTTTTAAATAAGTTGTATAAGTAAGAAAAGAATAAATTAACTGTTTTTGGTAGCGATATATGATGACTTAGTTAGCATATATCGCTGCTGATCTGATTTAGAGTTGGGCGTATAGGCTCTGCTCCCTCCCAGACCAGAGGGCTATACCCCAACTGTGAATCAGATCGAAATTCAACTCTATGGTCTACCTGACATAGAGTTTTAATTTGCTTAAATTTATGATATTAGTCCCTATTATGTCCTTTTAATTAATTAGTGGTGAAAGAAAGGTAAAAAATTTAAAGGAGGGTTCAGGTAGATGATTGAGAATCTACAGAGAATGTCACAACTTATTTCATTAGCTATCCAGTTTGATTTACTGAACAGTACATTAGCCTCTGGTGATACCGATTCTGCATATTCGAAGTTGGCTGACATTTTCGACAAAGACAAACTCGCTGAGTTCGATGTGATCGAATCGGAAACCGAGCGCATGGAAAAGATTAAGCAATTTTGTACTTTAGCTATACTCAAGACTGTTGCCGGGATTAACAGGTTATCTGTTCTCAGTCAGGGTAATGCTATTTTGAATGTTGCGGAAAACGATGATCCTCCTGAACTCAAAAACTTACTGATATCTTTAGCTCTGGAAATCACTGGTGACAGACTTGAACTTAACAAATCTGTCGAGGTGTATGAAAAAATCATTGCAGGTGAGATCTCGACAGAGAAGGAATTACTCACATATATTGGAAAGGGGTAAACTGATGTTAACTCACAACACTAATGATACATACACTCCTGCTGAGTTGGACCAGGTACTAATTCAGCTTATGCGTGAGGTTAGGGAATATCCTCCTGCAGTTGTGCCAATCGTAACGTGGAAATTTGATAAACAAAAAGGAGAGTTTGTCGATGTCTAAAACTAACCCTGAGTATATAAAGAACGGTCTAGAAGTAGAGGTCACATTTTACAGAGAATCCGGCAAGTATTACACGCACGGTAACGTAAACATTGGTGACGTTAGGATGCATCACGGAAACCGAGAATTTATGCAGGCTATTATTGATAATCAGCAGCTTATGTCCGGTAACTCTTGGGTCGGAGAATATCACGTAGTAACAAGAGATACGGACGATAATTGGAAGCACCGTGATTATCACGAATTCTCTAACGCAATCTTCCCTGCAGAACGATGGATCGGACTGAGAGTTTAACTCGTTAAATTATCCTTAACTATACTGTATATAGAGAAATAGGAGGTTAGGTTAATGGATGAATTTGACGGAAAGCCTGTGCCAGAGGGCAAACGTGTAGAACACTGCAACTTTTGTGGTGAGGAAACGCTTGTTGATGATGTTGACTGGGAAGTAATAATTTGCGAAGATAAAGAATGTTATAACCTCTATTTACGTGGATTAAACCATTATATTTAATATACAGCCAGAACTTAGTGACCAACTCTGCTCTGGCTGATTTTGTAATCTTTAGTAATTCGCTAGGAGTATATAGTAGTAAATTACAGGAGGAGGTTAGAAAATGACAGCAAAGTTTTACGTTAATACTGATGGGCATCAGACTAATATTGAGAACCTTTACATATCATCTCATAAGGGTGGCTTCTTATTACATGCAGTAGGATTCGACAAAGAGTTTGAGTACTGTGTATGGGCACGACCTGAAGCTGTGCTATATAATGAAGACGCACGCGAGTATTATTCAGAGCACCCAATCACGGAGAATTCAACTGGTGAACAGTTCTTCTGGTTCTTGCTTGCACTACCTGATGATATGAATATGGCAAATTTCGGACCCAACTATCCTAGTTGGCCTTATCTTCGCGTAGTACGAACTATTTACGACGGTGAAGAAACACTTCATAATACGGATGGTCTTATCGGTTGGTAAACTTACGGGAGCAGGTGCAACTTGGAAACTTGGAATGTTAACAATCAAAACAATAACCAGTATAATGTGCAAGAGGGTCCTGGCGGATATGACGGTTATGTCAATCATCGTGACCCTAATTTCATGCGTAAACGAGATTGGATCCTGGTACTCATCCTCAACGCTATTCCTATTGTCGGATTTATCATGATGCTGATTTGGGCTTTCTCATCCAGCGATAACATGACACGAAAAAATTTCGCAAGGGCTAATCTGATTATGTCACTGGCCTATGTGGCTATTGTAATTATCGCATACTTCGGTATGTTTACACTTTTATATTCGGCATATAATCTCTAGTAGGAGGTACTTCATGTGTTCAAGATTGGCAATTTCGATGTACCCATAGACGATAAAGGCAGTTATTTTAGATATAACGGGGAAAATATTCCAGGAGTATTTTACTCTATCGGGGATAATAGACTTGCAAGTATGCTCAAACTTACGCTTTGGGACGAGGAATTCGGTATCACTGCTGCTAAGGCACATTGGAAAGTGCAATTATCACGGCTAATAGATTTAGGCATAATCCTAAATCATGATTTACTTACCTTTGATGAAGATCGACAGCTCAAAGATGCGGGTATATTCCGAGGTGGGAAGTTAGACTTCGCTACAGAAGGGTATTATTGTTCCTATATGCTGAATGACCCTAATCGACCAGTTCAATTCTCTGGAGTGTTTGATATTGATCCGGCACGTATACTGAATGTTTTCGTTGAAAGTTATCCTAATGGTACTGCGGCACGAATCATAGAAATTAACTGAGAGGGGAAACCTTAAATGAGTTATTATCGACCTGATAATGTGCATCCGGGATCAGTAATTGTATTTCAACCCGAAGACACTAGTTTTTTGCCTGTGATTGCACTGGTAAAAAACTCTGATAATGACGGTGTGGAACTTGATATTGATGGTTCTTACGCATTTATTAACTACAACCAAATTATTCATCTGTACCTACCTTGCGAAGCAACTCTTAATCTAGTTGCAATGAAGCAGCAAGGTTAGCAATCTAAGGAGGAATTACATTGGTATTAAACGGAAATAACGCTTACCAGCATATTGTTGAAAGTATGGTTGACAAGAATCCAGGTTACTGGGAAACTTTCGTAATCGATGCTGACGACGGGGCTATTGATGTACTCTGTTTTCGAATTGATAATTTCGGTTTAAAAACTGAGACTCCTTACCGTAATGTCTTCGGTCAGGTCCAACTTCGAGTTAGAAAATAACAAAATTAACCTCACTCTATATGAGTGGGGTTTTTTAATTATAATTGTATCCCATAGACGTCCCTTTAATTAAGTGTATGTAGAGATAAGGAATACAAAAAACTAAGTGAATGGGGATATCAAAAATGTGTGATGGACGTTACTCAATCGAATTAAACCGTAACAGCAAGGTTATGTACCTGATGGTAGCTGGAACTTTCAACAATGAAAAGGTTGCCGAGTTTATTCGAGATTATAATTCTAATGTGGCATCCGTTGTTGCTTCTGAATTTGTACTTGAAATTGACGTAACTGATATGAAAGTACTGACTCAGGACATGATTCCACAAATGCAAGCATGTCACCAATTGTACCGGGAATCTGGTTTCAAGAAAGTTGTATTCGTGACTAACGGAAGTGCGCTGGTACAGAGTCAGATGGCACGTGTAGCTCGCATGGCAGATTTGAAGAATGTAGAATTTACACAAATGGCAACAAAATAAAAGGAACTACATAATTAAAAGACCTACGGGTCTTTTTTTATTTAGCGATTAACTCACACTTTTAGGTAGAGCAACACAATGACTATAATATCATATATGTGGCTGAAAGAAGCCTATTTATCTTATTGGAGGTCTTGCTGTGGTAGGTATTAAAATTCGCGATGTTGCTGTATATCATCCAGAAAAAGTTGTAGATAATGAATTCTACCTGAATCATTTTAAGGAAAAAGGGCGCGATATAGGTCACTTCCTTGAGGTAATGGGTAGAGATAAACGGTACGTTATTGACAACGACAGTGAAAGTACTTTAACTATGGGCATCGAAGCGGCGCGGCAAGTAATGGACAAATGCGGATTGACTGGTGAGGATATTGACATGATCGTATTCTCTACACAAGTTCCAGAAACTACATTCCCAACTAACGCAATTTACGTGCACCGGGCACTAAATGTAAAAAATGAATGTTCGTGCCAAGATTCTAATGCTAGTTGTGCAGGCATGACACTGGCTGTAGATAATACATCACGTTACATGTTATCGAGTAAAAACGTCAAACGGGCACTGATTGTTGGTTCAGATTATAATACATTATTGGCTAATCCGGATCAAGAAATCACTTATGCCAATTATGGTGATGCGGCATGTGCTTTGATTTTGGAGAAAGTTGAGGATGAGGTTGGATTTATCGATTCCGCTTATTATTCAGATCCAGTTCACAGCGATTTCATTCGTTACCCACAAAATGGACTTGCTGCTGAAACAAAATCAGACTCATTTAACAAGTACATTGATTGGCATCAGTTTGATGCAAGTGAATCTATTGGCGCATGTTACCATGTAATCGATAAAGTTTTACACGATAACGGATTAACAGCTTCTGATATTTCCGTCTTCTGTATGTCTCAATTCGCTCTGGTCAATATTCAAAAGGTTCAGGAACGTTTTGATATTCCTAATGAAAAAATCTCTTATGTTGGGGATGTTTACGGATATACGGGAACAAGTAGTCCTTTCATTGCGTATAGTGAAGCTTTGGATCAAGGGAAGATTAATCCTGGCGATTATATCCTTTTTTGTACTGTAGGCGCGGGTTATCAGTGGTCTGCTGTATTGTTTAAGGCATAGTAAACATAAAATATCCGCTCATATAATTATGGGCGGATAAAATGTATCCTATAACTATCCATATAATTAAGGGTTAGTAAGGATTAATAAGACTTGAATTAACCGAGACCTTTGATAGTATAGGATCATACTATCAAATTCGACCTAGGCTAATGCATGGCCTATTGGTTAAAGACGGGTCATAGCTCTATCGAGCAGTTCGAATCTGCATTAGTCGATCGGTTAGTTGAAGTCTTATTTATTTAAACGGGAGAATATCTATTTCTTCCGTTTTAGAATTTAAGGAGGAATTTACATGGAAGAACGTAAATTCATTTACTCGGTTTCTGAGGGTAACTGTGGTGACAAAGAAATGATTATTGACGACTTAGACATCGCTTTGGAAAGATTTCAAGGCAACGCTTCTCTTTACCAATTTGATATTTGGGAAAAGGGTGTAAAAATTAAAAACTTCAATTCATCCAGATCAACTGCTGAGGATATTCTCAAATTTTTAAATTTATAACAATTTAGGAGGTAGTACTTTGGATAAATGGTCATATATTTATGTTGTTGCTGAAGGAAATTGTGTAGGTAACGATATTGCGACTTTAGATTTAGACGAAGCTGTTCGGCATTATATGGGACGTACCGGTACATATTTTCACTTTGAGATTTGGGAAAACGGCATCTGTATTAAAACTTTCAATTCAAACCGTGATACTTCTGACGATATTTATGATTATTTTCAATTAATTAAACGATGAGGTGAACAACTTGGAAATTCCATTTAATGGTGATATGACGGAAACTGTCGCGGCACTTTCTGAACGTTTAGTTGGTCGCACGGTATGTTTCCCTGGTGTGGAAGGTTTTGAGGATGCACGTGTAATACTTGTTGAGGATGCAAATTATTACGATGGAATTTATTCTAATGGACTTCTTATTGAGGTTGATACTCCACACCTTGGAAGAGTTCGAAATTACGGGTGCCTTAAAAATGTATACGAAGATCGGCTCGAATTCTTCCCTCGAGATGGTTTTGATATCGATGATACTCAGATTATTCACCTTAATCCTGAACGTGAGGACCAATTTTACATTCGACCAATTGAATCAAATGAAATCGGTAAGGTATTGAAGTTATACGCAGAAGAGGAAGACGTCATCGTTGACGATCACTGGTTACATCACGCTAAGTCTGCTTTTAACAGTTTGACTTTAGCGCAAGGTGCAATCTTAGGTGTCTTCGACTATCATGGCGATGTGGTCGGATGTTTGACTGTAAACCTAGCACGGGACTTATACATCGGATACGCGCACGGACCTTATGCGCACTTGGAAACTATCATTATTGATGAGGGTTTTCAAGGCAAAGGATTAGCTACATCTTTAGTTAAATATGCGATCCAATATTGCAGACTGCGTAATGTAACCTACATTAACTGTCAGACAGAAAATCCAGCTATGGCACGCGTTTATGAAAAAGCAGGATTAGCGCGTAAATATACTAATTACCATTTGGAATTCAAGTAAAGGGGAATTTATTTTATGATCTTCGCTACATATCAATCTAATGCTGTGGTGGAACAGTTAAAATCTACTGGGCGTTATGAGAATACTTGGATTTCAGACTATGAGAGTGGTAAAATGTTGAGAGAAAAAGTTGGGTTCAATCCAGTATTTGCTATACCCTTTGATGATTATCAAAACTTCCTGACTATGAGTTTGATCTTATTTCCTGCGTTACCTAACAATTTGGTAATTTTTGAAACTGATGCAGCAATAGAAATTGACACTATTGCATGGAATGAGGTTATGACCGATCCTGCGAGCCGATCAATCTCGCTCATCGTGCGACGTAAGAAAATGATGACTGAGCATATTGTACCCTCAATCGATAATGTATTGGATATCATTCATCTTAACGATCATCCCTATGAGAGCATTTCTGATTTTTACTTTGATGAACTTTTTAATATTTATCCGGAATTATTTCTACCTTATGCTAAAAAGTATGGTGCAATTAATGTGGATTTGCAGGTTAACGATGTGGCAAATATCAAGAACTACGAAATGGCACGATTTAACGAATATTTACACCGAGTATTTGGAAATCCCACTAGTATGACTAAAACTGATGTCGATGACTATTTGAATATTATTAAAACTCTTATATTTGTCAATAAATAATATAACAACTGTTATGGGGTGATGGCTATTATTGGAACAAAGTTCCTTAAATACGGAGAATTAACTGTTGGAGAACTCCAAATAACAGTTGACAGAGTTATGACATATACTCCAAGGACTAGCGAAGACGGCTACCCGATTGATAATAGCTGTCCGCTAGGTATGTATCCAGTTGTTCAAAATAATCTTGGATTTGAACCCGACATTTACTATCAACCTGGGACTGAGGATATTTTATTTTGGTTAAGTGATAGGGTATTCCCTGAAAATAGGCAAAACAGACAGTACTATTTGGGTATGCTTGGACTTGTTGAATATGATGTTCTTTCTATTATTGAAAAAACTCATGGATTCAGTTTTAATGATTTTTATTGGATCGCTAACGATGAACTCGAGGAACGTCCAGATATCAACAATATTAATCTATTCGTTACAGACGATCATTAATTCAGGAGGTTGTTATGAAGGAACTTGAATATACCATTCCAATACAGAGTGAAGAGGAATGTCGTCAGATGAACGAGCTTCACGGAACTAATTTCAAAAGTACCCAAGAACACATGGAAGAACTACATGACAAACTCGCGGATTTGATTCAAGCTTGCGGAGATGAAGGCGGTTGGTACCTTAATGACGCAATAAGAGTTAAAATTGTAGTTGAGTATAATCCGGAGGATAAGTAATCGCATGGAAACAGAATTGTTTTACAGCAGGCATGTTGAAGGTGTCGAGAACCTCTTCTCTTATATCATGGAAGGTCTTACCAATGATTATAACAATCACATATACTATTCTGGTTTAATGGGATTGAACTTCAGTAAAACTACTGAAAATGTAACAATTATTGATAATACAGCTATACTTGACGAATTCGGATACAGTAGTGAAGTAGTTGCTGTTATCAAATTGAATATGACAACTGACGTGAATATTGATGTTGGTTTCAAAGGTCAGTTCTTCAGAGTAAGACTCCGCGCAGTAGTTACGCAAGATGACGTAGTATTTTGCATTGATGATTTGGAAATCCCGGTTACTATGCGCGAGGAAGGAATTGCCACCTATATCTTCGAGCAGCTCGGAATTTACATCGCTGAGCATAAAACTGTAGTGACGATCCAACTTGTCGATGGAAGTCCTAATTATAATGAAACACAGGGTATTGTAACCCATCTCGCTATCAAACACGGAATGGTACCTAGTTCTGAAACTTTAGAAAACTTGGAACTTGTGACCCAGATTTAAGGGTACAAGTTCCATAAAATAAATTAATCTTTAAATTAAAAACTAAGTCCTTAACATGTCCGTTTAAATAGGTAGTATAAGGAAGAAAGTAAAGGATAAAGAGTTTTAGTTCAGAGTTTAGCATATAACTTAGAAGTTTAGGGTTGTATGTGAAACTGTGAGGGTAAAACTTCACATATCTAGTCTGTGGGCTGGGTAGACATAGCAATACCTGGTGGGGCCAAAAAGGATTCGACAGTGCGTGTGCCGGGCATTAACATAAGGCAATTATACAATTACCGTATAGGTATTGTGGGCATGGTCGAGGGGTAAAAGATCCCCTTATTTCTTGGATGATGGCCGGTTATCATGGGCGAGGGTACAGTGTGGGAGCCAGATAACAAAATCATTGAGCGTCGGCAGTGGGCAATGTCCTCTGTGTCCGTCGCCGTGACTAAAGGTAAGTTTCCCGGAGGTTGCCCGATTGTAGTGGGCGAGGTTGGGCGCTAGCTAAAGCCTAATTCAGCGAGAAGACGGGGAAACAGTATCGGAGCGTGGGCCAGATGTGGGGGCTACCGATACATCCGATAGAATATCGGAGATATGCTTTACATGTTGAGGGTGCGTCGAGGGAGTGTACATACCCTTCGCTAATGGCAGAAACATGACGCTTGATTCAAAGATTGAGTTACCGTGATATCGGATATGCGGCGTAGTCGAATAAAGACCAACGACCTGCAGATACACGAGATGGTGCGGAAGATCCGCATAAGCATTAAGCCGGAGATTTACAATTGCGCTGCCGCGAGTTATTAAACTAGCGGCTGGCTTCTGGGGAACACAATGAATAGCTCGGGCACCGGTTATCTTCGGATAATGGATGATTTGAGTCGGACGCGGTGGGGATCGAGAGGTAACGGTCCACGGATATGTATCGCGACATCATCAAGATCCAAATGATTGATCCGGCAATTCCTTGTCGCATGGGATTGGAGCGGATTTGGGCGAGAATACTACGATACATAGTATTCATCGCTGGACTATAGTGATTATTAACTCTTATCAGAGATCGTAGGATGGTTACTCTATCACTATAGTCAAGGTCTCTGTTGGGGGGTCGGGGTAATCACTTAAGCAACTTAAGGGTTTCGATAATATCGAACAAGTCTTTAGTTCTTCTTAAGTTTTACCTTGGTGGTTTTGGACCTCGTAATCACAGGGGAAAGTGATCCATAGAAGGGGCGATTTATCGTTAGCCTTTAACGGGACCGACTGATATATTGTTGGAGGAAGGTCCGCGGGTTGAATAACGGTTAGGAGATTCTAATCGCAGTGATTATTGGTGGGGATATCACACTATAAGTAATATTAAAGTCCTAGAAATAGGACTTTTTCTTATATAAAGGGGATCATCTAAGTGGTGAAGAAAAGTGACTAAAGAAGAACTTATCGCATCTTATCCTGGAAATAACTCACTAACAATATACCTTCTTATACTGTTAATCGCTTGTTTCGTCTTCATTATGTGGTTAACTGCAGCGCTAAATCAGCAAAGAACGCTGGCAATGATTTTGTTTGTAGTCTTTGTTATCGCTATAATTGTAAGCCTGACGGGGATAATTATAAACTCAGCAGGTAAAGATAGTATTGACAGTTGGAAAAATACAACCTATCGAGAATACATAGACAACGTAACTCCAACTAAGGATAAAATATTCGATTACACGCTAAATCCTGATGGTACCGGTGATGTTTTCATCGAGACTAAAGATGGAACTGTAAAATTAATCTATTCAGGGATCCCTGCAAAGGTATCATCTACTGGATTCTCTTATGTCTCCTACGTTAAAATATCTGGATTAGAATCTATCAATATAGAGGACTCTAAAGAACGGATAACATTGTATATGGTACCGAAGAATAAATAAATTTACAGGACACTCTTGATTGAGTGTCCTTTTTAATTTAATGAAACTACTATAAGTCCAATTAAATAAGTAGTGTAAGGTTAAAGGGATAATAAAATACATATATGAATGGAGAATTTCAATGGTAACTCACTACAAAATGCAGGTAATCACTAAACAGGGCGAAGTTCTCGAATTGGAAATGACGACTGAAGGCAAAACTTTTGAAAAGTATCGAAATGATACAATGAGCAATAAATGGATGATTAGCCATGAAGGCGGACTTCTTGATACGCAGGATATTGCAGAAATGACTCTGATTGAGGAAATTCACGATGGACCTGGACGTTATCATGGTGTAGGACTCAGCTTCAACTCACCAAAAACTCGTGAAACTAAGACAAGATCATCTAGTTCAGCTAAAAAGCCAAAGACATCTGCCGAAAGTAAATCGCGCAGCACATCACGTGACGTTGATCTTCGTGATATTGATCTGGATAAAGTATTCGCGGGTGTGGAATTGGTCAGCATCTAAAATTTGCAGAAGCAGTCCTATATTCTATCATGTGCATTAAGTAGTATGTGAAAATGGTTATAGAAATATTTATTATATGGTCGACATTCTATATAGGGTGTCGACCATATGATTGTAACGGAGGAAATTGAAATGAAGAATAAAGTAAAGCCTGTTCAGTATGAGATTTCCGACGAACAGATTGAAGATGCTCGTGATAAAATGAATAAGGGTTCTGAATACTTCATTGATCTCGTTACATCGAATTTTAAGTCTTACCCTTTTAAGCACTTCTTCTCCGGTCATAATTTGGCTTTAGTTAATGATGATCCGGAAATAGTTGCAGGTTCCGGAACAGGTTTAAAGCCTATTTGGGTGCATGTTTCGAAGTACTTTAGTATTATGAAGTACGGGAAAATTGTCACTGGACTTAACATTGATCTCAAAGGTAAACTTACCAGTAAGGATTTTGAAGCACACAATATCGACGTCTTGGGCGAATATATCTCATATAACTACGGTGGAACGCTCATTTACCCGGAAATCAGCATTAAGTATGTTGACGGTTTGGATAACTTATTGAATGGTAAATATGATTCATCTCTTATCGGAATCCTTGGACTATCCCTGGAAAGATACACTGCGGAACTTGAACAGGCCGGAATTAGTTTCAATTAACTGAGTTAATTAGTTGTGGTACTTTCTAAGAACCGGGGGTAAGCGCTGAAGTGTCAATAGAGTTAGCCGGGGAAAGACAATCAGCCGCCACAAATAAATTAACTAGCATTAAAATAAAAGACAGTCAATTATACTGTCTTTTTTGCTTTAGGAGGATTACATGAAGAATAAGGTTGTGATTATCACTGGGTCATCATGTTCGGGAAAATATACGGTGATAAGCAAATTACTATCAAAGTATCCAACGTTCAAGTTTTTACCTTCTGAAACGACACGTACAATGCGAGATGGAGAAAGTGATGGAAACCCGCATATATTCATCACGACCGAAGAATTACATGCGCGTAGTATCTCCGGAAAGTATGTAGTTGAAGAATTAATTAACGACATTTACTATGCTACTACCTTCGATGTAATTGAGAACGCTATTGAAAATAGTCCTATCTCGCTGAAGGAGATTGGTGTTGATGGGGCGATGGAACTCAAGAAAAAACTTGGTGACCGTTGTATAACTATATTCTTGAGTGTAGAAAAGGCTGAACTCGAACGACGATTCACTACTCGGGGAACTCCTGATTTTGAGAAGCGACTCTCTAGATATCAGTATGAATTTAATTTAGGTAACAAGATGGATGTGGTTATCGATAATAATTCTGATATTGAACTCACAATACGTACTATTGAGGGTATTCTAAAATTGAACGAACTGGGGGGAAATTGAGTGAAACGACTCAACGCTTAGCTATAATAGTATAAATGCAATTCGACATTCAACATATTAGATATATTTTTAAACCTCAGTCCTCGGATTGAGGTTTTTTGTAGTCCTTTATATATCGCGGCCAATAGGTTGATAGAAAGTAAAGCAACAAAATGCGAACAGATAGCGAACACTATTACTTTTATTTTGGAGGAATCTGGATGTATCCTATTAAACTCTTACCTCTGCGGGAAATGACCGCTGAAGAATACACTAACTTATTCTATCATGCTCAATCTGTGACATTAGAACAATTTGAAGTATTTCTCTACGATGATGTTGAAAAAGACGGCAGATCATATTATGGAGTTTTCGGAATTTTCCGTGATTCTGCTGATGGGCATCTCCGGTATATTGATGCTTATGCTAAGGACTATGACACGTTTGCGGGTATGGATCTATATTCACATTCATCACCGCTTGATATAGGTGCCTTCATCTGGATAATGGAGTGTGTCATCTCGGAATATAACGAATTTACAAACTACTCCGACCATCATAAAGGTCTCATCTCTTATATACTCACAAGATTTTACGAGCATCAGGTTATGGTTTAGACTCGATATAAAAGCTAACCTAATCTGATGGGTTAGCTTTTGTTTATAGTATATCTCATAGTAATCGTTATAATTAAGTAGGTGTAAGGACAAACAAGAACAGCAAGGGGAAGACTTAGAATGACATTTTTGATTGAGCCGATAAATCTACATGATATGACGATTGTTTTACTGAAGTTGTTAATAATATCTATTGTTGCAATAGTAATTGGACTTGAGCGCGAAAATAAACATAAACCACTCGGGACTAAAACTTTATCTACTATAGGGATTGTCAGTTGTTTATTGACAATGATATCTATTGAATCAGTTGAACATTATATGGCAATTTACCCAACACTTAATATGGATCCATTTCGATTACCTGCTCAGGTAGTAAGTGGTATTGGTTTCCTGGGTGCAGGGGCAATCTTTATTAAAAGTAATAACTCTATTGTAAATTTAACAACTGCCTCATTAGTTTGGGGAACAGCAATGTTAGGAATTGCAGTTGGCGCTGGATTTATACTAGAGACGGCAATAGCGTTCTCCTTAATACTATTGAGTATTAAGATTATCCCTTGGACATTAACTAAGTTAAAATTCTCTGATAGCACGAAGAAGGTAGCAATCAGTCTACATGTTAAGGGCAGCGATAATATCACTGAAGTCCTGGCAAGAATTAATTCACTCTCCATTAAAATAGATGAGTTATCATTAAAGCAGTTCGATGAGGAGCATACAAAAATTAAACTCATCTGTTATGTGAAGAAGGACAATTATGTAACTGATATTTACCGTTCACTTATTGATGAGAATCACACTTCAAATATTGAGGTAACTTAGGAAGAATGTACAGTGAATTCATCTAAATACTTACTTGTTATGCTAGGATCTATTATCCTTGGGGCAATTATCGCATCAGCTATTGCTTTGATTACTAAAGATTCTGAACTGGGGCTGAATATTTATTGGACATTATTCTTTATACCATCATTCGCTGTAGTTGGATTTGACATATATAAGTTAATTCGTGAAGCAGTTGAAGACCGACGTACATCAAAAGCTAAGGGGTGATCACATGAAAGCTGAAGCACGCGTAAGTATCATTAAACAACTCTCCAAGGAAAATCTCGAGACAGTGGGAATCGATCTTGAATCACTGAGTGATACAGAACTCAAGCACCTTAATCGTAAATTCCATAATTATCTCTCCGAGTTAAGATACGCAGTTAGAATCGGTGGCGACTTCAAGGAGGATCTTGTAAATGGTAATCTAGCGTTCTACAGTTTCCGTAACACTCCTGGAATCAGATTCCTAACATTCACCGAATTCATCCAATTCGAAAGATTCGATAAAGAGAATCCCAATGTTTACCGACATTACCGGTACTCAGAAAAGTTTGGACTACCTGGGGTATGAAGACAGTATTCCAGTTAGCCGGACTCGCTTTAGGAGCATTCATGTTGATGATCATATTCCTATATTTACAGGATAGATATATTTACAGTATCCATTGGAACGTTCCTTTTTAGACAATAAATAAATTTGAATTAACTAAAAATAAACTCTTTGTTAAACAATAATAAAATTAGGAGGAACTTAAAATGTCCTTTATCGCTATAAATCAATCAAATTTCCCAATTGTTGCCTTGGTTCACGAGTTGGCTGACGATAAAGTTAAAGTTCAAATTGGTAGTGCTTGGTCTGAGACTAACAGCTACGCTGGAAAACAGAATATGATCGAACTTAATGTAGAATACGATCCTGATGGCGAACCATATTTTACAGATGAGGAAAATTATTTTTACATGTCTGATACTCACCGTACTGACTGGGGAAACAAATAACAAATTTACATGAGGGAGCCCTATTTTAGGGCTTTTTTATTTGGTTAAAAATGAGAATTGCACGAAAATCTCAGATCACAGCATAATCTCAGTTAAGATTGGAAGGTGGGATTCACGTGTTTCTCAGGTGTTTTAGCGGTGAAAATGGGAGATAAATGCTAGTCTCAGTAATATCTCAGAAATTGTGCATGATATTCTCTTAAATATCTCATTAGTATCTCATGTCGACAAATAAGTGTTAGGTGAATTTTAAAAATCAGATGCCAATTTAATTTGGGATTTTAGTTGTAATTCTATCTGGAAAACATGTACTTTTGTTGACGTTACTGTGAATTTAATCTTAAAATTATTTAAAAATAGCAATAATACCTTTCTTTGATAGACTATCATATTTAAAATCAGCTATATATAGTTTCAGTTTAATACATATAGTCCCCATATCATCCTAATTAATGATATATTAGTAAGGATAAGATTGAATATATCCTACTCGATACCAAAATGTACTTAGTTATAATACAACTATAAATAAACACTTTAGTGGTCATCTCAATTTAATACTCCCGATACAGATAATCGATTAATACTTACGTTATTAGACGGTCTTGGTGTATTTGGGCATATAATAACTTCACGTCTCCTCTGAATCAAAGTTATTAAGGGTTAGAATGTTGTAGTACGCATTAACTTAAATTAACTTATGGGTGGAGATTAAACTATGTATACAGCACTAATCAAAACAGATATTGACTCTATTTTGGAAACGATATCACAAACTAATGATTTTGACTCACAGCATCAGCAGCTTGCGGATTATGGATTTCATCAATCTGAGATTGCACGTAAAGGTGTATACTCACGTGGAATTCTCATGAACGATAAATATCTGATTAAGTTCTTCTCGCAGGAACCCTATATCTATGATAACTTTAAATCATTCTCAGGATTCACCGAGTACGGTTACCTCAAACAGCTGCAGTCATTTGGGATCGAAGGTGTGCCTCACATCTATGGATATGCTGAGGATAACTTTATGATGGTTGAATTTTGTGGGCTAATGAATCTGCGAAAAGATAATATCAGTACTTTAAATTTGATTGAAGCTGAAAATTTGTTGAGATACCTCTACGGAACTTTCTGGAGCATTTACACTGCAACAGGTACAATTCCGGATGATATGTTGCAGAAGAACATTGTAATAAGTGATGGAAAATTCACCTTTGTTGATTACTCGGCAGTATCTGCTTTTAATTCAGCATATTTTGCTAAATCTTATCTAGTACACCGATTGAATTTCTTATTCCTACGTATGTATCGGGCAGAACAGTTAAACGCGCATACATACCAGGAGATTAAGAAACAACTTGACTTAATTGAGAATACATCATTAAAAAATATAGCTATTCCTGTGTAAGTACTGATCATTATTAAATATATAAGGATATATTATAATGGATACGGATAGGTGGAGAAAACATGAGTAAGCATGTCAATGTCGCTATTGTTTTCGTCAGGACTCAGGAAGACGCAGAAAATCTCGTAATTGAACTGGGATTAAAAGCTGTGGCTATCGGAAAATGTAAAAACCGGGATTTATACTTCGCTGCTGTGCAGATACGTGTCTCATTCCGTGATTTTAAACATATGGCCGAAACACTTAGTTGTTGGACACTTGTGTGTGATGAGATTGTCAAATTAGCTTTTGGTATGGATACCGGCGAAACTCTCGCTGATAGAGTGACACGCAAAGCTAATGAGTGGATCAGTACTATTATTAATCTTTAGTTAATATTCTATAAAGATTTACTTAATAGCTCCAAGTAGAATTGAGATTTGACGAAAATCTTGTTCTATTTGGGGCATTATACGTTTGGAGGTGATTCTGTTGATGATAACCGAGGAAGACGGTAAGGTTGTCAAAATGTTTATATTAATCCCAGTTGCAGAGAAAACACTTGATGTAAATATCAAGCGAATGCGCAAGGCTGATCTCAAGATACCCGAACTCTTCATCGGACAGTTAATTCTCCTTCAGGACGAATTAATTAAAAAGTATCGAGGAACTAAAATACGGATGCGTGAGTTAGGCATAAAGGTATTGGAATCTCAACAAAACCCTGACGGAATCTTCGCAACCTATAAGTGCCGAGGTTATGAACACAAGATGAATTTACGGTGGGAATTAATCCGGAGCGATATCATGACACTTCTTTCTGAAATGATGGATATCGATCTCGATAAGCTAGAAGTATTAACTGATGAATAGGAGGAAGAATTAATGAATACTTATACGGTCGTTATTAATGTTTATGGAATGCGGAAAGTTCACGGTGTAATCGCAAATGACGAAGAATCTGCTGAAACGCTGATCCGTCAACACTGGAATGGTGAAGAAAGTGTATTTATTGAGCGTATTGAATTGGTCACAGAATGTGGTATCTTTATCACTAAAGACGTACCTGATTATTCTATTGATATTTTGGAAAAACTATTATAAAAATATTTGCATATTACACTAAACCGTGGTTAAAGCCACGGTTTTTTGTGTGACTATAAAATATCCATTTAATTATGTTATTAACAGAGAATAATAAAGTATTTATTTAAGTAGTTATCAACTACCTTATGATAAGAGGTGTACATATGAGTTTAGACATTCATGGATGGGACATGCACGATATTCAGTCAGCAATGCGAGGGAAAAGTATTTTCGAAGTTTTACAGATGTATCGTGACAAAACCGCTGAAATGACAGCCAGATCGCTTGACTACACTCAAGCACGCGATGACGACAATGAAGCCGCTATTGCACGACTTACAAGTGAGTACGATCACCTTGAAAAAGAAAAGTGTGTTATCGCATTACATATCGCAAATACACTGAGTAAAGATTCTGAAACTAGATAAATTGGAGGTATTATTTATGAAAAATCAATCGATAAACGCAGCACCTGCGGAAGTTGCCGGAGATGATTTCGAGTTTGTTGATCTTAAACCTGCATCGTATATGAGAAAACTCACTGAGACGGCTCAAAACGCAACAGTTGAAAAATGGTGGGGAACTTTCAAGTATAAGTTGGAAGCGGCTATTGAACGTGCAGCTACCAGTGAATCACTGCAGTTAGCTATTAAAAAAGGTGAGGAATTGGATGACTATGGTTTCGTTTCATCTGAAAGACACCGTAATATTTTGACACGTGAATTGACTGAACTTGGGTACACTGTTGAATATTTTGAGGATAAAGATGGCAGAGAACGTACAATCCTTATTAAATGGTAAAATAGTTGACTGTACATGAAAGGATGGTTACTATGTCAAGATTCGATTTAATGACTGCTGAAGAAAAGGAAGCTTATTTTCAACCGAATACGATCCTGAAGGTTATCACTGGTTCAACTTCCTACGGCTTAAATACTCCTGAATCCGACACCGATATGAAGTCTATTGTTAACTTACCGGTATATGACCTATTCTCGATGGGAGAGGAATTTACTACAACAGTTTCTTCTGATCCAGATCACGAATATCATTCACTTAAAAAGTTTCTTTCTCTGGCACAGACTCAAAATCCGACTGTACTTGAGATCATCAGTGGATTAGATCAGTTTGTAGTGCAGACATCTCCGGTTGGTGACTATCTCCGCAAAAATAAATCGATTTTCCTTTCTAACGGAATCGTAAATAGTTTCGGAGGTTATGCCAAACAGCAGCTTCTGCGCATCAAAAACGGATTAGGTGTCGCCACTATTGATGACAATATCGTACACTTGAAAGAAACTCTCGATCGAGTTATGGCTACATTTGATGAGCACTATCCTACATATGGCGAAGGAAAATTAACCGTCACTAATGTAGGTGTTGATGATCAAGGGCGTGCTGATATTAACTTAAATATCAATTATGATAAGATCGAATTACGGCAACTCGCTGGTATGACATCTGAACTCACTAATGCAAGCAAGAACTTTAATAAAATGGGTGCACGTAACAAAAAAGCTGGCGATAAACTGGGTAAACATGCTATGAACTTAATTCGACTTCTAATCGTAGGTGCTAAGGCGATGCGAACGGGGGAATTGGAAGTTTACCAAGGACATAACCGAGACTTACTCCTTGATTTACGTAATCTTAAATATACGTGGGACGAAGTTTTCGAAATGGTTGCTGAATATGATTTTGAATTCCAGGAAGCTCGGAAACACTCAGTATTGCCTGATTTTGTGGATAAGCAAGAAATCGACAGAATGTATCGCAGGCTATCTATTAAGTGGTACGGAGTTTAATTATAACAACTGGAGGAACTATTATGACATGGGAAAAATTGATGGTAATTTTCGAGGATATTAAATCTGAGGCTTTTGACAGTATGACAATTTCAGAAATTTTGAATGACCTCAGTTATTTATCCCCACATGAAAATTTGTATGTAGCTTCTGGAGTTTACCTTGACGGATCTTTTGGAAGCTATCGTGGGTACTATAACGATATGGCTATCGGATATAGTACGACAGAGACTGGTCTATTCCGGGTAGAAGATTTCGAAACAATTTTACGGAATGCACTAGCGGCAGGATCGATGATGAGTTACAAAAACGGTGATTACCCTATCACCCCTGATACTAAGGTCTGGCTTGCTGAGGAAAATGACCTCGGTGAAATGATTGTGGCAATCAGAAGGATTGACGGTAACGCTTATATCATCACAAAACAGGACTAATTTGGAGGTATAATTCATGGGAAAGCAGATTATTAAGCAACCTGACTCCAGATTCTGTATTTTCAGTACTAACACTGACGATCTTATTCTTTGTAATTTGAACCGTGACGAGGTAATCGAATATTTCAGCGATTATCCTGCAGAATCACAGGATCGTCTGAAAGAATTGGAATTGGTCGAAGCAGGACAACCTGCCTACTACCAATTCACTATGTCCTTTGTTGAAGCTGTAGAGCACCGCAACATGGTTCACCATAACAAATTTTACGAAGGTCATAGTCACGTTGAACCTGAAGAACTTAAACAGATCATCGAAGACCAGCTTGCACTCTTGAATATCAAATTCGAAGATACTCTATTTTTCGACGAAGACTAGGAGGAATAAGTTGTGAGCGAAGAACTCATCATGGAAGTACGTGAATTTGTGTCTAACAAAATAGGTTCGGATGACATCAGTAACTCGATGATTTACTTATGTCAGGCAGGATCACATATTAGTGGTACAAACGACGAAACATCGGATTTGGACTTCCGTGCAATATCAGCACCTGATATTAGTACAGTTTTTGGATTGGATGCCTTCGATCACACTAAACTTATTGGTGGGCAAGGTAAAATTAACCATAAGGATGACTTCGATGTGGAGATTTATAGTCCTCGGGAATTTATTAAAGATGCATACTACGGTGAAATTATACCTTTCGAAATGCTTCACGTTGGAGAAGAATTTCAATTGGATTTAGCCAAACCTTTTAAGCCGCTCTATGACCGACGTGATATGTTCTTGTCTAAATCTGTGGTACGCAAGTACTCGAAATTTATCGATGGTTGCTTCAAGAAGTCAGCTGTACCTGTCAAAAGTCTTAAACGTGAGGACAAAATTCAGCGTGCAACAGCCTATGGCTATGAGACTAAGGAAGCAATGAACTCTATCAAATGTCTACGACTCATGATCGAGCTATTGGATACCGGTGAAGTTAACCTCTATCGTAAAGATAGGGAGGAACTTCTCGACATCAAGCGAGGTAAGTATACGGTTGAAGAGTATCACAAAATTTACAAGGAACTTCGTGAGGAACTTGAATCCAAACTTAAAGAGAATACCGCTATACCTGATAGAGCAAACTACAAACAGGTCAATGAATTTCTCATAAGTTACATGAGATTCCTTTATCCTTAAAATTGTAAGCAACCGATTTATTTCGGTTGCTTTTTATTTGGTCTATAACTCATCGTTGAAATTAATTAGTTGGAAATAGATTATAGAATAGTTTTCGTAGTAAAGGGGAATCTAAATGGCAATTTGTCAGAGATGCGCTTCAAACTACCGAGAACCTGAAAACAACTCAGATGAGCATCTATGTCCTAAGTGTGAGCACTTCCTCCGCACAGGCAGGCGATACTACGGTAAAGTTATTAGGTATGATGAGGAAACACGAACTGGAATGGTGGAAGTATACGAAATGTTATATACTTTCGCAGTATTACCTAGTATTCTTCCTGGAATGAGGTCGATCCGAGAAACTGATATGATCGAACTAGCAAAAGTAGAAAAGCAAAACAGTTTGAAGTACTATTTTACTTATTTAGGTCATTATTAGTTTCAAGTAGTAAATAATGTTCTTTATACATAATCTCACAATTATCGTAATTATTTCTTGAATGTAAAGGTAAATTGTGTTATAATTATATGGGACATTAATTAATCGCATTAATTAAGAGATACAGAAGAAATGACTTTAGAAGTCGAATGAATAATTCGTCTTATAGAGTCATTACTTATTTACACCGCGTTTATTAATGGTTTACCCTAGGAGGGAATTAACATGAACTATACTATAGGGGACTCAGGGGACAAAGTATTTAATCCTCTTTACTCTCAAGATGGTGATGTTGTAACCTACTTTGAATCTTTCGGCGTTGTTGGAACAGGTGTAGTCAAAGGCAACGAACCTTACGCTGAAGGCGTTTTTGTATATGGTGAGGGTTGGAGTCAATTTGCCAATAAGTTCTTCATTATTAAAGTTGAACGTGGTAACGAAGTAATTTTTCAACAGGAGTGGTACAATGAAGTTCAATAATCACGGAATGGGGAGTTAAATTATGTATGTGTCATCTAAAAACGGAATTTTAGCTATCGAAGATGATTCAAAATTTACTTATGTTAGTCAAAATTCAATTCCCGCTGAACTTGTGGAAACGGTACCTGATACCAACGACTTCGTTTACCTATTGCCCTCAACTCTGGTGGATGAGGTAACACGACTTATCGATACCGATATGGCAAAAGCGGCAGACTACGTAAAAAGCCGATCACTTGTCACTGTGGAAGCGGTATAACAGTAGATGAGCATAATAGCAGTGATGGGGTGATTAGTTGATAAACGATTTTATAGATTTCTTAAACAATGCTGATCTGCCAACTTTGTTAGCTATTTTAATAATCTCGATAATTGCACTCGTTGCATATGTAGTTATAGACAAACTTTTCTTTTCCGACCGTCTATGGTAGTAGCTCTTCTGGGTATTCCCAGTAACACAGTACATATAAATAGAGACTGTAACGTATCGTTGCAATTCTATTAATATATAGCGATTCTATATTAATCGTTTGTTTTTTGTTGCATCTAAATAATAACCATATAATTAAGTAGTAGAAGAAAAATCTGTTTAGGAAGGTATGATATATCGTGTCTGAACACAATAACGAGAATAACTATGATGAATCATCGTTTAAGGTACTCGAAGGAATTGAACCGATCCGTACAAATCCTCACTTGACTCTTGATGGTTCCGGAATGAAAGCTATCTTCCAGCTCCTTCGTGAGGTTACGGATAATATTATCGACGAATCTAAAGAAGTTAAATCGCGTAAAATTACAGGTAAAGTCAAATTGTTCCCTGACGGTTCAGTTGAAATTTCCGATAATGCTCGTGGTATCCCGGTTGGACTTCACCCAGAAAAGAATATTCCAACTGTGTACTTGGCCTTTGAGGTTATGAACGCTGGCTCGAAAATTAAAGGGCACAGTTCTTACGCACGTTCAGTTGGTGCGAATGGTATTGGTCTTTCTGCTGTAAACGCGTGCTCTAAACGTCTGGATGTTACAATCAAACGTGACGGCGAAGTTTGGCATATCGGTTACGAAATGGGTAAACGTGTTGAAAACTTGGAAAAAGTCGGAACATGCGATATCAATGATACAGGTACTACTATCAAATTCTTGTTTGATGAAACTGTACTTTCAATGAAAGATGAAAATCGTGTTTACGATTACCCGTTCATTCTCAATGATATCAAAAAACACTTTGCAGATTATGCGATCTTTAACCGTAACGTGGAATTCTTCCTGGATTGGGATATTCCTGTTACTGGTAAAGGTACGATGGAATTTACGAACGAGTATACACCTCAATCTATTGTAGGTAAAAATGGGAATAAGGTTCTGGAATATTCCTACGAATCTACTAAAATCAATTGTGGTGCTGAATTCTACTTCTCGGTTACTGAACCTGAAAAACGCGTACAGTTGGCAGCGATCAACGGTTCCCGAGTAATGTATGGACAGCACGTAAGTGCTTTCGAAGATCGCTTAGTTGAATTCGTTTCAACTATCTTCAAAACTCGTGGCTATCTGAGTAGTGAACTCGCTTTGGACCGAGATTTGATTTTGGAACGTATTAACTACGTAATCTTGGTTAACACTGATATTAAACAGTATAAAGGACAAGTTAAAAACGAATTCTCCGCTGTTGATGTTGGTTTCGATATTCGTGAAGAGTTGCAAGGTAAATTCGAAGAAGTCTTCGATACAGCTGAACTGGATCGGTTCATCGAGGATCTGAGAGAAATTTACGGATTACGGTTGAGCGAGTATCGTGCATTGAAAGCTGCACGTGAAAAGAAACGGCCTACATTTAAAAAGGAAGTCATTAACAAGGACTTATCTAAATTCTACGACTGTGAGAATGGTCCGAGAATGCGCGAACATAACAGTGTCTGGTTCCTGGAAGGTAACTCGGCGGCAGGTACATTCTCAAGTAGCCGTAACGTGTCTACTATGGCTTATGTCGAACTTCAAGGTAAGCCGTTGAATGTCAATAAACGTTCCGATTCTCAATCACTTGAGAAAAACGGTACATTCCGAATCATCAGTCACGTTGTAAAAATGAACAAATTTACGAAATTTATTATCGGTACTGACGGTGATACTGACGGACTACATATCCAGTTGCTGATCAGTTTGATATTTTACAAGCATTTCCCTGAAATTATCGAAGCAGGACAACTTTACATCTGTTACGCACCACTCTACCGTGGTCACAAAAACGGTAAAGTTGATTACTTCTTGGAAAACGAATATGATCTGGCTATCTCGCAAGGTTTCACTATTGGTGCCGGCGACCGTTTCAAAGGATTGGGCGAGATGAAGTCTGAGGATATGAAAGCTTCTATGATCAATAACGGACGCTTCGTACGTGTTAGTCCTCAGTCCTTTGGTAAAATGGAAGAAGCAGGAATGTCCGCTGAAGATATCATTCTGCGTCTGACTTCTAATGATACATCTGCTCGTAAGGAAATCTTGAAACATATGGCTGACTCTGAATTGCTCAGTTATTACGAGAACCAACGTGCGATAAAACGTAAGTTTGATTCTAAAATTAACCCTATGTACCTGACTAGCGATGGTACTCCAATGACTCAAGAGGAATTGGATGCGAAATATGGTAACTTCGATACTGAGGTTGATGAGTACGAGCCTGGGGATTATACCGAAGAGTTGGACGAAGATATTTACGATGCTGATGCTGTATAAAATCAGTTAAACTACAAGAGGTTACCGATCACGGTAGCCTCTTTTTTATATCCTTAATTAGTCCTGTACATTAAGTAGTGTAAGGTTAATAATGTAAATTATTTAAGATAGTTCTTGGATATTCGAGAATAATTGGAATATCGGCGATTAGAATTAAAAAAAGAATTTTGGAATATTAATACATATAACTGATCGTTCAGGCTTCCCTAGCACTAAATATGAGTAAGAAAAAATAAAAAATATCGAATGGAGTGACATTTAATGTCTTTTAATTTTAATGACCCACAAGTAACTGACCTGATGACAATGATTAATATCGAAATTTCGAAAGTACCTTCGGACCTGCCTTCTCATGTAGTTTACCGCAGCTTCGGACGTATGGTATTGCAGTTGGAAGGTATCTTGTCTAACCAAGTTGGACGTAACCTGACTAACGCAGAACGTGAACATTTGGCAGGTAGCTTCCAGGATTTGCTTAACACTAAATATACATGTACTAGTGACCCTAGTGTGTATCTGTATTGCCAATTCCACCCAAGCACTTCCCGCGAAGCACATTCCTACGAAGTTGGCTACTGGAAAAACATCCCTCAATATGTTGAAGCTTAATCTTAATTCCCGCATGTAACTTAATATAATTAATCCTCAATGTAATTGGAAGTTTATTTGAGCGGGGAGTCATCTCCTTTCATATAAACTTCCAATTTGGAGGAGTTACTGAGAGTTTTACGGCTCCAGTTATAGGATTAGGCTAGTCTTGATAGGTATTTATCAGGCTAGCCTAATTTCTTGTTTAAGACCTATATTGATCTATAATAATGCGCAATAAGTAGTTATAGGAAAGAAAATAAGTAGTATTATGCTGGGATATTCAATTGTAAGGGGGAACTAATCTTTGCAATCTGTCCGAGTTAAAAAAGCTAAAAGTGAGAGTTATTGGTATGCTCAACATATCGGTAAAACTTTCACGGTAACTGGCGTTGAAGGTAATTGTTATCGCGTTATATGGGAGAAATCTCCTGATAATTTAGTGGAAGCTCCGATTCTGATTGAAGACTGTTACCAGTATACCAAAAAAGAGACTGGCCCCGAGAAGATTCTCCGGAATCAGCGTACACGATCCGAGGAAAGATCAGCTTTTAATGCTCAGAGAGAAATCACTAAATTTGAGAAATTAAACGCTGAATCGGAAGTAAAGGTATACAAGATCGAAGACTTAACTTAATATCACTAATCCCCGTGATAGGTTAGGTACATGTTATATTAGTGGCTTATTTGGTAGGTTGTTGCTGTTACCAAATAAGCTCCTAATAGGAAGCTTTCAACATTGTACTGTAACTTAAGCAGTGTGTAAGGTTTTGATAAAATATCAAAATTTGCAGCATGCGCAATCACAACGAGATAGGGGATTAGAAGGATGAGGAAAGGCAAGTTAAGTAAGACATTGTCTGTAGTCCTTTCAGCTAGTTTGCTGTTAGGAAGTCTACCTTTTTGGGGAGGAGGTAAAGCGGAAGCATCTGCCTCAGATTTGCTAACATACTCTAAGTTCCTTGATAAGCGCGCATATGCAACTGGCGTGTCTGATGACGGAACTAAGGTAACAGCATTTACAGGTGGTAGTGATTCTGGATATACCTTTAATATTTATGATAAGTCGGGTAATGCTACACCTATAGAGGTTAATCCCACTTATTTTAAGCGCGAGGTAGAAATTTCTCCGGATGGTAAGTACGTTGCATGGATCGAGAATGGCGTAGCTAATAGTTCGAGTATGTCCAGTTCAAAAGTCCGGTTGTTGGATTTAGGCACAGGAATAGTTACTGAGGTAACTAAGACAGGTACTGCAGGTGTTACACTAGCTTTCAGCCCAGATAGTAATAAGATCGTTTATTCTGTAGGAAATGTGTTGTATACATATGACATTTCTGAGCAGAAACAAACAGCTCTACCTTCGAGTATTAGCGGTCAAACTTTCTTGGCAACAAATCCTACGCTAGCCTACTCCGATTATGCAATTTTTGGACCTAATAGCACGGATGTATATTACACTCTAGCTAACTCGTCAAAAGTAGGTTCCGTTTATAAATGGGATGGAACAGCATCTACTTTGATCGCAGGTGGTCTGAATACACAATCAAATAACAGTAATCCGACTGTGTACGCTATATCTTCGGACGGAAAGTATTTACTGTTTGCGGAGAATTACAGTGGTACTATGCATGTTCGTAACCTCGAAACAGGTAAAGATGAAAACCATAGTGCGGCTAATTTTAGGGTTAACAGCTCCGCTACATTCATTGGTGATACGCATGTAGTATCTTATCTTACTTGGGATATGAACCAGGTGAGAACTCTTTATAATATTGACACTAAAGAGAAGTACTACCTTACCGCTGGTATTATTTCTAAAGATGGATCGGCATTCTATTCCAGTTCACACT
The DNA here is from genome assembly GCF_039831995.1 of Paenibacillus pabuli. Taxonomy (NCBI): domain Bacteria; kingdom Bacillati; phylum Bacillota; class Bacilli; order Caryophanales; family Paenibacillaceae; genus Paenibacillus; species Paenibacillus pabuli. The sequence continues at coordinate 205,314 of NZ_JBDOIO010000001.1, forward strand.
ACAGTGCTGAATCTGGAACAAAGGAAAGTTTTGGATATTACGATTTCAGCTCACTGGATTTAGCTAATATCAACTTCACTCCTTTATTGCCAAGAGAAGTCTACAGCTATGGTGCATCTATTCGGTATTACGCCCCGCTATTTTACAGCAGCGCTAAGTTAAAGGTAAATGGTAAAGAGATTTCCTCTGATCTAACAGTTGGTACATCCCCATTGGCTGTCACATTCACACAGAATATTTTCAGTATGTCTAATGTTCCTTATGGACCGCAAGATGTAGAATTCACTTTCTATAACTCTGCAGGTGACGCAGACTCAATTAACACGCAGTTAGGTGGTCTCCCGTATAAAACTGTAACATTGGGACAAGAAACCGTAGACTTGGGAAGTTTTGTCAACATCAATTACTCTCTTTGGAGAGTGGTTGGAGATAACACTTTGTTAAGCGTAAATTCACTTGGTAGTAAGCAATTTGCCTCGGATGGTAGAGGTAGGTTCTCTCCTACAGTAGAAGGTAATATCGCTAAGTTTTTAAATAACGATTATTACGAAGAATTTACAAAAGAAGATAAAGCATTAATCGATGAGGGAGTATGGCAAACATATTATCCGCTAACGTCGGGTACTCCTAAAGCGTACCAAGTTACTGCACGTATTGGTATGTTGAATTATGAAATGCTTAGTGCATTCCCATCTGGGGGACTCTATTTTGCTTCTACACCTTGGTTGATGGATGCATATGACACCGCTTATAGCAGAGGAACTTCTTGGTGGAATAACCTCAAATATGATAGCTATTCTACTACAACATATCTAGAAGTTTACCCAGCAATTAAGGTCGTATCTGGGGTAACTGCTGTTGAAGGATCTGGGGACTACCGAGACCCGTACACTTTGACTGCTTCTCCAGTTGTAGCTAAACCTACATCACCGGCTAACTTAAAGGTAACTACAGAAGAAACTAGTTTAACAGCAAACTGGGATCCTGTAGATGGTGCTAAGGGTTACCGAGTTGTGGTAAATAACCAACAAGTATATAGTGGTCCGAATTTGTCATACGTTTACACTGGGTTAACGGCTAATACAGACTACACTGTAGATGTGTATGCATATAATGATGCTGGTGAAAGTAGTAAAGTTAGTTTGGTTGTAAAAACCAAAGAAACTGCAGTACAACTCGCGGCACCAGGACAGCCAACTGCAATCAGTACAGAAGCAGGAAATGTTCAGATCAACTGGCCAGCTTCCGAAGGTGCTTTGATTTATAAAGTCCAACGTAATGGTGTAGACATCGGTTCTGTAGCAACCACTAGTTATGTGGACAAAACAGCAGTAATGGGCGAAAGCTACATTTACACTGTCAAGGCTTTTGATGGTATTAACACAAGTAACCCGTCCCCAATTTTGTTAGTAACTGTTGGTGAAGCGACTAACACTCCTGATCCAGAACCAGTTGTATTGGACAAACCGGCAAACTTTGTATTGACTCCGAAGACAACTTCTGTTATTGCAACTTGGGACGCAGTATCTGGCGCAAGTGAATATAAACTTATGCGAGGTAATTCTATTGTTTACCAAGGACCTCTCACTACATTCTCAAACTCTGATTTGACTGAAGGTACGCCTTACGATTACTCTGTCGTTGCTATTAAAGGTGATGTAGTGAGTGAAGCCGCTACAGCTAGCACAGTTACACTTGTTAGTCAGCTTGCTTATCCGGCTAACTTCCGCATCGTAACTCTAGAATACAACAAAGTACGTCTTGAGTGGGATCAGGTAGACGGAGCAGAAGGTTACCAAATGACACGTGATGGTATGCCGATCGGAACACCTAACTCTACTTGGTGGGAAGATGATGCAACAAGTATTTCTGCAGGTGCGACATATACTTATAAAGTATCTGCTGTAAAAAATGGAGTTGCAGGTAAAGAAGCGCAAAAAATTGTCAATGTACCAACCGAACCGATTCAAGGTGAAGCGCCAACTGGCGACTTGGTATTGAAAGCTACTCGTGTTCAACATGACAGAGTTGGGCTTTCTTGGACAACTGTTACCGGCGCAACTTATTACGATGTTTACCAGGATACAGAGAACCGTGTGTGGCATGGTGAATTGAATACAATCACTGATCCTAACGTAGGACCTGAAGAGGTCCACACTTATAAAGTAGTTGCAGGTAACGAGTGGGGAACCCTGGAATCAAACGTAATTGTTGTCACAACTCCTTCCGCACCGCAAAGCATTGTTATTACACCTTCTGAACCTATGGAAGGTACAATAACATTTGAATTTAAAACTGTAGATGGTTCTTATCATTACGTGGAAAGAAACCCGCAAACACGCTATGAGCCATTACCTGATGGTTCATTCCATAAAACTTATTATAACAGTGCAACCGGTGAACTCAGAGACGAAGGTATTGTTTACCCTGTTAATGGTAAACTCCGGTTCAGCGAATCCGGTATTGATCCGAGCAAGGACTATCACTATGACGTCATCGCTGTAGTATTAAAAGCTGATGGTACTGAAGAAGTTGTCGCTCGTGAAGAAGTAAATATCACAACTCCGGCTGATGGTAGTGGTGCAACTGTTCCAGGAACTATTGTTGATCCGACTGATCCGGGTAACGGTGGAGGTACAACTGACCCTGGTAACGGTGGAGGTACAACTAACCCTGGTAACGGTGGAGGTACAACTGATCCAGGAACTACAACTCCGGGAACTGGTGGTTCTGATAATGGATCAATTGGCGGCAACACTGGTGGTTCTACAGGTAATACTGGATCCAATAACAGTGGTTCTACAGGTAATACTGGATCCAATAACAGTGGACCAACTGGTAATACTGGATCGAACGAGAGTACTAATGATGTAGGAAACTCTGTTCCCGGTACAACTGGACCGGTTGACGAAGCTTCAGACATTCCAACGGATGTTGAAGTACCCGCTGATGTGAATTTTTCAGATGTTGAAAATAGTTTCGCAAAAGATGCTATTTCCTACCTCGCAGGTAAAGGTATTGTTAAAGGATACACTGATGGTACTTTCAATCCTGACAAACAAGTAACACGTGCTGAATTTGCAATTTTCCTTAACAGAGCGTTGGGTTATGGTGAAGGTGAATATAAGCACAACTTCAATGACTTTGATGTTAATGCTTGGTACGCACCTGAACTCGCTTCCGCACTGAACAACGGAATCACAAAAGGATTTACAGATGGAACTTATCGTCCAAATGATATTATCCCTCGTGAGCAAGCGGCAGTAATGCTTGCTAATATTATAGCTGAACGTGGAATCGAAGGTAGCGATCTGCAATATGCTGATGCTAAGGCAATTATTGCATGGGCACTTGATAGTGTCGAAGTAGTAACTGAAGCAGGTGTTATGAGTGGTTATCCTGGAGGTAAATTCCTTCCTAAGAAGGAACTGACTCGTGCAGAAGCAGCAATTATGATTTACAACCTCTTGCAAACTAAATAATTCTAAATTAATTAGGTCAGTCTTGATATAGTTTTGAGATTGGCCTAATTTTTTACTTAAATCTTCCGTTAGGAGGTAAATGACATGTACGAAGAAGAAACAATTATCTACAAAGGTAAACCTTTCCACTATTACTGTAAATTAGTTTTCACTAAATACTTAATCACTGGTCGAAGAATCAGTATTGACACTGGTATTTTTAATGTAAATACCGAAGAAATAAGGCTACATCGCGTAAACGATATATCTGTGTCCGCTTCCATGATCCAGCGAATGTTTGGTAGAGGTAGTGTCACAATTTACTCTAATGACATCACCTGTCCTACGGTTACTATTCGAGATATACCTAATTATAAAGAAGTAGCTCGAGTCCTCAGTGATTGGGTAGAGTATGCAAAGGCAACTTATAGATCAAATGAGATCATCACCAGTGTTAACCAGAGCCAGCATGAATATGTACCTGGTTATTAAGATAATTAATCCTCAGCAAACGCTGGGGATTTTTTATTTATTTCCCTCACATATCTATATTGATGCGTAATAATTAGGTATAAGGTTAAAACTAAAAAGTAATTAATGTAGCGTTTCGCTAATTATCATAGTTGCTGAGCAGACAGGTAGGTGAACTAGTGGAATTTACGAACGGACAAAAGGAAGCATTTAGCGGTTTAAAAGATTGGTGGAAGCGATTATATAAGCAGATATATGTGATAAATGGGTATGCGGGGGTAGGAAAGACTACTATTGTCAAGTACTTCCTTGAGGATATTGGGATCGAACCTCATCAATATCGAATCATGACGCTATCTGGTAAAGCTTCACTTGTGCTAACCAATAAAGGTACTCCTGCTAAGACTATGCATAGTGAAATGTACTATCTCGAGGTCACTGATGAAAGGTTACCTAGTGGTAGAATTGTGGAAACACAGCGTTTTATCTTTAACCCTAATGCTATGGACGGTGTGCTATTACTTATAATTGACGAAATCTCGATGGTTAACATGAACTTAATCCGTGATGCGCTTTCTTATGGTATCCCTATTATTGTTCTAGGAGATCGAATGCAGTTGCCTCCTATTGGGGAAGATAATGGACTTTTGGCAAATCCAGATGTAAACTTGACTGAGATCACACGTCAAGCACTGGATAACCCAATTATTTACCTATCTATGTTAGCTAGACAGAAAAAGTGGATACAACCGGGAGTTTATAAGGATAAAAAGGGAGTATCTCGTGTAGCTGTAATTCCGGCGTATAACGGAATAAACGACATAACAGATCGAATGTTACTTAATAGTGATCAGATAATTTGCGGATATAACAAGACACGGAAAGATATTAATGCACGTGCAAGGCAGTTAAAAGGACATATTGGAAATCTTCCAGTTATCGGAGATAAAATGATATGTACAAAGAATAACTGGGATATGGTAATAGATAAAACACCGCTAATCAATGGTTTAATAGGATATGCCACATCAGAAGCATATGATATCGATAAAATTGAGAGAACTTTCAAGATTAAGTTCCGACCTGAATTCTCGGATCGATTAACAGGTAAAGAAATCAAAATAGATTTACAGAATTTCGAGAATTTCGAGATACCTTTAATTAAGCGGTCTAAGATTAACCAATTTGATTTCGGTGATGCAATCACATGTCATAAATCTCAGGGTAGTGAGTACGATAAAGTTGTACTTTATGAGGAAGTACTTAGTATCGAAGATCATCACCGTTGGGCATATACTGGACTCACACGTGCACGTTCAGGATTAATCTACTTTCAAAGAACATCATAAGGGGAGATAATAATGGAACTTAAGTTTAAAAATACCGAATGTCCTTTGGTTTTTGTGGAATGGGTAATAAAAAACCTGAAAATCAGTTTCAGTCGTGATAATATTATTCAGGCGTGCGAATTGAATATTCGGGATCATCCGGAACACGAACAACTCTTCAGGAACTTCATTGAAGAAATGTATTATTTCTCACATAATCGGGTTTATGTCTATTATCACAATATGCGGGTACGTATGCTAAAAGAGTCTCAATAATATAACTACATCTGATGCACCTATCTATTTATGTTCGCAGATAATAATGATATAGAGAAATAAATTAATATATCTTAAAGCTGAATAGAAGGTGAACGTCTTGAGGTACTTTGTTATAATCAATGCTAGTCTAAGTCCATTTATTCTCGGTATGACATTCATGTATTTACTACTAGGTAATAATACCGCTATTGATCTTAATCTTTTCCAGATCGAACCTTGGGTCGTATCTCGAATTTTGATAAGTACGGGTATCGTATACTTTATTATGACTGTAGCGCAGCTTGTAGCTCTGGAGTTAGGATATTACCCTGTAAATGAAAAAGTAATACAAAAAAAGTTTGAGTCTTGGGAGGTAAAGGCTGCATGATCATTATTTGCGGTTACTGTCAGTATGATACTGTCCCAGGGCGTAATGCCGCTGATTGCATCAAAGAAGTTGAACGTGCTGGCGGGTACTATAACGAGGAAGCAGATAATAAATGTCCTCAATGTGCAGAACCCCGTCTCGAACTTATGGAACACTAAGTAAAACCCTAATCTCAATGGTTAGGGTTTTCTTTTTGCTTAATAATTTAAATAGTCCTTAATTTGTCCTTTTAATTAAGTAATATATAAAGATAGATACGTGTAATACTGAAATTGATAAGGGGTGAATAAATATGATGAAAGAACATGAATGTGACCCGCAAAAAGAACTCGATATCGAAATAAGTTATATATCAGAGTATGGGGTTTGGTGCGTATCGCCCGCAGGTACACTTGGACGAGGTACCTACCCTATTAAATACTGTCCTGCATGTGGGGCAGAGTTAGCTGATACTAATTAAAATACGAACGGGTGATTTAATTGAACGACGAACTATTTTTCGAAGCACATGCAGAAAATTTACGAAGACAGTTACGTATAGACCCAGAAATTTTCTGGGGTAACGAAGCTATTTATATAGTCAAAGATATCAATGGAAATTTAGCAAAGGGAATTTACATATGGGAGAACGATATTGACCTGGTAGCAGTACGTGAAGTCAAAAGTATCGGTACACTTGCTCACGAGATGCGTCACGCCTGGCAGTATAAATATAGAAACGAGAACAATTTTGAGTTCGAGATTCCTCAGACAGGTTTTATTAAAAGACTGCTACAACGAATTAAATATAAACATAACTACTCCTTCGACAAAAGAGAGTTGGATGCTAATAAATTCGCGGCAAACTATTGTAAATCAGTAGGACTTTTCAACGAATCTAAACGAATGAAAAATAACATTGTAAGCAATAACATTGCATCAGGTCTTATGATTTCATCGTATGTCATGTTATTAGTCTTAGGATGTGTAATATATAATTTTGTAATGACAGTTTAGCTGGATTAGAGTCCTATATAATAATCCCATATAAGTCCAAATAAATATATTATTTATAAAGATATATTTAATTAGGCAATTAAATAGAATTGCAGGGGGAATTTTGAGTGTCAGAATTTACGAATAATCTTGGACGGGATTCAGCTGAAGCATTAATTATGAGTGAGAAACTCATTCAACGTGTTTTGCGGTATTCGCGACTGGTAAAGGTCAATGCACCTGACGTCATTTTGGCCAATGAAATGGCTATGATTCAGGAAGTACTTCATGCTGAATATGCTCGAATTGGATATAATAATCACAACAATGATTCTGTTGTTTCCCTTGATGATGTGATGAATGGCGAGATTGCTGAAGAATTACGCAGTAAGTATAAAGGGTATTACGCTGAAATGGGTAGCGAAGAGTTGATTAAGGAGTATCTAGGTTCATTGCACTCTAGCTGTTTAAGTATGGTTGAGGACCGTGGAGAGTACCTATTACGTACGCTTACTGAAACCTTTCTGGAGGAAGGTAATACACAACCTGCACCGAAAGTTAAACCTTCCACGAGTAAAAAAGATGTTAAGCTTGGTGGCGATAATGTACTTGCTTTTCCTGGAAATAAAAGTCCTGTTGAATAACAGGGCTTTATCTTTATGTCCATCGGTAAATCTTGACTGATTGGGGCATTTCTGGTATAATGGTATATTGAGAAAGATTAGTTTTAGGTAATGCAATGTTAATAGTGTTCACTTTTAAATGCTTTCTCACAATAAACTCGTACTTTAAAAGCTAAATTAAGTCCAATATATTAAGTTCTTGGACTCTCCATTGAGATTAGTGAAGTTCTAATACATGCAGAAAAATACGAGATATACCGTTAAAATCTCAGAATTTACTCAGATAACAAAAAACACTTACTTTGAAGGTTCCCACATACTCTGTTTTATCCACATATACATAAATTCCGCACTTACCGCTAATCACCTAATCTCTTTAACTACCAATACATAATTTCTGCCTATAACTAATTTATCGGAGGTCATCTATGGTATCTGTTTATGAAATCAGGAACAACTTAATGAACTACAAAATAGTCCACTTTCCTTTACATGATGTTCATTTCTTGGGTGAGCATAAACTCTACAATACATATGGTGAGGATGTTGGGCACGCTATTCTGTTCAGCGGATTCGAGAATGACCATTTCGTCTTGTTGTGTGATACTGATGTGGTGTTTGTACAACCCAACCATGTCAGTTGGACTAAAGGTAATGAGAAACATACGATTGAGGTCGGTTCTGTTGTAACTCACGATGATAAACCTTTCGAATGGTACTATTCACCTGACGATTCGATTATCAAATTATTCAACTAAACAATTAAAGGTGGTTATTTCATGTCTAAAATTGACGCACTCGATTATTTGGAATCATTAACTCCCTATCAGATTAACTATATCCTTGCTAAAATTGGGATGGGATATGATGTAGCACCGACTGAAATTGAGGGTCGAGGTGTCATTATTGTGGGACAGAACGCGCTACAAGTATTTAACCCCCTTGATGAAATGTCTGATGCATTTGCACTGGTTCAGACTTTTGGTATTGTGGTAATTCCACAATCTACTGATGATGGTGGATTTAACTGGTATGCAATGGATATTGACCATGTTAGTTATCGGGGTTCTGAGGTAGCGATTGCGGAAGGTTATGATTCATCTTATTCTGACGAAACTTATCAGGTAGCTGTTACCAACTGTGCTTTACTTTCATTGTATAACCGTGGATTGATTGAGATTGAGGTCTAGTCAGATAGAAACAGCTTATATTTGATAGATCGCTACGAGGTGCATAGAATGGCAACTATTGGATTCTGGCTAAATTTAATTTTTATCTCACTTATCGGGGTCTTCATGTTAATTTACTTTTACGTGAAATTCACCGATATTTTTGTTTATCGACCTCTGATGCTGAGAATTTATAAGAAAGGTTTCAGCTATTTTGATGGACTTGCTGAGGATGAAGTCTCTAGATATTGGTCGATGATGTATGACAAGAGTGTACAACCTGATAATATTATTGTGGCAAAGAATATGTTGGTCTCTAGGGCTAAGGAATACTGTGACCAACACGGATTAATTTAACAATCTTCAAGGATAACAAACTAAGGAGTGAACGTGTTGCTCAAGTTTAGCGACGAGTTCGGGTATGACATCTCATCAGATCCCTACAACACTGGAAAACAACAATACCCACGATACATGGTCATCATTAGCGAAGACTTAAATGTCGGATACTATGAGCGACAGTACGCTATAGACTGGCACAAATTCCTATGGAAACAAGGTGTGAAATCGAGAATTTTAGATTTAACTAGTTATGATTGGAAAGACAATCCTTTCGAGATTGAGTTGTAATTAGTGCATGAAATCAGTAAACAGGATCAATACATCAGCTGCAGCAATAAGTATTAGTAAATGAAAGGAGATTTCACATGACAAGAGTCTCTTATGCTTATTGTACACACAGTGATACTGGTGGGTATAAATGGTTCGGTGGTAGTCCTATTAATGTTAAAGGTCATTCTATGTCGAAACCTGTTGAGATTTTACAGGTACATGTACAGGAAATAGCCGAAGATTACCAGTTACCTGAAGGGGTCCAAGATTATTATGCTTATTGGGACAACTCATTGCAGGAGTACAAATTTATTTACACATCATACAAAGGTTTAGCTTTATTTTCTTTTGACTTTTTTAAGAGTGCGATTGATTCCGGTGAAGGTTGTATCTGTCGGGTACACGTCACTGAGGTATCGAATGAGGGGGTATATTAATGTATAGTAATGAGGTAATGTTTGCGGTGCGTCAGGCTCTGGGTGCAGATAGTCCACATGACGAAAGTTATGATGTACGAATTTTCGAGATGGCACCGAGTGATGTGTTTAATTATTATTTGCAATGGAATGGTATTATCGGATACACAGATACAATTTTGCGTGTAGTTGATGATATCTATGATACTCAGATTTCAGGCTGATACTAAACTACGGGAAGTTGGAAAATTTGATGTTCATTAATGACCAAGATCGACACGAATCATTTACGCAAACTTTAAATGATGCTTCAGGACTGATATTCATCTCCGGCATCAGTATGGGGAACATTTTCAAATACTCACTTGATTTGATCGAAGATAAATTGAAAGCTGGGGCCCAAATTAGATTTTTGATGGCAGATTATCGTTGGGTCGCTAATAATATTGAGATGTTTCGGTGGCTGAATACTGATGCAGAGCGGAAAGCTTTTATTGACGAATGTTACGATTCTACTGCACTTTTACTTAGGTTGGCAAATACGTATGATAAGGTCAGTTACGCAGTATATACTGAACCTATCCCATATATTATGACAGGATACATTAATAATTCGCAACAATTCCGTGAGGTTCAAGTAGAAGTTGTGGATTATTTCCCTGGTAATCAGCAACTTCGGATGTTAATTAATGATTCTAACGACCCCTATTATTTTGATTTGATTTATAGTAAATTCGTCACTTATTTCAATCACTACTACGTAGACGAAAGATAATTGGAGGTTAATAGTATGTTTGTAAGAATACTCGTAGAGACCGACAAGCACCCTGATGGAATTTACCATTATGTACTACTTTCAAACAGGGACGCACTAATGGAAATTATTAATTACCCTTCAACAAAAATAATCGCTACTGAACTCTACAGCGGACGCACTGATGCCGAAGGGCGATCAATCTACGCGGGTGATGTTGTCATACAACTTGAAAATGGACTTGCACTTGAGGATTGTGAGCAACATATCGTCAGACTAGATGTTGATGGTTGGTTCCCTTTCAATAGATGGACCGGACATTACTCAGGGACAACAAACGGAGAAGTTTACAAATACCTTAAGGTATTAAACGCCGTAGAACTGGCAGCTTATGCAAAATAATATTCACTATACATTCACCTTCACATGTTACAGTGCCGAGTATGACCTCTTGGATATCGAACAGATTCCATTTGAGGCTTTTCCAGAGGGTAATCATCTAGAGGTAGCGCACATTGCAGCACAGCAGAAACTCTCTGAAATAATGAGCAGACGACCTGAGGTATATACCATCGAGTATCAGGTAATGGAACTTAAATTTAGCGACACAATTACTAGATTGGGGTGAGTAATAGTGCTAAGGCTATTTGCAAATGAGAATATCGACTACTACAAAAACCGCCCAATACTCCGCCACAGGAGTTTGGGTTTTCTTGTAAAGTTGGCACTTAGTGAGTACGATAGCAATGAACTATGCTATGGGTATCACTTCGGAGAATTCCTTATATCCACTTATGAAGGGGAGCATGTTTCACGTATCAAATTCGGATTACCTGATTTAATTGAAATTGATACTGAGACAGCTAAACATCGTCAGCATATTAAGGACTATGAGGATTTTGGGTATACTTGTTCCGAGATAGTAACTATAGCATCGGAATTAACTGTAGATACCTTATATTTTACAAATAACGGCGGGGTAATTAGTCTTTATCGTTGAGGTGTGGGTTATGTTACATCAAGAGTACATCAGAGTCGGTGAAGTTTACCGAAATAACAAAACTAACTTACATCGAAAAATATATGGATTCTACCGAGATTGGCATGGTACTGAACCTGTCGAGACTCCTGAAGATGCTAATATCTTTTATCACGCTTGCGATAGCTTAGGCAATACCGAAGGTCCAATTGTCAAATGTTCATCTCATAGTTTTCAGCTTTGGGCGGATGAGTTAATTGATTCTGATGGTAAAACTCCTTTAGACCGCGCTGTAGAAAGGTATGTAGCTTATGATAATGAGGAATATGGTAACTATGGTCTAGGATATCGCAGGGGAATGAAAGATTTAGCTTTAATATTAGGTATCGATCTGGACAATTTAACGAAGAGGAGATAATACTATGAGTAAAGATTATCAGGACATTAGACCAGAGAGTTTGGTTCCGGGCAGTTTAGAGGGATTCTATAGCGGGACATTTAATATGAATGAGTATCTTGCTAAAAAGTTCGATGGTGTCGATATCGAGGGGCAGTTTACGTTCAGTGTTGGTGTGGACAAAAAAGCTACTATGCTGCGGCACGGTTCTAATTATGTTGTAGTATCCTATTTTCCTCATGGTCAAGGTCATATTCTCTCCGTAACTGATATTAAAGGTGCTGTTGAATATCTCTCTACTTTCTTTATTCACGAAGAGGATTATATTGAGCCAATAATTAGAGAAACTGCACTCCATCATGGATGGAACCTTAAATAAAATTATAAGGAGGAATTAATTTGTACGCACTCCGTAATGTTTACCGAGATAGTGATTGGATTCATTATTATAATTACTTAGCTAATGATGGTAGTATTTTGTTTAAAGGTCGGACAAATCCGGCTGAGACAGTATTCATTGCATCCGATGAATACGTATTTTCTATTGATGACCAGCCTGTTTTTATTAACGATCATGTCGAAGGTACTGACAGTGAGGGTAAAGTATCTACTTTCCTTGTGATGTTCGACCGAACACGGCAAGTAGTATTGCGTCGGCTGATGTTTGGTGATGCAGAGGAATTACCTTTAACGGATGTAACTGTGACTTCACTGAAAGGAAACTCTTACGAGACGGTATTTTAAGATGGTAAAACTATGGTATAGCAATGTACATGTTGATTGTATTGGACGTAATGAGCATAAGTTCCGTTTGATGGCAGCTTATGAAGGTTCTAATGACGTGATCGGATACATCGATTACACTCTGATTGACGATGACATGCATGTAGACTTTATCTTTGTTAATGAGGAACATCGTCTAAAAGGTATCGGACGGTCGTTATACTACCAGCTTCAGCTTGAGAATCACACCTGCCGGCTTATGGAATCTGATTTTTACACTGCTGCAGGTTTGGCGACTAAGAGATCAGCTGAAAGGGGTACGCAATGATAAAGTATACGAAGGTTAATGGTGCACATGGAGAACAATTGTTTGTGAGATATTATTTAGACCCTGGTGTTAATAACATCTTGCATGTTATTGACGAATCAGGTAAAGGAAATCAGATTTTCTCTGAATCAATGGGTCAAGTCTACTCTGAAATTCATCGAATCGAGAATATCGATCCTGATACAAGTTTTCACTGCTATAATTACACTGATAGTGGTATCGTGTATTGGAACTCTGGTTTCGAAAGTTTGGAAAATAGTCATTATATTAATGCTCCTAGTTCATTCCTGCTCGATGAGTTCAAAACTATATGTTTTGATAGACAACGTAGAAAATTCGGATTTTCCACTGCAGATCTAGATGAGAGTTCATTCTTTTTTGTTCGGTTCATTGTGGAAGCTTCCGATTATGTTGAGACTGAGGGGCAAACTGTTGTACTCGCGACTTGTACTTATGACTTTATTTCTAAATACTCCGGTTACGATAAAGAATCTATTAATTATCTCGAATCACTGGTTGGTGTGGTACTTCAGGAAGTTTACCAAGATGGAAAAATATACTACAGAGTTCCAGTTGATGCGCGCGAACTCTTCGGTGTAATCGAAGAAGAAAGAAGAACTATCAGCCACTACGATCAGTACGTCAATTCGATGAATTAGAACAAATATAATCCGGAGGTATACAGATGTTAAATAATATTGTAGCAAATCTTAATAATGGGAGAATAATTTCCTCTGACTATTACATCGATGCTATGTCATGTAGCATTTATGTAATTGACGTGCACGTTAATAACGGAGACGAGCTGTTGAAGTATGTACAAGAAGTACAGCGCGAAATCTTGCATAAAGAAAATATTCCTTATGAGAACGTGGTAAACTACAACTGGTTCTATTGTGACTATGATGGGATGACATTCTTCCATAATCATGAGATAAACGGTCCAGTTTACTTGGATTCGAGTATTGAATATTTGCCCCAATTTATGAAGGATAGTATTCTGGAGCGTCAGGTACTTTATCATGGTTTCAGTATGTTACAGCTCACTCACATGCAAAAAGACCTCCTCAGGAGCATGGTGAATGTCAAAGAGGTTAACGAGAATGCTTATAACCCACAATCACTTGTTGAATGTTCTGGATTCGATATTAATACTGCAACCCAATTGGCAGACGAACTTCACCAAATGGGAGCACTTATCAAAGGCGTTTACGCTAACCAGAATGTAATATACGGAATCAAGAGTGCTACGCTCGATATGTTTGGGTATACACGAAAAATTTAAGTGGAGGAACTACTGAATGTCTAATTTTACGGTTATACCTCTAGATAATAATAAGTATATCAATATAGATTATCATATTAATACCGATGGTAACTCTATACATGTTGTGGAAATTTACACGTCAGATGGAGAAAAGCTCATAAACTGCATCGAAGAAGTCCAGCGTGATATACTGTGTGACCTTGGATTTGATATCGATGCACTTCACAACTTTAGTTGGTATTATTATATACTTAATGGTTTGACTTATTCTCACGATTTAACAGCAAATCGACTTGTATATATTCCATCTACTGACTCGTTAATTTTGGACAGTTTGGAATATCTGATTAAATATCGGCAAACGTCATATTTCGGGTATTCGCTTCATGATTTAAATAATGTGGATACTGGAGTTATAAAGTGTGTTTTAGGTGCATTAGATTACCCTGACGGAACCAATACTAATGGGGAGTGTAGTGTGTTATTTATTGTCGAAAATACTGGATTTTCTGTTGAGAACGTAAAGAGTAGTCTAGATAATTTAGTTCAGTATAAAATACTGAACAAGTTAAATTTATCGGGATATGAATTCTACACCGCTAGCGAAAACACACGTATTCTTTTCGGGTACGAAGTATAGAAAATATATAGTCTATGGAAGGTGGAATTATCATGGAAGATTTACTTAAATTTGAAATTGGCGATGGGTATCGCACCGCTGTAAGACATTTCACAAGTATTGATAATAAGTTTCATATTCTCGATTATCACTTGGAAGGACATATCCCTGCGAGTTTTGATTTGGATTTTACGATATCTCAGATTCTGGTATGGAAAGGATTACGCCCAGCTGACCGGCACCAATATAGTGTATATTACTACGATAGAGACGGATTTGTGTCATTCTATGATACAGATCAAAATTACACTTACGTTAAATCTAACGATTTGAGTGTCGTATACGCTGATTTTGCTGACTACTGTAGCAAGGTACAGTACAACAATTTTGGGTACGCTGCCGTTTTTCTTACAGAAAAGCAGAGAAAAATTGTAGAGTATATCATCAGTTCGATGGATTACTACGCCAAGAACGGATATGGTGAAGGTTATTCTGATATCTCATTAACTGACCTTTGTCACGAAACCGGTTGGGATATGGCTACGGTAAAGGGTATCCTTGGTACTCTGATGAAGCAGGGTGCTATTGATGCTATGGATGTCAACCAAGAATACAACGTTTATTATGCATCTGAGGTTTTGCGGAAAATGTATGGACTTGACTTTTAAATTATAATGGGTGGGCGATTGATTATGAAAAACCAAATAAGGTTTAAATTTGAAACTGACGATTACCATGTACGATACTTCATCGAAGAGAATTATGTTCATTTCATTGCATCAGGTAAAAAAGTAAAAGATTTTTATCTGTTTGCATCTATAATCATCGCCCATATTTGTGATGAATGGCAGCTAAGTAAAGACAAATACTCTTGGATATTTTACTCATTAAATGGTTGTATTTACCACTTTAACGAGCCGGGTTTTATTCCGGTAATGGCGCGTGAGAGTTTTCTCCATGCACCTTTCGTTGAAATGTGTTCTGATAGATACCGGAATGAGCATGGAAATTCGATTGTCAACGATATCGATGATCAGGAATTCTCGGTATTGATGTATTTACGCCAAAGATTAGCGCTGGTTAATTCACCCGCATATTGTGGTGAAACTATTGAGAGTATTATGGAACATACAAAAATACCGTACGAAAACACAGTATTTATTTTAGGAAAACTCACAGGTCTCCGACTAACAGGGTTACATATCGATGATTTAGGTGAGTGGCACTTCAATTTATCTTATGCTGCGCGAAGACAGCTGAGCGTATAAAGAGAGACAGCTACGGAGGTAATTGTGTGGATGACAATGTAATTTATCTTAAAGATCATTATGAGTTAGCGTATAACCTAGCAATGGACAGGTACGGGAAATACGATAAACATAATGAAAGGAACTTCCATTGGGAACATGTCGAAGAATCATTGAAACAGTATTCAAATTTTAATTTCGCTTATCGTATAGATGTGGGTATCCACTACTTGTATAATGTATATCTTAGATCATATATGGATAACCGTCCTGACTATATCATGTATAGAGATTTAGAGAACCTTATTTTCAATGAATTTCTCACTGATGTATTTTCAGGAGCAAGTCGACTTGCTGAGGGATATGAAACTGTAGTTTAAATTAATTAACTCTATAACATCGCAATATAATTAAGGTGTATAAAGATTAATAAAACAAGACGAGGTGATTAATATGATGTTTACGTTTATGGAGGATGGGCAGCTGTATTCTTTATGGCAAGGTGACGAAATGGGTCAACTCGCTGAGGGTGAAGTACATCTAATCGAGGATTCTCTAACTTTTGAAAAATATATCGATGTGGTCAAATATTTTAAAAACACTGCTTATGACGACATTACTGTGTATGATCTCAGCAACGGTGTGATAATTCGGCTACAGCAGGGTAAATTCCGAGGTATGTCATCTGAGAGTAACTATGCAAAAGCTGTTATTCGGAAGTATTGGGAACCCGATCCTGATGAATTCCTAGCTAAATATGACGAACTTAGTGCTCCTGTTGAAGATTACGACGATGATCCACCTCCAAGATGTACTTTTTGCGGCGATGGTGGTTGTCCTAATTGTCGGCCAAGTTGGTTTAACTGAATTGGAGGTAAAGGTAAATGAACTGTACAGGTAATGACAAATATGGTAATGTGGTACAGAATATTTTACATCAATGTCCAAAATGTAAATCATATCATTCAAGTAATGAAATCCGCAACATGACAGAACAGGCTTTTGATTTCATTAATGGTGATATGTTCTTTGATCCACATAACTTATTCTCGTGGATATGTCCTAGTTGTCATGTTGAACTAACAACTACTGATATTTTTATTAAGACTTTTGGCGTATACGCCAATCTTTAGGAGGAACGAAAATGCGGATAATTTCTTATGGCTTTGAGCGGTGGATACAGCACAAATTAATCTTGAATTATCCGCTTATTCGTTTGAGAGACCCACGTAAAATACTTAAACTTTATCAGCAGGGAGATTTTGTATTATTCTCTGGATGGAATAAGATGGATCGTAAAGTTTTAGAGGAACTTCGAGACTCAGGGATTCCAATGTTTCCTGACGCGGACACACTTCTAAAATTTACAGATCGTAGGTACGCAACTCAGTTTCTAGATGAGCACACTTTATTCAGTGGTCAATATACGAGACATTATGATCAAGGTCGGAAAGAGATTCCGGATATTGGTTATGAGCAGTTGGTATTAAAGCTTGGTGACCATCATGTAGGTAAGGGTAAATACATAAAACAGGCTGGCGATATGATAAACTCCAGTGATTCATGGATACTTGAGCCTTTCATTAAAGGACGCAGTCTCCGAGTGTTAATACTCAAGGATAATTACTCAGTTATCGAACATGTTAATAATCAGAACTGGATCAAGAACATCGATCCTGAATCAGAAATTATCACCTTAGATTATCCCTCATCTATTGTCAAAGATGCCCTCAATATCGCAGAGAAAATGAATTCTGAATTTCTGGGAATTGATTATCAATTAGGTGAGAATAACTCAATACTACCTTTAGAAATTAACGTTTTACCCGGATGTCCTGATTCACCCTTAATAGAAAAAGGTTATTTCCACACTGTTATGTCCGCAATCAAACAACATAGTTAAAATTAAACTAGACCATCATATATGTGATGGTCTTTATTATATCAACAGGATTAAGTGGAAGAATTAATTAAGAAATTTAAACGGAGTAAGGGTGATAATCTAATGGCATACACTGACTATTCAGTTCCAGACAGTTTCGATGAACTTTTCACTGAAGGTGAGAACTCTTATCATATAAAAGATTATAGTAAAGGTATGGACATGGATAACATTGAAGCAATGGGACTATTCATTGAAAGTGTTGGTATTCCTTCCGAAGCTATAGTTGCTGACTTTGGGACTCAGGTTAAACTTGAACATGCAGATTTCGATTTTTACATTTACATCGACAGCGCTGGTATGGGAGATTTCTTCAGTCACCGTTATGATGTAAGTATTGAAATGAAGGAACAGCTATCGACATAATTTCAGCTTTGGAGGTTATTTAGTGCACATCTACGTAGTTAACAGTGTGGAAGGATCATATACTACTTTACTTACTCATCACGACAATTTCACTCAGTATGAGTTCGAGAATATGCGAGCAGCTATTCAGGTTCAGATGGGAAATTTCGTTTCTTACGGTGAACTTATCGAACAATTAATTCACCAGTATGGTTTTAAACGGGCTTCAACAATCAATGTATAATACTATTTGGAGGACAGTAACATATGAATATTTTAGTTATTAACCATTATAATCGAGCAGTTATTATTCCGGACAACATTCTTGAAAGTGCAATTAACGCATTCGCTTCCACTATGTTTCTGGAGCATATCGTAACACTGGATGAATCGGAACTTGAGTCTTACGCTAACTATAGCGGACGAAATATCTTGACTCACGAGGACTTTGCATCAATCATTTACGGAAACTTGACGGCAACAGTTAATTACATTAACAGTGGTCTCCTGGTTCAAGGTGAGTATGAACTTTATGTGCAGAAGTCCCAGGACTTGGAAACAATTTACGCAGCTATGGTTGGAAATCGAATTGAAGCTAATAGCGCTCAAATGTACCGTTATATTACTTATGTGTTTGCTAACGGTGAACTTGAAGCTTCTGATAACTTGGTTGTATAAATCCACAAACACTCGCAATTATAGTTAGACTTGCATGTAACCTCTTGCATAACGTGCAATGAGGTTTTAGTACTATCATGGGTCGTAAACAATAAGAGAAGATAAGAAAAATATTGGAGGTAATAAACTATGAAAAATCATGTATTGGACCGTGTCGTTGAAGTTGGACTTCGTTTTTCGCAAGGAGATATCACAACTAAAGAGTTGGCTGACACTTACGGTGTAAGTAAAACTACAATTTACGACGACCTCACTAAGCGATTGCCTAAGGTTGACGAACAGCTGGCTGAGGATGTCCGTGAATTGATGGCAACTAAACGCGCATCGTAAACTCAACTGGAGGTTGATTTAGTGGGAAGTTCTGAATTTGTCTTTGTAAACGTAGAAAGTGGTCAGTTATGTTATAACAGCTCTGAGTTGAAATTGAGTCATCATTCAGGTTCCGGACTGCATGCAGTTCATCAACTTAGCGGTGAAAAGTATGTACCGCTGATGAAGACTAATATTACCGCAACACTAGGAACAATTCACGAAGGAAGTATACTTTACGCACAGCTTGATGGATGGTTTGATACATACGACATCTTTGTAATACGTTGGGTACCTGAAGACTATCAGCTACGTGCCTTCATCAAATACGGTATTGACGGATTTTTCACTACATCAGTCAGTATAAAAGATTTGATTAACATTGAGTATCTCGGAAACATTTACTCCGATTCACACTATTTAAACGATGATAACAATGAATTTCTAAACCGTCGCTAAGTGCGACGGTGTTTTAATTAGATCCTTAAGTAATCGTTTAAATTAGGTAGTATAAGATAATATTTCTTGGTATGATAGCAATAAGGTATAAAATCTCATTAAAACGGAGGAAGCACATGAAATCAACATTTGAACTGCTAGAATCTCTGCCTGAACCGATAGTATTATCATCACATCAACGGTCTCTGGTTGAGCACCATGGCACACCTCTTATCGGTGATGCAAGTGCAGGCTCCGGTAAATCCACGACTTCAATTACAAAACTACTCTATATGCAGCGCGAATTGAATATTCCGGGACATAAAATTGCTTTCCTGATGTTTAACAAAGAAGCACGGGATAAAGCAGAGGAAAAATATATTTACCTATGTAACGAGTTGAACGTTCGACCGACAGCTAAGTTTTATACGATTCACGCATTGTGTAACTTCATTGTACGGAAATGGATGCCAGACCGTAGTCTAGTATCTGAATATGAAATGATGCCTACACTGCGTAAGTTGTTGAGCGAAGTTATGGAGCGTCCAACTGATAAGGAGCGTAAGACTGTATCGGAACTTATGTCCTTCATGATTAACCGGAACTTGAATATCGAGCAATTGTCTGAAACATCTAAGTTCATTGCTTCCGGAATGCAAATTTCCACTGTAGCTCACGTATATGATGGTATGATGGATCATAAAAAGCGTAACAAGTTAATCGACTTTGATGATATGCAACTTTACGCTCTGAGACTTCTGGAAAATTTCCCTCAAGTTCGTGATGTATGTACTGCACTGTTTGATTATTGGATTATTGATGAGTTTCAGGACGTATCACCAATTCAAATTGCAGTAGTTAACCAGATGCTTCGTGATAAAGATAATTTCACAGCTATCGGTGATGGTGATCAGGCGATTTACAGATGGCGTGGTGCGGATGATAAATATATCAATGAATTCGAGAAATTCTTCCCTAATGCTCAACGGATTCAACTGCCAATTAACTATAGATGCCCGCATAATATTTTGATGCCAGCTAAGCGGTTGATTGAGCGTAATACTCCTCGTGTCCATAAGAATATCGAAGCACACAAACAGGGTGGAGTTATTCGTTATTGTCCAAGTAAATCTCAGCTTGGTTCATCACAAGGTATAGCTCAAGAAATTATTGAACTATTCAATACCAAAACTGCGATGCCTATGGACATGGCCGTACTTTGTCGAAATAACAATCAGCAAATGTTTGTTATCGATATGCTTTTACAGGCAGGTGTACCTATTCGCGTAGCCTCGAAAGAGAATTTGGTATATAATCACTTTATCACAAGTGATTTGATGAATATCCTAGAGTTTGCGACAAGACAAACTGACTCACGTTTATTCGAGAAATGCGCTATGAAAATTATGCGTGGTGTTAACAAACGTGATATCGGTAACGTTGCAAGAAGCATGGGCGCTACAGGTCAGCACTGGGTTGATATTATTGACCGCAGAACAGCAAATGAAGCGCACGAAATGCTGAACGATGTCGCTCATTGCTTGAAAAATGGCGGTACAGTGGCACAAGCCATCGCTATCTTCAAAGATGCCTATTTCGTTTACGCGAAGTGGATGATGACTAGCCTTTGGGATATTACTGAGACTGACTTGGTTGATATCTTCGATTACTTCAGCTTCCTGGGTGAAAGATCGTTCGATGATTTGAAACGTTATCTGGCACGGGCAAAAGCATTGCTCAACAGTCTTGATGAAGAGAAAAATGCGGTAACAATTATCACGATGCATATTTGTAAAGGTCTCGAATTTAAATATGTCTGGTTGTTGCACGTATCCGACGAGGTTTTACCTAACGCTAAAGTTATGGATAAACTGAAGAAGATTCTCGGTGACGCCGCGGCAGGCCAGCATCAAAAAGAGGAAACTAACCTCTTATATGTAGCAATGACACGGGCAATGGAGCAGCTTGTTATCACGTATCCGGAAGACGATATCAGTCGTCTATTGTACTTCACTTTGGAGCCGGGTAAATCATTGCAAGATGTACAAGAAGATGTACGGATGTTCTTGATCGACAAGGGAGCGACTATCAATGGCTAAATTTTGGAAGACTTTAACTTGGTTGGCGTGGCTACTATTTATTATAGTAGCCGCGATCAACGTAGCGTACATTTACGTTATCGCTACGCCGGATGTTGAAGCTAGTTGGTTGGCTAATCTTCTGGGAATAAATCAAGTATTAATTTACATTGCAGTACCGGTTATGTTTGTGCTGATGGTGAGGAACGTACTATACAGCGCAGGTAAACGCAGTCTATTTGGGGTATCCCTTGAACGCAAGTTACCTAAAAAAGACGAGACTGTTGTAGAAAGTGGGAATAGCGATGCCGTGGAAAACTAAGAAAGCAAAGATAATCGCTTACACTATTAACTGTATTATAGCTTTAGCTTTAATTGTAGGTGTGATAATGGATTCGGCTATTGCTAATACATTGGCTGTAATCTTTATCGTTGTAGAACTAACCTATACATTTATCATCTACAATAGATTATATCGTATTAGAAAAGCTAATAAAGCTAAATAAAGGGGTAGAATCCCTTATACATAACTACGGAGGATGATTATATTGAAACCATTCTTGAATAGAAACGCGTTGAACATTACATCGCTACTGAGGATACTCTCGTTTGGACTTGCAGCTTATTGCATAGTTACTACAGTACTTACGCCTTGGGATCCAGCTACACTTGTAGCAATTGAGGAAATTTACTGGATAATTAAATTAATTGTAGCTGTTTTCATTACGGCAGTAATTTACGTGATGACTAACACTATCATTACGTTAATTTCGGAGTTTCTATTTACCAGCGAAATATCTAATCTTGCACACGCGCGAATCACTAAGCATGCCTTTCGGGTTGAGTTCGGTGAGGTAACTGACGAAATAATTGAACAATACCGGAAAGATATGGCAGAGGAAGCGCGTGAAGCGCGAGAACTTGCGGCTAGAGAAAGTGATGAAGACGATGACGACGAGTCTGATCCTATCTGGGATGGGATTGAAGCTTTAGAGGACAGTATCATCGAGAAATATGATATACCTAACGCTATCATAACTATTTCAGAATATGTCATTAGTCTGTATAAGACAGAGGGATTCTACTACTCTATCTCCGCTAACCGCGAACTGATAAAAACTATTGATGATATTCTCAAAATAGATGTTAAGTACGATAAAGCTGATGTCGTAGGTGCGCTGACAGATTTACAGTTTGAACTTTCATGTCATCTTGTAGAAGAGGATGACAGCGAGAATAAAGTAAGTTAAGTTAGCTAAATATACGTTGATTAAAAGAGGGGAATTATTTCTCCTCTTTTTGTCGTTTAGATTATATTTAAATATCGAAATGGAGGTAATTATGTGCATAGACTTTTAGAGGTTTCTGGAGCAAAATTTAATATTGAAACCAGAACAGTGCAAGAACACGGCATAGTGTTGCTACGAGATATAAACGGGAATATTACGAATGAAGCTCTGCGGTTATTTGACAGTCTTAATATTTCCAAGGAACAGAGCAATGAAGACAGATTAGGAGACTTTACTGCTCGAATTACATATCTTTCTTTTCCAACTAGGGAATATTCACCTCAAAACTACAAAAATAAACTACTTTCAATGGGTCACTCGTCTCCTTGGAGTTTAAAAACTATATCTATTTTAGTGGTGGGTTTGAGTATAGAGACCGTTTTAGAGTTTGTATCAGGGTATGCTAACAGATCCGGTAGACTCACAAGTAGTGACACTAAAGCTATGAATAATCCCTATTACTACACTGGGAATAATGCAAGATTGGAATCCTTGATTGGTGATTTTGTTAGATGGCGTAATTCTTTAGATACAACAGATTTAACTCTTAATGAATCTAACCAATTCCAGCTGGCTAGTAAGTGTTCTGCAATTGTAGTTTCTATGGAACCCCAGGAATGGGAGGAGTTATTAGATTCTAGACTAGACCCCGACACTCACTGCGAGATCGAATATGAAAATATACTAAAACGAATTAGGTCTACTGTTCCAGTCTCTTTGGAATCAGTCCTAAGAGCAAGTGACGCCAATATGAAGAGATTCATTGAATACGCGCAAGATAACGGAATGTTTTACAAAAAATCAACTAATAGCTACTGGTATCCCTCTTTAAATGCAGGTATTCCAAAAACAGTTAAACCTGACTGGGTGCATCAAGGAACATATAGACTACATGATCTATTTCACACGATACTGCCCGATCCACTTCCTCATACTAATAGATTTAATTATGTAATCACTAAATTTATGGGGGAATTATTTTCTAATTTGATCGCCGATGGGTGGGCAATATCTATATTAGACCAGAAATGCGGAGTTAATTACGATTACACTCAGCGACACGTTTATCCATTGTGGAAAACACATGAGGAACTCGGTTACAACCCTATCGAAATTTTGAAAGAAATATCAACAATCGTCGCAAAACATTTCTTATATTTAGAGAAAGCCCCTGAGAACTATGAAAATTATATTAAACACTATTCTTATTTTTATGATACGGATATCGTATGGAACGCAAGGAACTATGACAAACACCTGGCAAGTAGACGGGAAACTTTACGTAAAACGGCTGAAGATAACTTAAATCTTTGGAAAAATGAGCATATGTACGTCACAAGTTCCTCTGCATTGGATTTGGAGGACATTATTAATATTTTTATAACACATATCGAGGGTATATTATCGGGCAGTTTAATGCCCCGTGGAAATGGAGTAAAACTAGGGAACCTACTATCAGATCGTGACGATTTACGTATATTCCCTCACGAGAAAATGAAGTATGGTGATATATCACGAAAAGAGTACGAAGAATGTCTAATAACACTCGGAACTATTATTTAAACTCCTTAATAAGTCCTTAAGAATATGTAGATGTAAGGATAAGTAAATAATATAAAGGAGATTATATCATGTTCGAGATATCTCAGATTATTGCAGGTATACTGCTCTTGATTGGATTCGTCCTTGTTATACTTATGACTATAAAGGATATCATAAATATAATACGATCTACAAAGTTTATGCATAATCTTAAAATTGAAATTAATCGTGAAGGTGCTTCATACTTCGATAACTTTACCGAAGATGAATTAAAGGATTACTGGGAAATTTTCTTCACTGAAGAAAGCGAAATGCCGCTTAACACTGGAGAAGCTATCGAAGCAATGGTAGATAAAGCTAATCAGTACTGCAAATTAAAAGGAATTAACTAGGAGGAATGACTATGTGTAACTGTGGAGCACAGTTCGAGATTGATTGTGATTGTCGTCCAGATTATGGATATATTCCAGCACATCTGGATGCGCGTGCTGATGTTGATGTATATGCTTATGACCAAGAAGTTTATCAAGGATGTCCTGAACCTAAAATTGAAGTACCTGTAAGGGTTCCGACATGTAATTGTGGTAATTCCGGTGCTTGTGATGATTGTCTACCATTCTAACTAAACTTTGGGGAGTGTATATAATGAAAAATAAAATTGAAAAGGCACTAAATATATTTCTACTCGTCGATTTAATTGTGATGCTGATAGTATCTGTGCTGTGGCTGTCTGGGGTTCAATGGGTTGCGGAAATAATGTCAAAATTTACAATGGTACAGGTTATGATTTTCGGTTCACTTGTAATTTATGACATGGCTCCTGGTGATGATAAAGATAGCTCTGAGATTACAGCTGCAGGACAGAATTAAACCCCGAAATTACTCTGGAGGTTATTATGGCAAAATTCAGAAAAATATTACGGTATACTGAGTGGACAGCTTTTATTCTCACTTTAATCACATTGATAGCGTTCGCTACATATGCATTTACCGCTCCAGTGGCTAATGTTAATTTTATCTTAAGTACTATTTATTATCCAGCAGTTATCGGTATCATTTGTCTTATATTAAATATGATTTTGGGTATCGTTGATCTGATTAAAACAAAAAGATCGGCTAAAAATGATGTCCAACAAAAAGACAATGATAACGGGGGATATGATAATGCAGGTCAAACAGTTTAATATCCATGACTCTGGAGATAATCTCCCTATCGTGGTAAGAAAATTTACAGAGTATTCGTCTATGTCTGATAATATCTATGCATACAGCTTAGACTTGGACCGTGGATTAATGATGGCAATGATCAGTTTCAAGTTTTTTGACGGAGCATATTGCCGTGCAAATGGAAACTTTAATCCTCTTAAGTCTCCTTCACAGTCGCTAATTGCTGTCCAACGCTACATTGAAAGTAATTGGGACTACTTAGATGATGACATTATCATTGATGTAGGGCATATTCTACAATACAGCCAGACTTAGTGACTATTGTAAAATACTTAATATTAAACTTCAAATATAACCTAAATTAAACCACTAACTTAAACTGTTAGTGGTTTAATTTGGTCCTGCAATGATCGTGATCATTATATAATAAGGTACTTTAAGAGAAAATTACCTTTTGTGCCGTATTTAATCTAACATCACAGAGATTGTAGACTAAATCTACTACTTAAACTATATTCTACTTACCAATTACTTACCTTACCTCTAAAAACCTCAAAATCCGCATATACTTCAATTCCCACTTAATAATCTATAATCCGGGGGTTGTGCTCATGTTTACTCAAGTTGAATCAGTTAAACCGTTAAAGGAATACATTGCCGAACGTAGTGAAGGTCTCACTGAAGACCTACGAGTTTATGCCTTACCTTATGAAGAACAAGCAATTAATATGATGAGACGTCACTTGTTATCTGGATCACATTTCGGAATACTCTTTGATGTCGACGTTGACGGACTGGCATCTGGTCTAATTATGTATGAGTTCTTGGGCGAATTGGAAGAAACGCCAAAAACATTCATGAATATCGATAAGGAACATGGACTTAACGATGCGATCACTGCTGAGATTATTCAATCAGGCATTGATATTCTCGTTATTGTCGATGCAGGTAGTAGCGATATTCACCATATCAAACAGATCAATAACGCTGGAATTGAAGTACTTGTGTTGGATCATCATGAGATTGAGGGTAACGATGAATTTGTAGGAGCACATCATGTAATCGTTAATGTTTGCATGGGTGAGAATACTGAGTTGAGTGCTGGTGGAGTAGTCTTTAAGTTTATCGAAAGACTAACTGCAGCAATGGGAATGGATTACACTTTACGGAACCGTCATCTTAACTGGGCAGGTCTCTCGGTTATCTCAGATTCATGTTCGTTATTAAACGATGAAAATCGTTATATGGCACGACATTTAAGTGAGAATTTTCGTCAGGAACAAATCTTCGGTTTACCTAAATATTATGGTAGCCCTCGATCACTATTCTCTTTCCAAGTAATTCCAATGCTCAATGCGCAAATTCGGATGAACCAAACTAAACGTGCAATTCAAATGGTATTGGAACGGTCTAAACGCCGACTCACTGACCTCTGGGATCAGGGTACGGAAACATTGAATGAAGCCCGGAGTTTGGTAGATAGTAATATTAAAAATGGACGGGTCACTAAAAATGCCAACTTCACGATTGCACAAATTACACACGGTACACTCTCCGGTCTGATTGCAAATAAATTAGTAAAAGAGCGTGGAGTACCGGCAATTGCTATTTACCGGAGTAAGACTGGAACAATACGTGGTAGTTTCCGTGGACCTGGTACTCACCATTATCTCGATTACTTTCAGGAACGTGGAATCTGGGCTAAAGGTCACCAAGCTGCATTTGGTTTACAGTTTACGGATGCGGAGTTTGAGATGATTGCTGATCTTTATAACAGCTTTCCATCATATCCACCGAGTCCGGAAATTATTCTCAATACTGATAATTTGACAGAGACATTTACTTATATGCGAGATATGGCACGGTTCAATGAGTTAGCCGATCATCGGCTACAGCCATTCCTTTTGAAAGTTAATTTACAGGCTCCGCAAATGTCAGTATACGGTAAACTTAAAACAATTATCGATGGACCTTGGGAAATCAAAGATTTTACTGAGAAACCTTTAACTCGCACGATTATCGTAAAACCTTGTTTGGATAATTCAATTCTCGGATACCAATTACTTCGAGACCGTTGATAGGAGAATTTTATGTCAGCATATTTTATTGGACGGTGTAAAAAGCGAATTACCCGGTCAATGCCGCCGTTCTTGGGAATGCCTGAGGATTTAGCGAAGAAATTAACGCAAGAGTACGCAGTCGAACCCGGTGATGTAATTCATATTTATCAAGGTTGGCAGGCAAAGTACTATTATTTCTACCTGAATTACCAGGAAGTCCAAATGGAACTTGAAGAATTACGTGAGCATTTTGACATGGAATATACGGAAGGTAGTTATAACACTTGCATTCGTAATAATGTTCCGTGTGAGTTGATCGGACATCATATTCCTGAAGGCACCACGTCGGAAACTAAAGCTTATTCTAACTGTTGTCGAATCGGATGGCACATCGGACGTGCCGCATGTTCACGCTATGAAAGTCACAAAAACTTAGCAGAAATGGAGGAATTACCTTGAATTACACGGAAGATTACATGAGAAATATGCTTGAGTATTGGCATCCTGACTGGC
This sequence comes from Paenibacillus pabuli, assembly GCF_039831995.1. Taxonomy (NCBI): domain Bacteria; kingdom Bacillati; phylum Bacillota; class Bacilli; order Caryophanales; family Paenibacillaceae; genus Paenibacillus; species Paenibacillus pabuli. Next base: position 233,690 of record NZ_JBDOIO010000001.1, read on the forward strand.
ACCGGCATACTATTGATACTTTTAAAGGTCAGCAATTAACTGCAATTTATCTCAAGTCTGAGAAGAAATACGGGCCGAAAAAACGCAGCGGCGTTAGTACCGAGTATATGATCGAGAAAATGTTGGAATGGAATCCAAACACGACTCTGGAACAGTATATGATTTACACTGGCGATCAGATTCATGATATGTATCGGAAACAATCTGCAGAAATCGTAGAGCAGATGATGGCGGCCTATTCATAAGTTATGACTTAAGTCATGAAAGTATATTATGCCTTCCATTATTGATGAGCTTTATCACATGAATATAGGAGGAATCGGATATGAAAAGTATTACATTAACTATTAATGAAAAAGAATATAAAGCTTCTGTAATTTCATTTGTTGGCGAAGTACTCTCCGTCATCATGGATGAACTGGTAGAATTCGAAGCAGCACAGAGTATCGCTTATTCCTATGAAGGAAAACGTTCCTCGGTACGCGTATTACGGGCTGAAGGTAAAAAAGTCTTGATTCTCGTACCTTATCACTCTTTGAATATTCTCGGTGAACGGCGTCAATTTCCACGTTACCGCTTAGATATGCACATGAAATTGATTTCTGAGTCTGGTGAGGAATTTGACGTCTTGACTAATAACCTGAGCATTTACGGAGCGGGTATTATCACTGGTAAGAAGTTGATGCCTGGTGAGTATCGCTTTGAATTGACAGGATTAGATATCAGTGGTAAAATAAACCTTAGTGACTATAAACATGGAAACTATGGTGGCGAGTTTGTCTCTATGACACGACTCAGTAATTTCGAATTGCGTCGAATTATCCTTAATCACCAACTGGAATTAATGGATGCTGTTGAAGAAAATGTATCCTAAATAATTCGTTTTTTATATAGTATTGAATCTACAGCTTGTCGTTTTAATTAAATAGTAGTAAGAAAAATAAGGGTATATATTTGAGAGGGTGACTGTATTGAGTTTCGTCGATCCTAAAGAAGTACGCGACGAGCACTTGGTTAAAACGGTAGCGGACAACACCAAGGCTTACGCAGAGAAAGTCAACTTCGACCGGGCAATGCCATACAGTAGTGATGGTAATAAGCCGGTATTCCGTTTTATTATGGAATCCATATTTCAATTAACTGGAAAAAATAAAAATTTGCCTGTAAAAGCGTCTAAAGTCAACTCGAACGTTATTGGCGACTATCACCCACACGGTGATGCAGGTGTACACGAAGCTCTTGCAGATTCCATGAAGGACTATGTAAGCTTGATTGACGGACCTGAGATTGCACCGCGTACAACGACAACTACTAAAGCTGCTCGTTATGTGGATGTAAACTTTACACCACTGGGTATGGAATATATGTCTAACCGACATATGGCCGCTGAAGGTGAATCTTATAGTGGTGTGAAAATGCCATTGTCATTCCGTCCACGTTTCCCGTACCAACTGATGCGTTCATCTTTTAGTATCGGAGTCGGTTTCGAAGGATTGGAATTACCTTGGAATCCGGTGGAAGTAATCGAAGCACAAATTGCAATGATTAAAGCACGTAAAGAGAATCGCCAAGTTTCAACGGAAGAACTGGCACAAATTCTCAAAGGACCGGATCTTTATAAAAATCATACCGCTTATATGAGTACTGAATCTCTTCACTCTTTGATTGATGGTGGTATCGGATCAATTACGGTAGTTGCCAAAATTGATGTGCAGGGTAAAGAAATCATTATTCGTGAAACTCCGTATCGTGAGCATTCACCGAACGTTGCTGAATCTATTCGTAATAAAGCTCGTGCTTTCCATGCTAACAAATCTACTTATAACCCTAAAAATCGTAACATGATTCGTGGGTTGATTGATATCAGCGGTGAAAAGCAGCCGGCTAAAGACTTCTCGCAAGGTGAGGATATCAAAATTGTATGTTACATGGACGGATCGGTTCCGGCTGAGAGATTGCTGAACGACCTCTACAGTAAAACAAACCTGAAACGTGCGTATCTTATGAAGTACGTGCAGATAGTAGAGGATGAAGACGGAAACAAGTTGATAGCTCTAGTTCCACTTCGTTCCATTATCTCATCTACTATTGACAACAATATCGAATTCTATCAGCAAAAGTATCAAGCTGAAATCGATAAGTTGGAGCGCGAATTCGTTGTAAACATCGCTATGGAGAAAGCTACACGTCCTGAGCATATCGACGAAGTACTCCTGGCAATGAAAAGCAAAAATAAACTTGACTTGTTGTTGGGTATCAAAACTGCTGATTTCACCCAAGAGGAAGCTGAACTGGTCGTAAATCAACGTGCAACTCGATTCTCTGACCGAGATAGAATTTTACTTGAAATTGACCGTTTCGAAGGAAAGAAAAACGAGTTGATTGAAAAGTTGAAGCTGGAAAATATTCTAACTGAAACTTTGAACTACATTCAACACACAATTCTTCCTCTGGTTAAAAATAAAACTCGACGGACAGAAATTATTTACACTGCATTGTCTCACGCAACACCACAAATCAAGACTCACGTTGAGGTGAACAGTGTTTACGTGAACATTGATGGTAATAACATCTGGAAGACTAATTACCAGGTTCAGGATTGCCGATCTATTGAAATTAAGGAAAACTCACATGTTATTGCAATGACTGCTGATAAGTTTGTGAAGATTCCGGTTGATGAGATCGCGCAACAAGCATCATCGGCACTGAATTACGTAGGTGAACGTGTTTACTCACTGTTTACACTCTCACCAAAGTTGAATAAAGTGATGTTGTTCCTAAATTCCAATGGTTCGATGAAATCGATGTTGGATGAACGAGTTGATACTCGAGTGAACTCAATTGCATCTGCACCAATCACTGAAGGTTCTATTACTACCTTCGAATTGGACAGTGAAGATGAACTTGATAATCATGTTCTGGCAATTGTCACTAAGTTCGGTTATACTAAAACAATCACTTTGGAACGATTCACTCCTAAGGATCGGAAAGCCGGTTACCTTCGTGTAACTAAACTGAAAGAAGGCGATAGCATCGTCTGGGCTCAGTTGGTACCGAAAGGGTTCGTCGGAGCAACGATCGAAATCAACGATAAACGTTTCGAAGTTGATGAATATACTTGGGAACAGCGGATTGAAACGTTGGGACTTGAGTTACCAGATGTAACTGATGTTGAAAATGTCAATGTTCAAATTGGTACTTATACATTTACACTCGAAGTTGGAGAGCAAGAAGATCCACTGCAAGGTGTAGCTGACATCGACATTTAAAATATAACAACTGCCTAAATCACATGGTTTAGGCAGTTTTCCTTCTTACCCTCAAATTCCACATATTCCTTCCCTCCGCAAATTCCTCAGAGTCCGCGGTAACAGAACTTCGACTTACTTATTCTGAGGAGGACTCAAATGTTTAAGAAAAAATCCGACGGTATGCGACCGGCTTTGGCTAACCAGCTAAAACGGGCAAGTGTATACATTATCGTAGCCGCGCTTATGATTGGTGTCTTTTTATTCTTGTACTTTAATGTAATGGAATCTAAGAAAGATGTTGAGGTAATTACGTTGAGTACTGATGTTGGGCCGGGTCAATTGATCACATCTGATATGTTGGTAAAATCCAAAAAATCGGCACGTGATTATGATGAGAACACTGAAATTCCTTGGTATGCCGCTGAGGACTTTGTAGTTAATAAGTATGCTGCGGTGTATATTGCTAAGGATGTCCCACTCCGTGATACATGGTTCATGGGTACTGGTGTAGAGAAACTCAATTACTTGAAAGAAATGACAGCTAATGAGCAACTCACAACAATCCCTTATGACAGTAGTTATGCAGGTGGTAACTTGCTTAAACCAGGAGATCACATCAAACTCTACGCTTCATACCTGAAAAGTGATGCAACTGGCCGTGAGGAACAGAAAGCTACTGTAGAAATTGTCTTTGAAGATGCAACAGTAACTGACCTCTTGAACAGCAGCAAAAACTCCATTCTCAGTATCATTGAAGATGCACAACGTCTACCAATTACTGAACGCGAAGCACTTATGTCCTCTGATTCCTTCCAAGAACAACTATCCCCACGTTATATGATGATTATTCTCAAAAAGGATCAAGCTACCGCATTGAAACAAGCGATGGGTAGTGCAAAAATGCAACTGTCCGCAGATATCTTGACACGTAATCGTCCTGAAGGACAGAAAGAAATTATCACAGGTAACCTTCTTTCTACTTACCTCCAGAAACAACAAACTGACAGTTCATCTACTAAATAGGAGGTAGCACACGGATGGCAATACTCGATTTCTTAAAAGGGTCGAAAGATACTGAACCAGTAGATTTTACCCTTAGTGATTATAGTCATTCCAATTTCGGAGTGATTGGGCTGAATAACGGTGCGGGAGCATCAACTACAGCTGTATCCCTCGCAATATCATTGGCACGACAAAATAAGAAAGTTTTACTACTTGATGCTGATATTTTCCAACCCTCGCTCTACTTCTTCTTTAGCGGTCTGGTTATTCCTTCCGAAAAATCCTTCATTCGCTATCTAGCAAAGGAAACTAAAGAAACTGATATTAGTATTAAGGTGCCTGGGTACGATAATTTATGGTTGACTACAGTTTCACCTCAGGATCAGTTAGAAAACTTACTTAGTGCAAATGTAGAGCAATATCGGTTGATGTTGAAGTATATTGTCGATACTTTTGATTTCGTTATTGCGCGAGTACCTTACCAGCCTTACAGTACGCTTTTCTACGAGACAGTTCAAGCTATGGACCGTTCGTTTATGGTCTGGGATGAGCAGAATGACTCTGCAATTAAAGCACAGTCTGTTGTGAATCACTTCCGTAACTTCTCAGCTAATGCGGGGCATATGAACCGCGTAGTCATTAATAAGCGGACAAAAAGTCCTTTTGATTATGACAAAATTGATGAGTTGAATTGCAAGTTATTGGCGGAGATTCCGTTACAGAAAGTTGCACCTAAGGCCAAGGATAGTGGTGAAAATTTGTTAGCGTATTCCGGAGTATCTCGCGAATATCTCGCTGCAATTAAACAGCTTTCCGATAACCTACTTAACTAGGAGGGTACTTATGATGGAAGCGCTACGTCAACGACCAAAACACGTTGCTAAGGGTAAGTTGCGGGAGAACGGAGAATATAATGATACTTATGTTTCCCTTGATTATCCGCCAATTAATAGAACTGATAATGATCAGGCTGGACTTGACTCAGTGAAAGCACTGAAACAATCGCCTGACCTTCTGATTCTCGGTGAGGTACGTGATCCTGAAGCGCTGAAACAGTTGTTCGGAGATAGCATGGGTATCGATCCCCAATATTGGAATAATACACATCCTGGACATGAGGATAACGAGTAACCAGCAAAATTTACACGAAATACGAACTACCGGGGTGAACTATAAATGGGAGTAATGTTTACGAGTATTGAGTTGGCCGACCTCCGACATAAAAATGCCGATCATGATGTGGTAGACTCAAACTCAATTACATTCGAAAAGGCGCTCGAACTTTGTCGGCGTCACATATATCGACTTGTCAATCGTAACCTGAATGTTAGTAATGAGCGAGCAAAAGAGCAAACTCATGAAGATATTGAAGTCTTTGCCGGTAAGTTGATTTCTGAGGGAACTGTAGTTGAAGCCTATGAAGGTAATCTCGCAGGACTTATCGTTGCATTGAAAGACGAAATTACCGATTATGGTGTAATTACACAATTGCTAAACCGGGCTGATATTGATGAAGTTCGTGTCAACGGTAAACGTGCTATCTTTTACCAAAAGAATGGTGTTATGTACGCTTACCGTAAACGGTTCTTTGAAACTGATGAAGACTTAAAACGTGTAGTTGATAAGTTGCTCGGGACAGATGTACGTCTGTCTCCTAGCGAACCATTCAAGAACTCACGTAGTGTTGAAGGATGGCGTGTCAATGCTATTGATAAGAGTATCTCTCACTTTAGGGAATATGCTCTCGTTATTCGGAAACCTAAAGCTTCGCGGTTGAATGAGATTGACTTGATTCAAGGTAACACAATGAGTTTCGATATGGCAAGCTTATTGCGATATCTTCCGCGAATTCACTGTAGCTGGTTTACAGTAGGACCTACCGGTTCTGGTAAAACGTTGATCAATGAGATCATTGGTACTAATATCAATGATAATGACCGTTGTATCTTGGTAGAGAATCCGAATGAAATGCGGTTTATCAAGTACACTGAGGATGAAGAACAGTATATCAAGAATGACTTCCTGCAAATTCTCGCATCTAATCCAAGTAGCGAAAATCCGGCAATGACTGAACCTACAATGAACAACTTGCTGGAAAATGCCTTGCGTCAGACACCGACATACATCGGTGCCGGTGAGATTCGGAGTAAAGATGAATTCAAAACTGTGCTTGTTGCGATGCAGACTGGTCACTATGTATTCACAACGTTCCATGCTGATGATGCACGTGGGGCGACAAAACGTTTCTTAACTACTTACCTTGCGGCTTCTGCTAACGAACCGCCTGAGTTGGTAATGAGTAACCTTTGTGATAATGTAAACTTCATTATTTGTACTCGACTTTTCCCTCACATCGGGAAACGGAGAATTACGCAAATTGCTGAGGTTGTGGGATCGGTTGGAATGGAGCCAGTAATCAATATGATTTATGAATATGATGTGGATGAAGTTACAGATGACGGTATTGTTAAATCTCGCTTTATTCGCAAAAACGCACTATCTGCGAAGACAATTCAGAAGTTTAAATACTCTGGTATTCCTTCATCATTCTATCGGCAGTGGGCTGAACCTCCAAACAATTCCGAAGGGGATGTTGTTCAAGAATTTAGTGAACAGATCCTTGAAATGGGGATCGAAGGCGGTATCCTAGTTGAGGATGAAGATGGTGTAATTCAAGAAGCAGTCGGGGTGTAATAATGGACAAAATTATCGAGTCGATTAAAAGTTTATTTACTAACCCTGACTTTGTTCCAATCATGTTATTCCTATTAGCTTTTGTAATATTTACCTTTAAATTCTGGGGAATCTCTCTATCACGAGGGATTTCCCGAATTACTGGTCAAGCTAGGACTGGATTGGAACGTATCGATAGTCAGAAGTTACGTAATCAATGGCAATTGGAGCGTATCGGGGTACAACAAAACAAGTATTACCGAGTGTATAGTTTAATGTTATCTGGAGTAATCGAATCATATGGGTTGCGAAATATGACAGTCTTTAAGTTCAATGTACTGTTTGCAATGGTTGGCGTAATTGCAACCGCAGCATCTATCTGGTTCACTGAAAACATTGTATTGGCTCTGATGATCGCATTACCTACTGTCGCTGCTATTTTCGCGGCTATTGTAGCTGGATCTAAATCTCGAGTTCGGGCATTGAATTTGAATGTTATGACATTCCTGGATAACGTCTGTCCTTTAATGCCGAAAGGCTTGATTTCGGCTTTTGAAGATTCTATTAATGTTGCACATCCAAGTATTAGACCGCATATCCAAACAACGCTTAATAAAATTAAGGTTCAGGGTGTTCCGGTTCGGGTAGCAATGACAGAATTAGCGGAAAAACTCGGAATCACTTTTACTGACTTCGCTCAGAAAGCAATTATTTTTGAAGAAGATCAACAAGAAGGTGCCGCTGAGAGTTTCATGGATATTACCGAGGTTAATAAATCAACTCGGATTAATATGATTAACAATGAAAAGTTGTTCTCTAAGGTTAATACGGATATGTATGGTCGAGTTGGCGTCATTGCTTTCGTATGTCTCTTGGCTAATTTTTACGGTATGACTTCTGAGTTTATGAGAACTACTTTCCTTGGACAATTAACTAACTCATTGACAATCTTTTGTTGCATTCTAATTTTCGTGGTTTCGCAGTTAATGCAAGTTGGCATGGATTTGTCGAAAGAATTAAGAAGAGGAGATAGAGTATGAACGATATTGTCTCCATTTTATTGATTGCGGTTATTGCTGCGGGTGTAGGTTGGTTCGCTTATGATCTACTTGCCCGTTTGTTCCGAATTGTTCGACCTAAGAAATCAAAACATGGTTCAATGTCTTCCCACGTTAAAGAGGAATCAACTGGTAGTGACTTCCAAGGACTTTACAAAATGTTCCGTAAGTATACTCCTAAAGATTTCAAAATTAATGATGCTGACCGGGAACGGTTGGAAGAAGAACTTATTCGTCTAGGTCGTACTGAAACTGCAATTGACATCAAAATTTCGCAATTTGTATTATTCGGTATTTTCTCCCTCATATCCCTCATTATCTGCTTAATCTTCGGTATCTTTGGTCTCCTTGGTTTCGCGTTTGCAATCTACGCTTACCACTATCCTGTAATTGATATTCGTACAAGAATCTCAAAAATGAACGCAGCTGTTGAAGCTGAGTTTCCCGATTTTTATCGGTCCGCATATTTTGCCTACCGTAAACGTATTAATGTCCCTCTTATAAACGTTGTCCGTAACGGAATTAAATCCTCATCTCCTGAATTTGCGCAAGAACTTTCAATCCTCGCTAGTAATATTGTGAGCCTTGGAGAAATTGAAGCACTTCGTCGTTGGAAAAAGGCTCTTCCTCTACCTTATATTACACGCTTCTGTGAGTATATGGAAGCACGCCTCAATGGTGAGAATAACCTCTCTGTATTGGAAGGATTTAAGACGGAATTGGACAATGCTCGGGAAATGGCAAGACAGGTTGAACGTAATCGTTTAGAAACTCGACTGGTAGCTGTAAACGGAATTACACTGGTACCGTTCTTCATGATTGCACTCGTTTATCTATTAGCACAGATTCAAGGATCAGGATTTATGGAAACTTTCTCTGGAAAGTAGCCAATAATTCATAAATATAACTGGAGGTAACATTCGCATGAAGAAACTTATTATGTGGGCAGCTTTGATCGCAGTTGCGGCTATCGGTATTGGTATCGTAGTTGCAAACGGTTCTGAGTGGGCTGACGCAATCTTTAAACAAACCGTCACTGACGATGGTAGTGCTATCAAGAAATGGACTGGCGGCGGCAATTAATCCGTCTCCTTAGAAGAAGCCCACATTATGTAGGGCATACTCGAGTAGAACAACTACCAGTAACTACATAGCGTGGGCTTTTCTTCTTAGAAGGGAGGTACTCACGTGGGGCGATTAGCCGTCTACTTATTTAAACTAATTATTTACATTGCTGTAATCTCGGGTATGACATCGATCATTATGCTCTATCCTTATTATATGGAAGTGAAGACCGCTGCTAACATGTTCGCATTGCAATTCGCACATGACGGCTACATGGATAAGGATTTACATGATACATTGATGAGTGAGTTTGAGTCTGAAAACGGAATTTTAGGTAACTTGACTTTAGGAACTAACTCTAAAGTTGACGCTGGCCGAGACGAGCATCTGCTCCCAAGCTTTACAAATTTATCTCCTCTGTTAGTACAAACCTATAAGGTAGATAAATCAGGTAACAATAATGGAGCAATGACCCCTTTAACCTCAGTTACTGCGCAAGCTAAAATAAACTCCGCTATCGAAAACGGTAACCCACCTGATGGGTTGGAAATTACAAACCGTGATACTCCTTTTGTGGTGATGATTCGCACAAATTTTAAACTTCAAACAGTAATTATGGGACGTACTTATGTGGCACATATGCCAATCACGGTTACTACTACCGGTATCACAATTAAGCAGTATCGGTGGTGATCAGATATGGGATCCTATGTTAAAAACCTAGTTTACCTCTTGATCTTAACTCTGGCCTTTATGATATTTTTCGATGTACTTCGAGCAACTAAATTTCAGGATGAAGCTACATTTCAGACAATGTTGGCAACCGATTACGTATTAGCTAACGCACGTGACAGTGTAGCCAGTTCTACTGGTAACATTGGTAGCGATGATTATGTCATGACGCAAATTAAAGATGCATTTGATGCATTTGTTAGCAACCAATTTAATTCTGTTAAATATCGTCGTACTTGCACTGACGGTGGTAACACAGTTGAATGTGAAATGGAACTAAACACTGATGATATGCCGATTGACCAGAGATTCCGGACTAAGATGTTGGACGGTAAAATTCGAATGAAATTGGCCGTCGCATCACAGGATTATGATGGACTCACAATTTACGCTATCGGTATTTCAACAAAACGTGATCTAGTTTCAATGACAAACTTCGGTATTTACGCTAAGCCTGGCATCGATACTGACGAAAGTCAGCTACTCCGCTTAGGATTACGTTCTGACCGTATCGTTTACTTGATCTCGAGTTACTAGACTATTATGGGGAGGTGAAATTAATGTCGAGTTATAATTATGATGCAGCTACTAGACTGCCGCTTGCAGACTTCTTTTTTCACAGTGGACTTAATTTTGACAGTCGATTGATCGAAGTTGCGGAGAAAGTCTACAACGAATTTCAAAACGAATCTTATGATAACTTAACCGGGTTCTATAACGGTATTATGTTTGGCGGCGAATATGCTAATGCATACAAAAGTTATTTTGAGCGTATTCATGAACTTTACGATGTTACCGATGATGAACCCGTATTTGCTCTACCTATCGTAAAGTTGATTGCCGAGAAACAGAACGAGCACTTCGGTTACCTTATGCAACGTGTTTCTGGAGTTCAACTTTAATATTTGTTGACTCCTTAAATAATCAGAATACAAACAATACTAACAAAGGAAAGATGGGTGTTCACTGTGAAACAGCAGAAGAGTATCGGCGATAAGCTGAAGGGTGCCCTCAAGGGAACGGTCATAGCCTCGCTACTGGTCGGTTCCTTGATAGGATTCTCTGATAGTTCATTTGCGGCACAGGTACATAATGTTACTGTCAAAGTAAACGGGGTTGCTATTGTAATGCATGAAGCTCCCGCTTATATTGACCAGAAGGTTAATGTAACATTTGTTCCGCTCCGTTTCGTTTCGGAAGCTCTCGGTGCCGAAATCGATTGGTCAAGCAATAAAGCACCTATCACGGCATCTATTAAAGAGCCAGAAGAACATAAGGTGAAGGTGTTACTTGAACAGAAAAAAGCTGAAATTGACGGTAAAGTGAAAGCAATTGAAGCTGCTCCAACTTTACAATCGGGACGAACAATGGTTCCGCTTCGTGTCATCAGTGAAGGATTGGGGGCAGATGTTAAGTGGACGCCTAAGAAAGGTGGTGGCGGTACGGTGGAAATCAATACACCTTGGGAAACTCCAGATGTTCCAACAACTGGTAGTGGATCAACTACTGCTAACGGGCCGACTTGGAGTCCTCGTTCAGGGCAAAAGGAATATGGAACTATGATTTTCAAGCCGTTGACGTGGAATTCCAAAACACGCAGCTTGAGTTTCAATATTCCAAAAATGCCTGGTAAGTATCCTTTGGTCGGATTCAAACAGGGTTCTAATAAAACTGAGAAAATTGTCCTAGGCAAAGATTATAGCTTCAAAAATCTGCCTGAAGACTTCAAAATGGATGTAAGTATCTCTGGTGATGAAGCTATGACTGAGGGACTTGACAGATACACAATAATGTCTTACAGCTATGCTGTAAAAAATTATCCAGTAGATACAAACATTTCTAAAGATTCTCTTGTTGTTTTGGACCAATATAATCACGTTGTATCCCTTGATGCTGTATACAGTGCTCTGGGTATTAAAAAGTAACTAGGGGGTTCAATACATGGCTTTCAAAGCAAGACTCGGTAAAGCAATAATGAGTTTGGCACTAGTTGCAACTCTCTTTCCAGTTTTACCTACTACAGATGTATCTGCATCTAAATCGCCTAGTGTAGCAGAGGGTTGGCTTAAAAACAACTTCAATATTAAGGTTGACATAAGTAGTGAAGACAACCAAAAACTTGCTTCTATCACCAAGAAACTACAAAACGAGTATGACGTCAATTATACAAACAACTACGATTACAATGTATCGATGTCGTTCTTGGGTGTTGGTGGATGGGGAGACAGTTCATTTCACAGTAGGGAAAAAGCTAAACTCGCACAGTTTATGCGACGTGAAGCTTTCATATCTAGGTGGGTCGGGGTATTCACAAACGAATTCGCAGGTATAACTAGTACCTCCGGTGATGCTAAAGTTTTGGACATGCAAAACTTTAACATTAAGAAGAAAGCTGGCGATTCCGATTCTGTAAGTTCAGGTGCTAACATGGTACCTATCGAATCTCTATACTCGGCAGATATTATGATGCTCTTGGACCCTGCAGGATATTATTCTATCGGTGATAATACTGATAAGATGAAAAAGCGCAGCGAAAGAATTATCGAACGTTATTCTCAGGCACAGGTTTATGATGCTGACGCAGATAAACTGAGCCCTGCTGGAGTAAAAGGTACGCAAGGTATAATGGAAGTAACAAACAAAAATACGGGTGAGATTAGTAAATTCTTCCGTATGACCGATTTGGCTATTGCACTCGGTGGTATCCTCGAATCCCAAAGTAACTTTAACGGATTACCTGGTTTCTCAACTGAAGCTGGAGCCTACCGTGGTTACAACCTTTATCATATGACACCTTATCCTGAAATTATTATTCCAGAAGGTGAAGTACCTTTTGTGACTAAGACGATTGCAGGTAAGCAAGAAAAAGGTATCATTCTCGATTACAGATCCTATGGTTATAACTACCATAAGATTGATGCACGTGTCGGTGAAATGGACACAACTGAAATAGATACAATGGTAAAAAGTAACTCTGAGCGCGTACGGTCTATGTTAGACACTGACAATAACTGGACTGACAAGAAAGAAATCGTAGTCGTTCCTGGTGAGTCTAAACGCGTAGGTGGTAATTGGGTTCCCGGAAAGAACGTAGAATATGAAGGTAAACTGTTTATCAGCTTGGATCAGTTGGAAAAGTACAAGGATAAAGACGATAATATCTTCTTGGAAATTAACGATGGTTATGAGCGTCGCAGTTACGCTAAAATTGCACTCAACTATCAGGCTCCACCTCCCGCTGAAGTAAAACAACCTGAAAACTGTACACCAGCTACTTCTCCGACAGCCGCTGATGAAACACCTTATTTCAAGTATACTAAGGATACAGCTCCTGTGTACTCTGGAAGTCAGTACTTCGGTCAAGCGTTGAATACTATCACAGGTAAGTTTAAACAATTTGCTTCTCAAGGATTTACACCAAACAGTACTCAAACTGGTATTCTCCATAACTCAACTTTGAGTATCAATGGTAAATCTGCAAAGAACGATGCAATTGATGTAGGTAAAGTATGTGTGACTGAATCACACATCGGCGCTAATGGAGTTCCATTTAACGATGTAATTACACAAACTTACAGCGGCAATGTTAATGGTACAGGTGGATACAAAGCTGTCGCAAATACGTCCGAAGCAGTAGTTGGCGTCTCCAATGCAGATGGTGTTAAGTCTACGCTGAAATCTCAAAAATATTCTGCTTTGAACACAAACCCACAATTCATTGTTGATTCACTTTCCGCACAATATCAAAACAACTTCTTTAAAGGTGGATCTTATGAGAACTCTATCCTTTACAGTAAGTTATCAACTAAACAAATTGCTCCTTTCGCTAAGGATATCACTCCTCAAGACTTCTTCTATGAATTCAACGGTTTGACTTCCACACCTAGCTTCCTGAAACTTGATTATGTTGCTCAACTTTCAGGTGCTAATGTGAAGACAACTGAACAGGATATCAAACGGAACGAAGACTTGAAAGGTGTCCGTGACAGTGATTGGTATTATCGTTACTGTGTAAGATGGAGTTCAGATGGTAAAGGTAATAGTTACTGTGCTGAGTACAAATACTATTACAAAAAGTTCTTCAGTTTTGAGAAAGACGAAAGCTATTATCAGAACGATAAACTTTTGACTACTGAATATACATCTGCTGATAAACCTGCTATTAAACGTTTCTACCAAGATGGCAACGGTGATGTAGTAATCCAATTTACAGCTGAAGGTTATAATAGTGCTGGAGTTTCCGCTGATCTGTTGTATAACTACAATAGTAATAAAGCTAAGCTTCCTTCAACTATCCAAGATTTAGATAAGCCTTCAAATCCAAATGGTGGATACTGGCGTAAGCTTGTATTTGATGGATTTGATTCAGCTATTAGCTCCAATTATAAAGTTGGAGGTTCCCAACCATTCATTCAAAGTTTGGGAAGTGCAAGTAAAAGTGGTAACGGACTTCAGAAATTGTCTGTGACCGATCTTAAACTTCCATCCGGAGTTACTAAGGATGATAAGAATAACCGAATCGTTATTCCGAAGGATAAGGTACAGGAATGGTTCAAGTTGAATGAAACTTTGAACTTGGGCAGTGTTAAAAACGCACACAAAACTGGTTCTGCTGTCGCTCGTTACGAAGCTTCTAAGTATACAACTACTGATAAAGCTGGATATAACGACTTGGATAGTGCCGCTAAAACTTTGACATTGTATGTGGCTGACCAATACGGACGTTTCGACTGGTTGACATTGAACTACATGCCAAACGGTAGCAAAGACGGTAATAAATCTCCAGATTTCGTTTATCATCAAGGTAACGACTATAACGAAGGTCCGGGATCATTTACACATACCGATCCTAACGGTAATGGTAACAACCTGAACTATGGTCATAACACCGCAGTACAAATTGATGTTACACGTCCTGATTTCATGAGTAACAATAAGCCTTCATTGTTGGCTGTTTGGGAAAATGATAATGAATCTATCCGTTATGGATATGGTACAAACTTGGCCGCTGTAGCCGCTCTGGATTACCTGCCATTCAAGTTTAAAACAAGTAGCATGAGCAAGTTGTATAACAATGGACCTGCTTATAGTTCACCTGTTAAGTCTGACGGCTCGTTATCACGGACAAACAACTTGAAAGTTGATGCTTGGAATGCAAACTACAAACGTTTTGATCCAGTTAAATGGTTGGCTTCGGGTACATTTACAAAAATCGGAGTTCAATCTAACAGTTATTATAAAGACTTCCCACAAGTAATTCGAGCAGGTCGCGGTGTCTTCTTTGAAAGCCAGATCACAATCCGAGCAGTATTGGAAGGTGAGACTGAAACTGAGAATGTCACAGCAATGAAAAACTTTGTTGGGGATATCTTTAATAATTACAAGTTGACTGGTGAGAAAGATGCAACGTTGATGAGTTCTAACCGTACTTATCGGAACTTGAATAACAACGTTTCTGGTGAAGCCGCTGGTGGTACTTCCGCTAAGTTTAACGGAACTTATGGTAGCATGAAACTGGAATACAGTGGTAGTGGTACAGTAAGTAACGCAGTCGCTAATAGCGGGTACACTAGTACTAAGGTTAATGCTTATGAGGACGCTAACGGTAAGAAACAAATCGTACGCACAGTGTTCACTATTAAGCTTCCTGTAAGATTGGCTTCGGCTACTGGTAAGTTCGGTGGTCAAACATCATCTAAGAATAACGCTGTCACTGGTCGTCAATTCCTGATTCATCCGAATACACAAGACGGAGTTTACACACTACGTACTGAAGGTTCGGGTAACTTGGCAAAACTCGGATTGACTGGTAAGATTAACTTCTTCTCAGCTCTCGATCCGCTGATTGTTTACGGTTCTATCTTCGATAACTATGAAGAGTCTCAATCTACAGTTGAGATTAAACCATCGACACCAAGTTCTGGAGGTAACGGTTCAACTCCTCCAAAAGCAACTGATCCAAACACGGGAAAAGAAATTACTCTTCCTGATTTGTCTGACCTCTTGAATTAAATGTACAACTTCCCACCTAGCGCCAGTTAGGTGGGATTAAAACTATAAAAATTCCGAAAGGAAGTGTAGACATGGCAGAGCCGCAGAAAACAACAAGTACGCCAACACTTCCCACATCACCCACAACTTCCAAAAAACTCCGCATATTCTCTATTGACCGTGTAAAAATGAAATGTTTCTTGACAGGTAAATTATGTTCTCCAGTTTTGCTGTGTGAATATACTGAAGATGGACAAAAACCACGTAAAGGTTATGTTGATCCTGAGTACGCATTAGAATCAGACTTACTTAACGACGCTGATAAAAAGAAAGTTAGTCAGCTGGTTTCGGCAAATAAACGTAACTTCCAAACAATGAGTACTAGTGAACATCGAGTTTACATTACTCAAGGTACTGCTGAAAATGAAAGTATTACTGAATTATCTCGATGGGAAGCTTCTGATGCTTATAGGTTTCCGGAATTATCAAATGAGCGCGCACGAAACTGGATGACAAGTGTCGGTAAGGGCGCAGTTAGTGGTATCAGTGGTCCGATCAAGGACTACATCGCTAACTATGGTAATTCCCGAGAAGTTCTCAGAATTTTACGTGAGATCAGCTATGCGTATAAATTTAACGATGCTGTCCGGATGTATATCAGTGGACGCTTGAGACCTTGGAGTGCTGAGGAAAAGCTCAAAGCGCAGAGTATCGCTAATTCATATATCTGGATGAAAGATTTAAATTGTGGTAATCTCCTTAAAGAAATCCTTAATAACTCGAAAGTAAATTTGGACTTGGAGTTAACCGAAGCTAAAGACCAGATTGTAAGATTCCTTTCTTCAGTTATCGGACCATGGACAGTTGAAATAGAGGAAGGCACCAACGAAGATAATAAAATTACATTGAAAATTACTAAGTAAATTACTCCGCTCCGGCGGAGTTTTTTCTTGCTTATATCTCATAAAACATTTACATTTAGGGACAACATATTATTTTATTTTAACTACGATTAGTCTGAATCATTATGGGATAGATAAGAAAATGATAATCAGTTGAAGGGGAGTATATTACATGACAGTGAAAATCTACGCTGGCGTTGATACAGGTAGTACCATGGTTCGCGGAACATTGGTTTCCGAAGAACAGGAAATGGTCGGGGAATACAGTAACTATGTTGGTACATTGGATCTGAAGGATAACCAAGATCCGAAGAAGAAGGTAAGCGAAGATGCTCCCTTCGTCGATACGCTATTATTGAAAATCAGCATTACTCACAAACAAAAAGTACAAAATGACGTGGCAAACAAGCTACTCACTGAAATTAACGATAAAACTTGGTTGGCAGGTAATATTGCAAAGAATATTTCTGCTAACGCTGTGCAGTTGAAACCTAATGTGCGTAAATCTATTCAGGTTGAAACTTACATTAACGCTTTGTCTTCGCTTGTATGCATGATGAAAGAATCTGATTTGCGTGAAGTTAATGCACATCTGCGGTTGTTGCTTCCTCCAACTGAATTCTTGGAAGACAATGCAACTAAAATTGTAAAATCAACTTTGGAAAATTCCTTGATCCGTATCGAAAATAAAATCACCGACGAAGTATTCACGATCAACTTGACTACTGTTGACCTGCGTTCTGAAGGACAAGCAGCTATGGCTTATGCATTGGTCGATGAAAACGGTGTACCAACTAAATTGGCTGAGCAAGTTCAAGGTTCAAACTTCATCTTGTTCGATGGTGGTGAAAATACCTTCGACGTAATCCGGTTGGAAAACGGTAAAGTTATCGGTGGTAAAATTAAAACTTTGGCTCACGGTTCCAAATATACTATGAGTCACCTCGGTGGTCTGATCGAGAACCAGTACAAGTTCCGTCCTAGCTTGGAGGAATTGCGTACTATCTTTGATAGTGGTCGTCTGCGCATTGGGGCTAACACTGTTGATGTACAATCTCTGATCTCATCAGCTAACCGTGAATATGTAAACATGTGGTATAGCGAGTTTGATAACTACCTGATTACTAACGGTTTGAACTTGCAGTCTATTGCAGGATTCATCTTCGTTGGCGGAGCATCTAAAAAATCAGGCGAAGCTACCACCTCTATGGGCGACGCATTTAAAGCTGTTGTCTCTCAAATTGTGGAAGGAATTCCGGTTTACACTCCTAAAGATCCACGTCGTGCTAATATCCTCGGTCTGCAAAATCAATTGAGAATGCTTCGTGATCGGGAATTTGCAGCATGAGTGAATTCCGTACAATGATTGAACTTAAGCTGACGGGACTCCCGTTAGCTTACGTTCAAGAACGTGCCTTGCGTGGGGAATTATCCGAGTACTTAACTCGACTAGTAACTAGAGACCTTGAATTCCTACATAAATTTGATGGTAGTCAGGGACAGATCTTTAATTCTGGTACTGGTTCAGAAGTTAGTAATAATATTCCTATAGTTGACCCTAGCATGGTACAAGCTTTTATGCAGATGATGCAATCGGGTGGCTTCGTTCAGCAGACAACTGAAGCTGCGCCGACTACGGAAACAGCAGTTTCGGAAGTAACCTCTGAAACTAGCGAACTGGGACCGATGGTCGAATCAAAAGGTACTGAAGAAACTGGTACTAAGCCAAAACGGCAAATTAAGCGTCTAAATGCTGCAGCTATGTCGATACTCAATGGTATGGACGATTAACTATATTTTATAAGGGCAGGGGTTGAAAAGCACCTGCCTATTATTTTTGCCGGAGTTGTTATTTAATGTCTAAAAATTTAAATCAAGCATTCGCTTTAAAATTTACCTCAGAATTTACTGTATTTTTATCGCTTGTAACTGCTTTTGGTGGAGACCTTTTCCGCTCGTTATTATTCCTATCGGCTAGTTATATCTTTCGAATGATATTCATTTATATAGAGGAACGTCACCTTAAACAGTCTAAGACTAAAGGAGACAACTAGATGGACGACAAGTTTTTTCGCTTAATTTATTGGGTAGCTCTTCTCAATTTTTTAGCATGTATTTATGTGTCGGTCAAAAATGGCAACCTTTGGTCCGCTGGTTTATGGATATTTTTAGGTATCTTATGCATCGGAATTTACTGTTGGAACGAACGCCGTAAGAAAAAACGAAAGGTGGATAAAAATGACTAAGACTTTTGCTGTTATCGATGGAATGAGTATCATGGTACCTTATGGGATGTATCGCGGTTTGGACTTGACTGCTGAACTTAATGGTGAAACTATTAACACAACAATGGCGTTTAACTTTATGCGTTTCGTTGTGAAGTTGCTAAATTCCGGAGAAATTCCAATTATTTGTTTGGACTCATGGTCTAACCAACGTAAAGAGCAGACTCAATCTTATAAAGCTAATCGTCCTTCATTAAAGTCTAATATTCCAAATTTTACTGAACAGGTTGATTTGGTATATCAGGCATTGACTTCATCTAATTTCAATGTCCTCCGTCAAGAAGGATTTGAAGCGGATGATTTGGTACTAGCTACCGCTGATCAGTTGAGAACTGAGGGTCACGTTAAGATGTATACGTGTGACACGGATTTGATGCAGGGTGTACGTGAAAATGTTAGTTGGGTACGCGGTCATAATCATAAGAAGTATGAATTCAATGAAATCACTCGGGATAATTATCACGAAGCAATTGGACTTCCTTATAATACAATCGCACTTTATAAGGCAACTGTTGGTGATACTGCCGATAAGATTCCAGGAATCAAAGGTTTCGGTGGGGCTGCATTCGAAAAATGGGTCTGGCAGATGGATGATGACGGTGTCGACTTCTCTGAGATTCGTGCTAACAACCTTGAACGGGAATTGTTGGAGAAGTACTTTACTGGAACCAAGCTGGAACAAGCGCTCGATTCTCTCAAGGTAGTCCTCCCTCTTGAAACTACAGTTTCCTTTGATTTTGACCTTCCTATTAACAAGGCAACTCTTGCATGGTGGGCAGAAAAATATGCAATGAATTCTATTGTCAAAATGTTGGCTTAGTCTGATAAAAAATTAAGGGTAGTGGATCGTATATTTCCACTACCCTTCTTTTATAGATGCAACTATGATTAATTTAATGACCTCGCGTTAATATTCAATCTAGTCTTATATAATTACACTAATACCTGAGCAAAAAAACTTATAACTAAGCTGATATTTTAGTGTCTAATCGAAAATTATTGGGTCGGCACCTTGTCGTGAACAGTTGGTGAATGTAAGAAAGAAAAAGAATAATGAAAAGTTGATGATTGAAAGACTTTCATTTTTCTCTAGAGTATCTCGTATAAGTGTTAGGGATACGGTCAATGATGGTTGTATGAAGGTTAATTGATTTAAAGGTTTTTAAGTAAGGTTGCACAGTGAGTTCTCTGGAACGTCTCAAAAACTTGTAATAATCTCCTTGCACCATGAGTAATCATCCGATATAATAAGGATAGTTAAAGGAGAGCAAGTTAACAAGTACATAAAGACAGCAGGAACTTGCTTCAACATAAAAAAATTAAAACTTTCCTTGGGAGGAATTTCTAATGGCTGAACAAAACGCACGTTTGAAACAAAGAAAATCTGGAGCAGGCGCTCCTGACGCAGGTGCAAAAAGCACAACTAAATCTTCGAGCAAAACTCGTTTCGCTCAAACGGATGTAGATAAAGCAAAACGTGAAATCGTCGCTTCTATCGGTAATCACTTCGCTCGTAAAAAAGGCAAAGGTAACACTTACTTCTCTAACCCAGGTGTTATCGGTTATGTAATCCGCAACGTTGAAACTGATGAGAAAAAAGCAGTTAGCCGCCGTGAAGCAGTTAACCTGTCCGCTCGTCAAGCTAGCCTCTTCAAAGAAGGTAATAGCGATGCAGTATTGTTCTTCCGTAACGCTGTTCACGAAATGTCCGAAAGCGATGCGAAAGAAAAAGTGGAACTTCCAGATGGTACTATTCAACAACGTACTCAAGTTGGTGAAGATGGTCAACCAATCAAGAAAGTTTCCCTTCGTCTGCGTGGTATCAACGGTCTGAGCCTGTTGAACGAAAAAATGGTTGCTGACGGTCGTGCGATTCCTAAAAACGATCACTACACTTCTCAAGAGTATGCTCAAAAAGCATTCTCCATGTACCAAGAAATCTTGGAAGGTAAAATCCCTGCTACTGAAGAGTTGCTGAACGCAATGAAAGAAGCGCAAACAACTACTCGTACTGGTAACGGCGGTTCGAAAAATGCTTCCAAAAACATCCTGGATGAATTGGATAACTTCATGGCTAAAGCAGCTGGACAACTGCAAGACGTTGAACTGGTTGAAATCTAAGCCATTAACGCAGCATATACAAAAGACCACAGAAATGTGGTCTTTTTTTGTTGCCGAAATTTAACGATGCAATTAAGAGAAAGAGGATAAATATAAGGGAAAGAGGTGATTAATCATAGAATATTTTATAAATCCTGAAACTATCATAATATACTATAGGAATATACATGGTGAGATAATAGACGGTATTAGTGAGGTAGTTGTTGGCGAGAAATACGTTGGATCGTTGGAACTTATCGAAATCACTGAAGAAGAGTACAATAAACTACATTTTTACGTAGGCAACGACCTGTTCTCTGATTACAGTACGTACGCTGAGCAATTGATCAAAAATTACAGATAAGCATGGAGGTTTAATTATGTCTGAGAAAAACGATATATTTGTCATCAAACTAGGACCCTTATTCCTAACAAGTAATTCAGCAAAACCTTGGTCACACGATCCAAACGAAGCAGCTAACATGACTTTCGACGTAGCTCAATCTTATATATCTGGCAGTGGTGAGGTTATAACTGTAAACCCGCTAGAGCAGGTAACTTACACGGTGAGATTCGAAAGTTATGGTCGCATAATACTTACCGATCTTGTCACACATGATATCGCAGAAGCAATATGCCAGGCATCAGATTACCCGAGCCTAGACGTAAGTATCCAAGTAGCAGATGTATATTTAACTCAAGAGGGTTTCAGCAATACATCGAAGTACTGGAGATAACCCATTCAGCTAAACGGAGGTTTACCTAATGTATATTGACGGCGATGAGCAGTTAAAAGACGAATCGAGACTAAATCTCTTCAGACAATATTCTGATCGGGCGCACTTCTCGATAAGGGGTGCAATTGTACGTGGTTATGATCCCAATGAAACTATTAAAGCTAGTGACATTTTAGGATACATTTACAGTGGAAAAGATAGCGATCGATTAGTAATACGTCCATCCTACGATGTTATTTCAGCGATTAAGGAACACGAAGATATTGCTGTACTTGGAAATAACCCGCATGATATCGCATTAACTACCAATGCATATGTGGGGCTCATTTCTGAGAATGGCTCCGAGTGGTTTACTCTGCGACCAATACATCCAGAAAATGTATTACTAGAATATATTTACGATATCCATCCTGAATATAACGTACATAACACTGACGAGTATTCAATGTACGCACGTCAACTTGCTAAGGAGTTCTTATCGAGGAACGATATCATTATTCCGCGGAATATGAAGAACATCTTGCACGATTACGGGTATTAAAATAACTGAAATTGATCGCTAATAACTGAAGGCTATCAAGTAAATGCAGTAACATTAATTAAGGAGGGTTAACTTGAGAGATAAACGAAAAAGTTTTACTAAATCAGCATGGTACTCGACTATATCCCTTGGTGTTCAATTGACACCTGTCGGTGGGCACTATGCTGCTAACACTCCGGGTATTGTACTTCGCAATACAGAAACTAATTTTTACTTCGCGATATCCGATGAAGAAGCTATAAATTTCACTATGGCCCAACTTTCACTATTCAATAATGGTGTTTCCGACTGCCAGGATTATTTCTCCAAAGTTACTATTAAGGAGAGAAAAGACGGAGGATATAAGCTATTCCCATCAAATGGTACCGGTTACTTGCTGTTCACATCCAAGAACATGTTTGATCCTTGGCCTTATAATAACGAGGAAGATTACAACAATAACATCGAGAGTGCTAAGCTTGCTATATCAAACTTCGAGGCTATCTCGAATGGGACTATTAATATAAGCACAGAACTCTATAATATACTGATAGCTAACGGAGTACCACTAACTCAACCTAGTGTTTACGATATCAGTGACTTACTTGCTTATGCTTAGTATACTAACTTCAAGAGGTGATAAAAGTGACTGAAGAAACGAAATCAGCTATTGATATTCTATCTGACCACATTGTAAAGATGAATATTTACGGTGAGGTAGCGCGAGTTTATTGGATCAACAATAACAACGATCTGGTCTACCGATCTGTCATGAGGCCTCCAGATTATTATGAGACTACTGAAGACTTGATCGAGAACAATGTCAAAGCTTACATTGGCTTCCAGTACATCAAGGATAGTTGGCAGGCTGTTGAACATTACGCTTGGCATCATATAGAGGAAGCTATACTAGCAGGTAGTGTTCCATATCAAGTAAAGTAGTTCAATATAAATCGCAATATTTATATGGTGAGTAAAGATAGATGTGTTAACTTTTAAAAGCTCGGAATCTCCGGGCTTTTTAATTTGATTAAAACTATAAGGACGCGAAATAAGTACATTTAGTGGAGTAAATTTGTGATTAATTTACTTAGGAGAATTTGGGTGTATACCAACTAAAATGGAGGTTTCCGCATGAATCTAGATTGGATTGTTACATATTCAGACGACAACCGTTCTTACGAAGACGCTTATGGTAGTATGCAGCTCGCTGAGGAATATGCAGAGGAAGCTAAAGAACGCGGGTATAAAGATGTTAAATGGAAATACCGACATTCCGGCAAAGTATTAACATGGGGCAACGGTAAGGAATGGGGCGAAATTGAACATCCCGATCTTGGATTTGTTATGACCTACTGGAAAAAGGGAACTCCTTGTTACGATACCTACACCGCTCCAATTGTGGACGATTACGGAGATATTACATGTGAACGCTTTTGTCAAGATGAAGCTGAGTGGGTTGATACAATCTCCCTTGGTCCACATGCAGATGGCGTAGTTGTTAATTTCGGATAGTTATCAATTATCTACTTCTATTTGAGGTCTAATTCATGAATTATATAGGTGATAAATTACCTAATATAATTTGTACTGGAGGAAAAGACAAAATGGAACCAATTCATTTATATTTTGATGAAGAACAGAAATCTGGAGTACGACTTGACGATGTCGGAGAATCTATCCAAGTTTCATTGTACGATTGGCACATTATCGGATTTCACATTAATTATGGCAATTATAAATCCGCAAGCGACGCATTGTATAGAGCGTACGATATGTACAAAAAATATGCGGATGTTGTAGGATTCCCTGGAATTTACGACTACATTCACAACACATTGTTGCACATTGATGGTCGAATTGAGAGACCCTATACCCTTATCGAAAGTCATTTGCAATCCTTTACTGTGAAGGATGAAGTATCGCGTATTTTTGTAATAGATGCACATGGCAAACACTATTGGTACCAGTTAACTGGGGAATATAATCCAATCGGAATTAATTTATCACATCAAGGTTTGAGCACATATGCCGAATATATTTACACTGAAAATGGGTGGCAAATGGGAGTATACTCTAACCCTGAACTTATTGAGAAAGCAATGAAATCGGGTACCATTTTTGAGTATCTCGATGTTCAGAGGGATTAATTAATGTCGACATTAAATTTAGCACTTAACGATAACGATGATAATTCCGGTATTTCTATCGATTATGAGGACAGTGTTTACAAACTACGCGCCTACGATTTTAACGTAATAGGTGTAAAACTCAGTTATATTACCTATGCAGAAGCTGAAAAGGCCGCGTATAAAACATATGAACTATTCAATAAATATCGTGATGTTGTAGGACATACCATTATTTTCAACTACATCCAAAATGTACTGTTGTATGATTCCGGAAGACTTAATCGTTATCCTACGCTTGTTGAGAATCACTTACAGGCTCATGCCCAGAATGAGCTTCCTCACATTTACGCGATCGACAATAAAGGTAGATGTTATTGGTATTATCTTACCAGCAGTCATCCAGCTGTTAGCAATAGTCTAATGAGTCAGGCACTTGTTGCTTACGTTGAATATGTGTATACTGAAAACGGTTGGCTTATGGGTGAGTATTTTAACCCGAAAAAGATTGAAGAAGTTATGCAATCAGGTGCTATTTTCGAGTATCTAGGCGAGTAACAGTTAAACTAATTTACGGAGGTACTTTTAATGAATGCAGCTTTGGAACTAAAATATCGTCCAAAAGACCTAAATGAAGTCGTAGGTAACGGACGACTCAAGCGATCATTTGCTAAAATGGCGGGGGATAACACACTTCCTCAGCAGGTTTTGTTATCGGGACCTCCGGGAACAGGTAAAACAACTACGGCACGGATTTTAAGCAAACTGCTATTCTGTGAGAATTTGCAGGATGGTGGTATTGCTTGCCGTGAATGTCCTAACTGTAAAGAAATTGAGAAATCTATTCAAAATGATGGTAAGAATCCTAAACTACCGATCAATGAGTACGATATGTCTTCTCACGGACGAATTGATGATGTCAAACAAATTGTCGCTTTAATGAGACAGAAAACAATGTTTGCAGGTAACAAACGCGTATTTATTTTGGATGAATGTCAACGTATCTCTCCCGAAGCACAGGCTTCACTACTTAAAATTTGTGAAGAACCTATCAAAGGACTTTACATTTTTATTTGTACAACTGACCCAGAAGATCTTCTCCCGGCGATTAAAACTCGTTTCCGTGAGTATCAAGTCCAAAAACCGAAAGCTGTTGAACTTTCCGATCATCTCGAAATGATTTGTAATAAGGAAAGTATCATTTACGATAAAAAAGCTTTATCTACAATTGTTAAGTATGCTAACCGTGGACCGCGTGAAGCGGTAGTAAAGTTGGATACCTTCATGAAAGAAGGGAATGTCACTCATAGTTATGTTCTGGATGCGCTTCTCATCAAAAGCGCAGATAGTTATATCGATTATTTTGAGCAGCTTGATGGTGATGCGTTCATGGCGCTCCAGTTTCTCAACGTAATCGAAAAGAAATATGATATGGAACCTGAAGAGTTTTTAAACGGACTACCTAAGTTCCTTTCAGATATCATGAAGATAAAGGCAGGCGTTAGTCTCGACGATTATACCGAACAGGAAACTACACGTATTAAGAAATTCCTGAAATCATACACACTCGCTGAGGTGGCCAGTCTTATTAACAATCTCTTCAGTGTCATGAAAGTCAGAACTAACGCTGAGTATCTCCTGATGGTATTTACGCTCAAGGCTAAACATGCAACTATTTTTGAAGCTGCATCTGCTGAAGAAATGAAGAAGAAAACTGCTGAAGAAATGGCAATATCTTCACGTAACTTCGCTTCAGTCTCTGATATGTTGCGCGATGAACAGTATAACGCAAATGACAAAGAAATCACTGATGACGAGATTGCCGCAATGTTTGAAGGTAACTTCGTATCTGATAAATAAACAACTGGGGTGACTGAGAATTATGGAAAATATTACTGAGGTACAGGCTAGCGACTCCGCTAGCTTCAGCTACTATCCTGCAATTAGGGATCATAGCTATTTTAAAGCTTCACTCTATCGCTCGGGATTCTCACGGGAAATTGCGATTAAAATTTACAATGTTGTAATGCGTGAGATTCGCACGAGTATCTTGCTTGGATATCGTGTTGATCTTAATCCACTTATCGATTTTACACCTTTCCTCAAACTTGAAGGGGAACATTATATTCCACATGTACGGGCTACACTGCACCAGGCCGTACAGCATCCTGAGAAAATCTTCTATGCTAAATCTCACGATAGTCTCATTGAAGTCGATCCTGACTGGTCACCTGAAGCTTCGGTTGATTTAAAGACAACTAGTGCTGTTGCTGATGGTACTACTGAAGTCGACTACAGTTTCTTGGGAATTAGTGATGTGGTTGAGAATTCCGGTAATGCTAAAAAAGCTGCACGGATTGAAGCGCAGAAAATTGTTGACGGTGTAATTTATCATCCAGCTGTACGGGATCACAAATACTTTAAATCTGCACTTTACCGAGCAGGACTTACAAAAGAGCAATCAAGCCGAGCATATAATCTGATTATGCGTGATATTCGAAATAGTATTCAGGATGGATATCAGGTACGACTTGACTACTTGGTAGACTTTGTCCCATATCCTCGACGTAAACCCTCTGGATTCCTTCCTTCTGTTAAAGCTGATATTCACTCCAGCGTCCGCAGTACGCGTACAATTCGTTATTCCATTTCCGTTGCTAAAACTACAATCTTCGATCCCGATTGGGAATAGTCATTAATTAATATGATTAAGAAGTTAAAAACGCGCTGGCAATTGATGATATTGGCGATTGCGTTACTCGTTGTTGTCGGAACCTTTTTAGGGATATACAATTTCATATTCTCTTCCAACTTCGATGAGAACGCAGTAATTGACAGTAAACCAGATTTTGATGTCAGCGATACAGGTATCACTTTTACAGACTCGGAAGGTAAAAAGGAAACAGTCTTTCCATCTGATCGGGACCAAACCCTGGATGATGACGGATTAGGTCATTATAAGGTGGATAGTAAAGGTAACAAAGAGCGAATATTACCTGAAACTCCCGCTTCAGAAGTCCCTAACGATTTACGAGAACAAATCAAAGATAGCATGGGTTGGAAATAAATTAAAGGGACGCTAATTATAATTATGCGTTCCTTTTTTGATCGTTTTAATTAAGTAGTGTTGAAAGATAGGAAAATAATACCTGATAATGGAGGTAAAGTTGACTGTGGAAAACACTACGTTCATTGAAAAATATTTCGGTATTGGTGATATGGGACCATTCCAGTTTATCGTGGGTGGGATCATCATTACCGCTGTAGTATTGTTGCCCTTAGTACAGTATTATGGTTGAGTTAAACACACTCAATATGTGGAGGTCGGTATAATGAAACTATTTATCAAAAATAATTTTGGTGAAGGATGGGAAGCAGTTTTCTATCTAACAGTTTTTGTGGGTACTCCGATTGGACTCGCCTTGACTGTGGCAGAAATTTGTTCGCAATTCATTTAATTACATATGTATTAATCGAGAGGAACGGGAAAATTTATGAATAAACTTAAAAATTATTTCGACAAAATTAAAAATACAAAGGCATTTACCTTTATATTTTTGGCACTGATACTGGCAATTTTTATGATGCCTACATCGCAATATATTTCAAATCAGGAGACACGTAGAGAACTTTCTACGGTCAGTGAGAAGGCAGCAATTTACGAAAAGCAGATCGAGCAATATAAAGCTGAAATTACTGAAAAAGAAGCCCAAATATCTAAACAGGTACAGTCTCTTGCTGAACTCAGTACTCAGGTAGACGCATTGAAAAAGCAATCTGAACTTATCGGATCTAAACTTGAGAAACTAGCTAAACTTACCAAATAAACTTAAGGGGATGTCGGAATGTTACATAAATTACTTAACCGAAAGTACGATAATATTATTGATAAGGGTGCAATGATTTTAGGTAACGTTGCATTTCGATCTCCAGCACTGGTTAAAGGTTTTATCGAAGGTAATATCGATAGTTCCGACATCCTGGCAGTTGGTAAGAATGGTCATTGCATCAGAGTTCGAAGTACAGCTGATGTTGAGGTATCTGGGACGGTAGATAAAGGTATCATCACTACTGGGACAGTGAAAATCACTAAAACTGGTAGAGTCTACGGTGATGTAGAGTGCAGCGAACTTATCATCGAACCTGGAGGTATTTTACAAGGAATGTCGAAGATCCGTAAAAAATTAAGTGATACTGCTGTAGCTAATCCGGTAAACGCTTAAAATTATACAATCCCCACTTATGCTGTCACATTAAACGATGTAGCAGAAAATAAGTGGGTATTTTTATGTGCCCGAGAAAGAGGTAATGCATGTTATTTTCGGATTTAGATCGTACGCTAATTTACTCTAAGGTCTTCTACTCAGACTTCGATGGTGCAATGGTGCCTGTAGAAACCAAAGAAGGTAAATTTACTTCACATACTACATCTGGCGCTCTGATAAAGCTGATTTCATTTAGGGAAGCTTTCTTTTTAGTTCCAGTAACTGCACGAACACTTGAACAGGCGCTACGTGTACATTTCATTCGGGATCAGTTTCCTGAATTTATGGTATGTGAGTCAGGCAAAGAAATTTACATTAATGGGGAACTCGATACTGTTTGGGAATCTCATTTACGCAGTCAGCTTGAAATCTCACGTAGATCTCGTGAACATGCATATAATCATATTAGTCAAGAATTCTCGTCTTATTTCGGATGCAACTTCTACCCTATTAATGAGAGTATGATTATGACTAAAATTGAGAACTTAAACCATTATCATGAAGGTTATGTCAAATCAATGATTCCATTTGCAGATTCACTGGGATGTGACTTAATCTTGCAGGAAAAGAAATTATATCTATTTCCTAAAGAAATTACTAAAGGGAATGCTGTTAAGTATCTTATTGAGAGGGAATCACCTAGACTGAGTGTTAGTTCTGGTGATGCGCAAATGGACTATTCTATGTTCAGTTCTACTACTCATCACATTGCGCCGATGCACCACACAATAACTGGCGACATTAAAGTTACAACAGGGCGTAGAAGTTTAGATGCGGCAGAGGATATTATTGATTATGCGTACCAGATTTTAGCATACAATTAAAATTATATCTAACTATAAATAGTCTGGTACATTATGTAGTAGTAAAGGATAATAAGAATTTAGGGGGAATACCTTATTGGCAGGACAAACATATACTTGTTTTGACTGTATCAATAGTCACAATGTCCCTGGGTTTCGTGGATCTTTATATGAACCTCCCTATGAACCTGAATCTCTCTGCCAAAAAGACGTTATAAACATCGGTGATGATGATTATAATGCTATGTCGGAAGACGGGGACTATAATCGAATTGCACGTAAATGCGATTCATTTTCTCCTCGGATTCTCGGTAAGTGTCATATTTGCACAAAAGACATAGGAGAACCAGTCTGGAGTTGGCAGTTGTGGGGGAATACATATCACGGAGATTCATTCCCAGTATGTAGTGAGACGTGTAAGAACGAAGCGAAGGAAATTTACCTGCGCGATCGTGATTTATCTTGTGATTATTAAATTTTAATAAGTAAAGGGGTATTTTAATGTCAGTTACAGGGCTCGAACTTAGTCACTTATTCCATAAACATCCAGGAAATATTACGGTTAAAACTCATGGTATGCCTGTATTCAACGATTACCGCTACGATACTCAACTCTCTGATGACGCAAACGAAGTACTTTTGGCAATTGAAGGTGAGCATGATTTCGTTTTCAACGCACGTTTGATTGATAACATTATCGAATGGGATAACGGTTTCGAATTCAAATACGACGGCAAAGTACATCAATTTTACTGGGGTGAAATTGTACCTGTACGGGGATTCGAATTGTTGAATGATGATGCAGTTATGCCTGTACGTAAGACAAAATACGCACTGGCTCATGATCTCTATAGTACTGAAGAAGTTACTGTAGAACCGGGAAAGGTATTCTTGGTACCTACTGGTATCACTTGCTATATGCCACCATCTGAAGGTTTGGATATATTACTCCGCAGCGGGACGACAATGGAATATCAAATTATTCTTGCAAACCACATCGGACTTATTGATCCGGACTACTACGGACGTGAGATCAAACTGATGATTCGTAAT
Source organism: Paenibacillus pabuli (assembly GCF_039831995.1). Classification (NCBI taxonomy): domain Bacteria; kingdom Bacillati; phylum Bacillota; class Bacilli; order Caryophanales; family Paenibacillaceae; genus Paenibacillus; species Paenibacillus pabuli. The sequence goes on from NZ_JBDOIO010000001.1 coordinate 264,256, forward strand.
ATCAGCAATGAACCTATCGTTCTGCCTAAAGGTTCACGTTTGTGTCAAGCACGTTTTACTCAGGCATTAGCTGTTGATGACGATGAAGTCACTGAAACATTGCGCACTGGTGGATTCCACAGTACTGGGTCAAACTAAATGACAAAGTTAAGGTATGCAACTACATCTCATGCCTTAGCAATAGCTGAAATGTTAAATGACGATCTTGCCTCAGGTATGGCAACGTCGGAACATATACTACATTCATTGGAACAGAACAGCTATCTTATTATCGAAGACGGTTCTGAACTTATAGGTTTTATTCAACAAGAGAGTGTAAGAGATTACACTCTCTTTCGTTTTTATCCTTCAATTAAGGGTAAGATACCTGTTCAGAATAAATACAATTTTATTTCAAATTTCTATGTTAAACCTGATTCACGAAATAAAGGGTATGGATCACGTTTACTATCAGCTGCATTAAGTTGTGGTTCAGGACTGTACTCTGTCGCTAATAGTTTGCATCGACCAGAAGGATGGAAGGCTGAAACACTATTTAATTCCTTTGGTTTCGTAGATATGGGCGAACTTGAGGGATATTATTCTGATCCTTGCGATAGTGGCATACATCAGTGTAAATCACGATGTGAATATTGTAGGTGCCGAAGTTTTGTATATGTGAGAGAACCAAAATAGTTGTACGTTTAAAGACCCATTTAAATAGGTATGGAGAGGGAAAAGGTTAAATACTTCTCTTTATCTCAGATAGGACTGAAGTAAAATTGCGTAAAATAAGTATACTTTTGTGTATTCTGATTTTAACCGCGTGCAGTACACCTCAAGAAACAATCGAAACATCAAACCCTTCCAGTATTACTAAGGACGCTAATGGTGTTGAGTACATACCCTACGTCCCTCTAGAGAAATCCTCAGCTACTCTTGATACCTCGGAATGTCTTTATTCCGAATCCCGATCTGATGGCGATGATTTTTGTATAACTTTGGATCAGGCCGAGAGTCTCCCCAAAGAAGAGGAAACTTATTATAAAATTAAACGTATTATCCTCGAATTGAACTCCGCTTCAAAAAGCCACGTACCACCACTCGATGAAACTGACGTTATGGATATTATCACTTCTGCTGATAAAATTCCAGAGAATTCTTGGAGACCCCATCTCTCGGAATTCTCTGTTAACATAACTCGACCTTCTGATACTATCTCAAAGTATGAGATATCACAATTATCAGGAGTCTTGGCAGGAATCAATAAATTAACATTCTACGTTAATTTAGAGACTGGAGAATTTACAGAATAGAGGTTAAATTTATGGCAGCTTCTCGTGACACGTATTTGAAACATCCCAATGGTGTGAATCACATTCGGGTACCGAGTATCGGATATGCTCATTTGCATAAGTATTATCTCGATTCTGGCAGGGCCACAACTTTAACTGAACTCCAAAATGCAATGAATGTGCAAAAGCCTATTACTTTGCACGTCATCAAAGAGAATGAATGGTATTCGTTGGATTACACTGAATTTGCATGGATCAATACATTGGGTAAACGCTATATAGGTTAAACCAAAAGTCTGCATTTAGCAGACTTTTTGCGCTTTATCTTCTCGGAGGTCATCATGAAAACTACTGATCACGACTATAAACAACTCTGGGATGAGGTTGTAGGTCGGCTTTCACCAGCAGGTGTAAGTTTACTCTTCTTCATAATTACAATATACAGTACTGTAATCACTATCATCTCACGCCTTACCATAGAGGATAGCTCCGTCAGAAATAATTATAATCTTTATGATATGGTTAATTTAATGGGTAATGTGCTAATTTTTCAGATCATTTTAACTGCTATTTTTATAATAAAGCCCATTGCTTATAGGTTACAGAAATTACAAATTGTTATATTAGTCGTCTATATGTTTAAGTTTGGACTTGAATCTTATGTACTTGTTTTGATGTTTTATGATTATACACTAATGTCTAACGTTTACGGGTACGCTGTAATCTCATCAATTGCACTAGGTTTCATTGTATTAATATTTACATTAATTTACTGTAGTTACCGTATATCAAAAGGACATCTTCGTGAAGGTGGCGAAGGATTTCACAAATTACACCGAAATAGTCCTCTTTTACTCTTCCCACTATTTTCAGGAGCGTTAATTGTAGTTGTCGGTATCATTCTTTGTAAAGTTCAAAGTGGTTATGTTGATTATACCTTCTTCTTATTCCTCGGATTCCTCATGATGATTCAATATATCTGTTTTGCCTCTATTGCCGAAATAATCATTGTAGCTTATTGTAAGATCGAATATCCCTCTTTTACCGTGCAACCTATTAAATCACGCTTAAATATAAAGAACTTTAAGATTCGATAAAATCAATAATGAATCCCAATAAATAAGGACTGCACAGATAAATGTGCAGTTTTATTTTTTGGATGTGAATAAGTACCTGGATAGAATTAGGGGATAAGGGGAACATAAAGCGAGTGGTAAAAATGGTATTAAAAGTTAAAATACTATTGTTTTGATAAAAATACTATTGTTTTGATAGAAAAAAGCCTTGCATTCTACTATAGATTTGATATAATTAAGATAAGGAAAAGGAAATGAGGGATGAAGTTGTTTGGAAGATACCGATCAGTTAAGTCATATCGCGACAAAAATGGTAAGTATCGTAAGAAGCCTAGCAAAATTGAAATGGTATTTAAGATCATCCTCTCCATATATGATATGACACAGAAATTTAAAAGAAGACGTTAAAATACATAATAGTAAATAAAAACTACTCGGAGGTCGATATAAATGTTACATCAAACACATCAGCAGTTCGGTAAATTGTTCACGGTAGCGGCTGTACCTCTTGCAATTAAATTCAATATTTTACCTAAAGCGCCAGACATTAACTTGATTACAGTTTCACCAGTTGCTTACTTTGTTAACTGTCTCCCATTCTTGATTGCGGCACTGTTGGCATACTTGGCAGGTAACTGGGGATCAGGATATCCTGATATTGATTCACCTAACTCATTGCCAGCTAGAACAAACCCGTTGATTGCATTCTTGTTTCGGACATTTGGTGTAAAACACCGTGGTAGATTCTCACATTCACTGGCTTCGATCACATTGACATTCGGTGCGGCTTATGCGTTTATCAAATATCTTGCCCCTCAAATTCTAGGTAGTGTTCTTGATAAAGGTTTAGTTGATCCAACGTTAGTAAATTACTTGATTATGTTTGAATCAGCTTGTGGATTGATTTCGATCTGGGTAATCTTCGCTTATATCGGTGCTGTAAGTCACTGGGTTGGTGACATGTTGACTACAGACGGAGCATATATCTTCTGGGAAAAGAAAATCAAAATGTTCGATGCACCGGCATTCCGTGCAGGTAGTGCTTGGGAAAAACGTTTCTGGGAGCCACTGACTAAACACAGTTACATCCCAGCTGTAATCTTCATTGCATTCATGGTCTTCGGTCAAATTAACCTCTTTGAAGTTGTAGGGGCTATGATCAACCAATAATTAGTCTTAGCAATACCGTTCCCTCGGGAGCGGTATTTTTTTATTGCAAACTTTCAGCTAAGTCTAATCCGATATTTACATGACTGATCTATAGATTCGAAAGCAATTAATACGTACCATTATAGTAATATTGCATCTCCCGCTGTGCGAAGTGAGTAATGGTTTAGTAATAGAAGAAGGTGGGGTGTTAATTATTCGCGCTTTTTCTTTGATTAAGTCAAAGTACCGTGATTTTAAGGAGTATCGCGAGATGCTCTCACTGGAAAATCGGGCAGCACGGCGCGAAATAGACATCACCAAGAAGCAACATGCTCTACAAGCTGAATATGAAGTATTTAGAGCGTCTTTGCTAGCTGAATTGGATAAATGGTTCTATGAACATGATGCTGCTCGAGTTATAATCGACTTTAAACCTAGTGAAGGTGACGAAGTTGATTTGGACTTTGGACTTCTACTTGAAGATCCAGAAGTAATTACATTCTACGAAGTTTCAAAACAACCCTCTCATCCCACAACTCCTAATTTACCTCGGTTCGAATTTAAGTTCCCAGAGGTGGCCTGATGAAGATGTTTAAGAGAAAAGCAATCACCTCATTCTTGGCAATGAGTGTTCTCTTAAGCTCTATGGCAGGTACCGTATCCGCAGCAGACAGTATTACCGATTCGATTAAAGATGCAGCAGACGCGCTACTTTATTCGAATTATCCTATCCTCTCCACTTGGTATGTAAAGCATGATCCTTGGTCCGGAAAGGACACCATAGGCAATGACTACTTTGATGCTGAAGTCAAGAAGATTATTGCTAACCCTAACAGTTATGTGTTTGGGGTTTCGTCTATTACGGCGTATGCTCCATTGGATGCGAATGACTTTGATATCCAAACAAAGCCCTATGACAGAATTTACAGTAGTACTAAAGATGGAGCGAAGTACTCCGATTTAGTAGTAGTTGGTAGTAAGGCTTATATTGCTCGTGATACGAATAAAGGCAAAGGTACAACAACAATTGTTGGATATAAGAATTACTCGCCTTTTTCTATCAATCACTCTGTATCTCAAACTACAGCAGGTGATGGCACGAAGTACAATATGTGGACTGTCACATTCGCATCAGGAAGTAAAACTCGAATTGAACGTATCGCCAGTGAAATGAAAGATGCTAAAGATAGCGGAAAGTTCAAATATTACAATCCAGGTAGTAAGGGAAACTCTTCAGATGGTTCCGTTACTATTAGTAATATAACTGGTGATGGTCTTAGTTATCAGACAAGGTACAAAGTTAAAGTGACTATGCATGAAAGCTCTATTAATGCTAACATTTTACTTGACCTAGAAAATCGAGAATTAGGTAAGGGTTATGCTTGTGGTCAGGGCGCTGGGATGCAGTATTCCATCAAGAACGATGGTGATGTTGAAAACTCAGCTTGGCGGATGCAGAATGGAGCATCACGTCTAGGTGCTATTGCACGTCCTAAAGATACATTCCTCAGCAAACGCGCTCCTATTTTACTTCCTGGAATCTGGATAGGTTCTATTGGTGATACTGGGGGTGCAATTAATACCGACCAAGTTTCACCTAAAACTGTGCTTGGAGATAAGAGTGATACACGAAGTGATGTGCAGATGCCTCACTTCGATATTCTGGTAGATAGTTGCCGAATCGCTATTAATGACGTAGGTAGTAAATCTGTGATTCCTTACGTCGCTCCAAAAGCTGCTACTAATACATCTCATTCTACAGCCTTCAGTGCGGCCCAGGCAATTGCTGTTGAGAAGTGGTTTGCACCATTTTTTAACGCTACTGACAATGCGTCTAAAGAAAAAGCACTGAAAAATGTATTCAGAGATCGCCGTTATTTTGCTAACGCTGCGCAGATGGAAGATGACGCTGATAGCAGTAGTACTGGCGGTGGATCATCTGATGGAAGCACTGCGGATAGTGCCGAAGAACTTAAGGGAACTAAATTTACACTGTCGGGCGGGAAATCAGCTAGATCTCTCACCTTTGAAAATGCCCAACTGGCAGATAACCAGTTAGCATACTCAATCTTTAAAGTAATTTACGCAATCGCGAGATTCTTTGTTAATGCTTCCAGTGTATTTGTGGTTGTAGCTTTATTCTATATTCCACTAATTTGGTTAGCATATGTTCTCTCGAAACTGATAAATACGGATTTAGTTAAATATACTGTGCCGTTCAGGAAAAAATTAGCGGGTAAAGGTTTCTCAGCATTTTCTCCTGGATTTGCGAAACGGTTAACAGGATCAACTATCTTAGTATTGGTCTTCAGTGCGATGATAGTTTCGGGAGTATTGACAGACATAATCTCAATTTTACTACAGTATCTCGTTGAACTCTACTCGGCTGCGATAGGGATTAACGATAATGCTAAAATTAAATAGGAGGACTCAGTATGAGTTTACGTAAACGCTCAATCATCTTCGTTCTCGTGCTGTTGGTAGCACTGATGGTGCCAGTATCGGCATTCGCTTCATCTGATGGTGTAACACAGAACGTTGAGATCATTTCCAAGAATCTGACAAACCCTGACTTGGCGCCAAATATGTGGTTCGCCTTCAAATTCCTCAGTGGTCCGATGCAGATTTTGCAAGTTGTAGTAGGTGTCCTGTCCGTAGCAATTATCTTCTTCTTGCTGTTGCGGGTTACACTGGATTTGCTGGTACTTACCATTCCTGGTGCTACAGGTACAGGTATTGATAAGGTTACAGGCCAAATGCGTCGTTGGTCCAGCTTGAGTGATGGTGGGGCTTCAACCAACTATAAAGACTATCTACGTCGAGAGTTTATGACTAACGTCGTGTTGGGATTGATTATCGTCTCTGTAATCTCTTCCGGTTTGGCTATGATTTTGACAGCTAAATCAATCGACTTTATGGCATACGCTATGCGTCAAGTGGTAGATATCGATGTTAACTCGATGATGGAGAAATCTGGTGACGAGTTCAAGAAAGTTGTTGAGTCTGCTAAGGCTAACTACGGTGTCATCACAAGTGATAATACCTTCTTGAATAACTCTGCACAGTACTATGCGTCATACGGTTTCGATATTACCCGGAATGCTGACGGTAATGTAACAGGCGTTACGTTTAAGAATGATGCATTTAAGACAAAATATGAAACTATTTCCAATACTATGGGAGCCGAAGCAACTAAAAAGGCATTTGCTACCCAACTTGGATTCTCTAGTTTCGCGGGTACAGGTACAGGCGTAACAGTTAATGGCGCTAAACCTTAATATAAGGGTTTAGTCGGATAATACACACTAACATATATCAATACAATTAAGGGGAACTGGGTGAAAACTCAGTTCCTTATTTAATTTCAACGGAGGGATTAGCGTGAAGTTTAAACGTTTGATAGCTATCATCATGCTATTAACATTCCTCATCTCTGGACTATCTCCAGCAGCAGTGTACGCTGAAGAAACAGGCGATGGCGATACTACGGCAGACACATCATCCGCCCAACCGCAATATGCGGACACACTAAGTAAGCTTGGATTTCGATTTAACGACAAAGTATTAAGTCAGATTATCGAATTTACTTACAACGGTGAACCTTTCAAGACTCCTGATTCTTATGTAAGGGACTCAACAATTCCATTCGTTCCCTTATACTACCGAGTTAGTGAATTTCTTGGGATTGGTAGTAAGTACAAGATTCTAACGCTCGATAGGTTGCTCAATAACCCTTGGGCGGCTGTAGATACTGGTATTTACATAGACACTGGAAAGAAAACGTACGTTAAAATATCCGGATTGAACGATTTAAGTTTGGATAACATTAGTGGTACATTTAACTCCGCTGTCTTTAATGCTCAGTACTCAAAATATGGAGATAACTTGATAAAAGATAACTCCGGTGGAATCAAGGATTTGATTGTTGGTATTGACTATTATGGTAATATCGTAACAAACAACAAACAGATCATTATTCCATTCTATAACAACCCTATCATTGTTAACATGGCAAGCGGAACTACTAATGAAAGTAATGATGCATTCCTTAGTACTGGGGCATTAGGTAAGATATTGTCCCCAACTGGTAGTGATGAGAAAAAAGAACAGACGATTGATAGTTTGATCAAAAGTAACGAAATTACTGAACAAGATGCAAGGTTCGGTTATGTACTAACTGCCGGAATGCAGGATGGTGCAACATTACTTAAGGCTATTAATAACTACAGGTCATACTTTTCATCTCAATTTTACGCATATACCAAGGACCGAAGTTATGAAAGTCAGGTTGATTACTTCTCAAAAGTACGATCACAGCCTGTATGGGATTGGTTATACTTTGACACTGGTTTAAAGAAATTTGAGAAAGATCGATTAGCGGAAGCGATCAAAACTCCTGCTAAAGATTTTAGCACTGTAAGACCCTCAACCTCTATTGCTGATTTGATGTTATGTATTACATCAGCTAATAGAAAAGCCTCTGATAGTGAAACACCAACTCCTCAAATATGTTCTGAATCCAATTTCTTTAAGCAGCCTGATGCTGCGGCACTTACTAAGAAACTTCAACGTGGTGAAGATAATCAATCTATCACAACGAAGATTATGGAACAAATTTACGATCGATATGCACCAGCTTCTTTGGAAGTATCGCGTAAACTCAAAGGTTATATTGACGACGATTCAGCTAACCTTCTATACTCATATTTACCGAATAACTTTGGTATTGCTTCCGCTGGTAAAGTAACTTTTGACCAAATGGCGGACAAGCTAAAGAAAGAGGATAGTATCCTCGATATGATATATACCTACCTGAGTTTTGGGGTATGGAACCTGATTAAATTTACTTATACTGCACTGGGTCAGGAAGTGTATACTAAAGTATTCCTCGGACATTCTGGGAACTCGTTATTCTACACACCAACTACAGATCATTTTAGCTTCGTAAATATCGCAACTATATCTCTATACTTTGTCATGGCTGCGTTGTGTATTGCGAAGATGGGCTTCGATTTGTTCCGGATTATATTCCAGACGATGACAGGTAAGCAGTATATGCAAAGTTTAATAAAATTTGTATTAATCTTTGCGTTACCGCTGTTAGCATATAATTACATTGTCGATTTTACGTTTAATAAAACGAATGAAGCCTTTATCAAGGAGAACCTTTATCAAACAGCTGTCCTGGATAGGTCGGTAGATTATGATAGAGAGTTGATAACAACAGCTCCTGGTATGGCAGAGAACACAGATTTCCGCGATGCACTTGAAAATTATGCTATTCAGCTTCCGGTCTATGATGAAAATGGTGCATTTGTACAAAAGACATTCGGACTCTTCGATTTCTTGAACTATGCACGAAATAAGTCATTGACTTATGATGATTCACCTATCACGGAAGCAATAAATGAGCAGCAAACTAAGCGTGGATTTAAATCTGTAAATGAAGATGGCAGTCTCATTCAATATGTAAACATGTTAGGTACTAACGAGGAAAATAAATCATTCTATCAGCAGTATGCTAAGTATAATGAAACTTCTGCTAATGGACATAAAACTAATGATTTAGAACCTGGTGAGCACACTGTACCGGATATGTTTAATGAAATTTACTATCAATACGCAGTATACAGTCAGGTCCCAACTGGACAGGATCCTAAGGACTTGAAATTCGATGTAGAGAATTTCTATGGTAGTAAAGTCCGGGATATGATTGTGGAAACGATTAACAGAGCAAACTTCAACTATCAGGCAAGCGAAGATGGTAGTGTAGAAGATTCTCTCCGCGATATCTCAGGATTAACTGTAGTTAACAATACTATCGAATTATATAATAATGAATACACCAGCAATGTGGTTAGTAAACTTGAGGGTGCTGGAACTATTCGAGTTATTGACGAACGTTCTGATAAGTTTGTGATTGCTTCTGGATATAATGCAGATGGTAGTTTGATGATGAATCCTGAAAAATTGAAGCTGAAAATTGAGGATTCATTGAAAGTTGATGCTAACGACGCAACTGGATTCAATCTCGAACAGATGATGAATATTAGTACGGTATTAAAAGATGCCGCTGCTAGTGATCCTTTCCGACTCGGGCCTTTGGATTTCACGGCTTGCCAGAAAAATATTGACGCTAGTTGTGGTGTACTCTTAACAACATACTCCAAGTATTTACAGGACCTAGGTCTTATTGAAATTGTGGGTAGCGGATTTACTTTGTCAGGTGATACTGCGGAAGCTAAGCAGGAAACAATGGCAAAAATCAACGATATGGTTACTGAAATGAACTACAAGTTGATTGAAGACTTCCGTAAACATAACTTGATTTTCGATGACTTGAAGACACGTGATGATTTTGTACAGGCTGAGAATGAATTCCTCGCACTGAATACGTTCTTCTATCTCAACGACTACTTCGAAATCAAGGATGCACCGAAATCGTTCTATACTGCAGGTATTTCAACGGATACCTTCTTGCGGATATTGATGATTCCGATGAGTAAGTTCTCCTCCACTAATACCGATATCAATAACGTGATGGTGTATGTGGGTATGGAATATGATCCATTCACCTTTATTGTATTTTTGATCGAAGCTACAATTGTATTTACAGCATACAGTTTCATTAAAATCGGTGTTATCACTGTAGCCTTTAGTTTCTTGATAGTTCTGGCTGCATTGCAATCGATCTGGTATAAGAAATCTAGATCATTTGTCGGACTGATTTACATCTTTGTTGTATTTTACTTGATACACCTCGGATTCCTGGTATTGTGGAAATTGTTCACGATGCTTAATAACCGCTATCATAACTTTAACAATGATTATTGGTTAGCGGCTCCGGAACTGATTACAAGTATTGTTTTTTTGGTTTATTTTATTCTCGTTTGGAAGTTCGTCTTAATTCCAATGTACAAGAATATTAAATCAGATATTCGTAACCTTGGTGGCGCAAAAGTCTTGGCTGACATTAACAAAGTGTGGAACAAGACTAAAAACTGGGCTAAGGATCGTACTCGTGAATTGAAAGAGCGATTCAGCGATAGCGAATCTAACGATGAAGCTAGTAGTTCTGAGAATGGTTCGGTTTCAACTAAGGAAACTGAAGAGGATTCTACTGAGAAATTGGATCAAAGCCTTACCCCTCAGACAGTTCCAAATAAGGAACCTAATCCGCGACTAGTTGAAGAAATCAACAATATGACTAATAGCAATACTAGTGAAGGAACTACTGAATCTACAACTACGGAGACAAATTCTATTGTTCCTGAAATTGCAGATAATGGTACTATCCTTGGGGATAGTATTCAGGGTACGGCATTGGCACTTGGGGCCGGGGGCGCAGTAATCGATTCAGCTAAGAATATCATGGATGCGATGGGATATACGGTGACACAAGGTGATGATGGTGCAATCCAAATTACAGGTGTTGGTGAAGATTCAGTCCGTGGTATCTTCGGAAAAATAGCTGATGGTTTAGAATCCGATTCTGAAAAAGTAGCTGATACGCAAGATAATGTTAAGGTTGATAGTTTGAGTGAAGGACTTAATCAGGATATCTTACGTTCAGCTGAAAAAGACGGACTCATCAGCCCAACTCCTAAGGAGGATGGTACTCTTGATTACAGCCTGACTCCGGGAACAACACAAGAACAGTTGGATGAATTTGTCGTGCGTGAAACTACACGAAAAGTAACTGGGGCTGAAGAAGTTGAGAACCTTGCCTATGATACTGACGATGAAGGCAATACAAGCTTCATTAAATCAGATAAAACTAAGCATGTACTCGAAGAACTGAAGAAAGCCGGCGTGGTTACAGATTACGAGGAAGTTAACGGACGCTATGAGTTCAAGAAAGCTGAGAATGTATCTGAGGAAGATCTCAATTCTACTCTGGCTAGTGTTAATCAGTTAATAACAACTTCAACTGACCCACGTATGATGGCACTTAATTCACAACCTGATGGTGAGTCTCTCACTTTCGTAAGCGGTAAAGCTGAAGAAATGGGTGGAATTATCACTGAGTTGAATAACTCTGAAAAGGTTACTGAGATTGTTAAGGAATCTGTGGGATATGTAGAACTACCGTCAGGTGGTATCTCTTTGGTAAATAATGATATCAGTGAGCAAATTCTCAGTGATGCAGGTATTTCCAATGTAAGCGCAGTAAATGGAGTTTACGCGTTAAGTGGTGCAAATGCTGCTAAAGTCCAGGAGTACATGAGCAGTGTAGAACTCGATTATCGACGTACATCTAATGAAGATGGCGAATACACAATTAGTTCAAATGACACAATCACCAAAGCAGTAATTGCAGGGATTGCCGAACAAACTTCAGCTTCTGTAGAAATCCTATCTAATGAACTTCGTGAGACAGCTGAAGCACTTCGTCAAAGTGCTGAATCTATCAAAGTAACACCTATTACTCAATCTGTGAGTGATGGAATGTTGTCCCAGTTCAGCTTTACAATGGATGATGCAATGATTGCGAATTTGCGTGATGTCTTGGCAGGGAATGTAACTACTAACAACCAACACTATTACGCTGAAGTTAAAAATCAATTGAATGAAATTGGCGTTACATCTGTTGAGCAGTTGTACAAAGGTGATAATGGCGAGTATAACATGGTAACACGTCTAGGTACACGTGCAGACCAGCTGGAGAAAACTCTTGTAGATATTCAAGCTGCTCCGGTGGCAGGTCAGGATAAAGTTCCATCAACATCAGGTTTGAATGCTAATAGTAGCCTTGCAGGTAATACTCCGGCTCCTACTGGAGATTCAGCACCTCGATCAACTATGGATACACTTGCTAGACTGGCAGGAGATGCGCGCAATTAATAGACTTCAGAGGACGGAGCGATTATTCGTTCCGTCCTCTTTTTCATTATAGGGGAATAAGGAGTGTTAACAGTGAAAAAGAATAAGATTCCGCTTTCAATTGAACGGACTGAAGTATCGGCTTATAACTATTTCTTTAACGAGAAAAAGATGATTGCTCTTATTGCTACATTTATTGGAGGGGCAATTTTAACTTTCCTCTTAGTGAAGATGCTGAGTGCAGTGGTAGTTAACGGAATGACCTACGGTATGGTAATCGGTATTACATCTACTGTGGTCGCCTATTTCTTTATTTTCCGTTTCGTAGTATTTGAAGAAAAACGCCAACGTCGACTCTTGAAGAAATTACAGGATGAGCAACTGAGTGCATATGATAGTTTCTGGGAAATCTCGACTATTGATAAGGACTCTGGACTTATCCATTTCCGACCTGATGGTGATAAGATTAAGAAGGCTGTCGTAATCGAGGTTACTAGAGGTTCCATCGTAGCCCGGAATGCAAAATTCTATGAATACTACCAAAAGACGCTAACCTTATTTAAACGTGACTTACTTACTGAGGGTTATAAGATACGGCAATATTCGATGGCTAAGACTGGTAGTATACCGGAAAACTTGCAACACCTTATTGATAAGGCAAATGCTATTAAAAATCCAAAAGCACGACAAGTTGCAATTATGTACACTGATAATCTCTTGTCTAAGGTAAAACTATCTAAGGCGATTGAGGTAGATTATTATATGATTTACTGTGATCAGTATTATAAAATGCGTGAATTCCATCAAACTGTACGACGGATTATGTTGAGTAACTTTGAATCTAACTTCTTCAAGGATAAACAAATCCTTGACCGTCAAGGTGTAATGCAGTTCTTTGCGGAAGTTTTACAGGTTAAGGCATTCCCAATTATTGATCAAAATGCTACTGTGCCATTTGCAGAATATGGCGAAGTTGTTAGGGCATTTGATGATGCGGATAATGAACTCTTTATTGAACAGCTGGAAAGTGAGTTCACCGAAGGTCCAGAACAACACAATGAAGAAGATGAAGTTTGGGAGGAAGATGAAAATCTTACAACTAGACAGCGTATTGCCCAAACATTCAACATCGACTTTAACCTCGCAACAGAGACTTCACTAAAAGAAAAAGCCGATGAGATTAATCTGGTTAGGTCACTTGATCAACAAGAAGCTGAAAATCAGAATCAGGTTGAGACTGAACCTGAAAGTCTCGTCGAAATCTTCAAAACTAAACTATAATACTAAATAATTATATCTTTCAGAAATGGTGGTCGATCTTCAATGATACGTGTTATTGTTGTGGGAGGTAATACCGACGGGAAACTTGCTGAATCTATCAGTAGAAACGGCGATATCAAAGTCGTGAAGTCCTTTCCATATATTCATGATTTTCATAGGTATCTAACTGAAACATATGAAGGACTTGTTGACTTTGATAAAGTCGTAGTACTTCAGCACGCTTTTACCAATGACCGAGCTGATTCTATTGATGCGATTCAGCGAACTCAGGAAGCGCTTGTACTCGAAGTAGCAGTAAGTCCGGTATTGTACTTTGTCCTCACAGATGAGGAAATTTACTTACACTACGACGAACATATGGATGACATTCAGTATGATAAAACTTCTATGTTATTATTCAGAAAGATCGGTGTCAAAGATATCTATTCGACACTGATTGGAAGTTTTGATACGCAAGGAATTTACCATCCTAATTTTCCGAATATTAATATCGATCAAAAAACTCAGCAATTGCGTTCAGAGGTCGAACAGGACGAACAAGATGCGGCCGATGCTAAAAATAAGGTGATTGAGCCTGTGGTACCCCTGATTCAGGAGCCTCAAGCTGCGACTGAGGTAGTTTTCCGAGAATCCGGAGAAGACGAACCTGAGCCAGTTGGTCTAGACTATCCAGTCAAAAAAGGTGCTGGACTTTCGTCTATTTTCAAACGTAACAAGGTACCAAAGAACAAACCTAAAACTGACGCTTATAACTTTGGCAGTGAAGATGATAATGAAAATAAATCCGAAAATAATATTGATCATGTCGGTGATATCACTGAGGTAATTGAAAATACACCTCCTCAGACGGAGATTGAATCAGTACATGCAGTACCGGTTGAGCCGTTGAATACACCTCCGGTAATTCCGGTTGTACCGACTCAAGCAGTTTTAGAAATTCAGCACGATGCGGTTATCGAGACAACTGCTCCGGTTGTAACAGAAACTGTTGAAACTATCACAGAAGGTAGTTCAGCTGTACAGGTTGAGACTGTACCTGTTGAAACTAAGGCAGAGCGGCCTAAACGTGGACGGCAGAAACCTGCACCGGAACCTGAAGAAATTCCTGAACCGGCTGAAACTGGCGGTTTGGATTTAACTAGTGGCGGCGGAGGATTAGGTTCGAAGTTGCTGAATGGTGTCCTCGGACGGATTAAGCAGAAAGTTAATGCAAATCCAGAATTGCTACCTGATGGTGCTGAGTATCATACTAACGCAACGCCTAAACGTCGAAAGACTGATAATGTTAGTAATGCACCAATCGTGTATCAAGGTGCAGGGTTACGTAAAGGTACGCTGTTAATTACAGGAGACCGACGTAGTGGGGTGACATCTAGTGCGGCTAACATTGCTCACGCTTTAAGTGGCCAGGGTACGGTTGTAGTTGTTGATCTTGACTTTAAACGTGCTGGAATGACTAGGTATTTCGCGGAACATCTTGAGAACCCTGTCGATATCCGAAATACCTATTCTACTTATGCCGCTCTTAATAACCCATCTATTTTTAGTGAGGTAGGTTTTGTAATCAATGAAAATTTACTGTTACTAACACTGACCGAGCCGACAAGTTTTGTAATGGATCCTGAATTCCCTTGGACCGAGAAAATCGGTGGTAAAACACGAAAAGAACTACGTGAACCGCGACATATTTCTAGTCTGTTGTCATTCCTTCGGGGAGCAGTAGATTATGTGGTAGTTGACGTCCCAATGGAACTGGTTCAGGAATATCCAGATATTATTTTACAAGCTGATACGAGTATCCTCTGTGTGAATAACTCTGAGGAATCAATTCATAACACACTCTTGGTTGCACTCTCTGATATTTACGAATCCAATACAAATACATTCAATGCTGTAGTATCTCGTTTTAATATTTTGCTTACCAATTATAATAACCTGTGTAAAATTAAGGGTAAAGAAACTACGCCTGAATACGTTCAGAACTTCCTTCAGTCTCAGGGTGGCGTTTGGGCAAAAACACGATGTGTTGGGTACATTCCTCACCTCGATGATTTTGTGAAACAAACTCAAAATGGCGAACTCATTGTGCAGAAGGAGTTTGCTAATCATTTCTATGATCTAATTGGCAGAATGTAATTGCAGCAAATGGAGGAATAATCGATGAAACCCATGTGGGGGCGTAAAAATAAACCTGAAGAATACGGTCAAGATATCACTCGTACATATATGCAATATCTATTTGCATGTGGTGGCGACATTAAAACGATGGTTGAATGCTGCCGCGAGAAGGATATTCCTCTGTACTGGTTTTATACCCAAAGTGGTATTAAAGTTAAAGACGAAATTCGGTCATACTACCTTAAAAATGAGGATAATTTCAATACTGACCGTGAAATGGCCGAGGTCAATGGGGACAGCGACTTAGTTGAATTTTTAGATAGTCTCGAAATTAATTTTAATGTGGCCGAGGAAGCTATTGCCGCTAATGATGAAGCTGAGGTTGACCTTCAGCTTCTCAATGGCGATACTCTGACAACACGTGAATTCAATATCTATCTCGTCGCAGAGCCGGCAGGAATTTACGATAAGGCAGTAGCAATTTTACGACCTGAGGGAAAATTTGTAATTGAGCATGTCAGCTCGCTAGGTCATATGGCAAAGATTCTCACGAGTCTCGCAGCTATGGACCAACCGTCACTTCATAATCTCATACTGATAACACCTAATATTGGAATTAAGTTCAAGGATCAGATTGAGAGTGTGCTACGGGAACGAATGAGTTCCGGAGCTAGTGACAATATCAGAAAGATACCTTGGGCAAGTTGGGGTGTACGTGACGATATCCCAAGTAGTGAGAACCTTGATCGACGTTGGATTGAGCGACTCATCCCACCTCTACCGCAAACTATTGAGGATGCGGATATGTCCGATATCGCCGAGGTTCAGCGAAAATATTTGATGGCAGTTGAATTAAATCGATCCCTCACTCAAAAAGTTGAGGATTTACAGGGTATCACGAAAAATATTAAGGATACGTCTTTGGTAAGTCAGACGAAGGCAATTAACGAAGCAGTAACCGCGGCAATTAAGGATAAAGAGTCCGAATACGCACCAGTTAAACAACAATTGAAAGATGTCAGTCAAGAACTGGACGAAGTTAAGAGTTCTTTGGAACGTGTAAATAGTCAGTTCGTGTTGGCTACTGAAACTAAAACTCAACTTGAAACTCAGCTTAAAGCTGCTGAGGATAAATTAGCCGAAACCGAGGATAGCCTCGCTAAAATAAGTGAAGAACTTTCCGAAAGTCTCGCTAAAATCTCTGAACTTGAGTCAGGCGTCGCTGAGGATCAATCAGAACTAACATCAAAATTACAGGCAACTATTGATGAGTTGGAGCAGCATCGTGATGATGGTCTCACAACAATATCTGAGTTAACTGAAGAAATTGCAAAAATTACTGCACAATATCAGGAAGAAACTCAAAAAGTAGTTGAGTTAACGGATAAATTGGATTCTCTTACTATTGACCATCAGGAAATGGAGACCAAGTATGATTCTCTATATTCTGAACTAGTAGCTAAAGAAGCTGAGATCAATCGTCTCAATGAAGAACTGGTAAAGGTAAATGAGGACGCAGCACAATTGAATCAAAAACTGGAGAATCAGGAACACGAACTACAGCAAAAGATTGTGGAACTTGCTGAAAAAACTCAAGCTTTTGATACGATTAATTTAGAATTGACTTCAAAAATTGCTGAGATCGAAGCCATCAATAATGAGGTCGATGGTAAAGCATCTGAACTTGATGATAAATCGGGTAAACTTGAGGAACAAACAGATAGAATCAATACGCTCCTTGATGAAATTAAAGAACTCCAGGGGACTGTTGATACACTCACATCAAGTATGCAGAATTTACAGGAAAATATCGATGCTAAAAATGAGGAATTGCGGATAAAATCTGAGAATTTTGACGCACTCGACCGGGAATTTACCCTGCAGAAAGAGATAAATCAGCTGGTTGAGACACAAGTTTCTAAGTTAGATGCTAAGCTCACCGAGAAGGAAAGCGAGATTCAGGCTAAAGAGGATGAAATCGCTAGATTATCTGAACTACTCCAGGTTAAGGATATTGAGATATCTGAGACTCAGCAGAAAATTGCAGATAAAAACTTGGAAATTTCTAATCTATCTTTAGAAATGGATGATAGATCTACGGCGCATCAAGATCATATTGATGAACTTCAAGGGAAAATTGATGAGTTAAACTCTGTTATTCAGGGTGAATCTAGTTCCGATGTTATGCAAGCTGCTTTAATTGAGGAACTTCAGCTTAAACAGGAAGAACTTGCTGAGACAATTCGTGTCACATCCGAAACTTTGGATAGTATGACTGCTAATTTCGAGCGGGTTACTGCGGAGAAGGCTGAACTATCGTCTAAATTAGATGATGAGTTGAATAAGTTCAATTCACTCAATGTTAAGTATGATGATTTAACTGATGAAATGATACAGCTTAACGAAAGTTTTACTTCGCTCCAAGGGGAATTAACAGCTAAATCGGAAGAACTGCACAATACTAAATTAGAATTAGTCCGTGTGAAAGCTATTTCTAAGGAAGAAACTACCGATAAAGCTGAGATTGTCCGACTAAAGGCTGAAATCGCCGGATTAAAGGCTAATGATATCACGGACAAATTATTGCAGCAATTGCAGGATAGCCAAGCTGAGGTTCAGGTATTGAAATCAAGACCTGCTGTAGGTGCAGCTAATCAAGAATTAACTTCAATTAATATTGACTCTTTGCCATATCAGATCATTAATTTGAAAGTACTTAATATGCCAATAACCTTCCCTAACTTCCTGTATGGATTCGGGCCATATTTCAATGACCGTGGTGGCTTCGCTAAAGTCATTCTTACTCCGGCGCCAGGACTTTATTCTAACTATATTGAGACCCTTAAATCACGGGGATGGATTGAGATTAATGTTAGAAGTGGTAATTTTGCTGAGAACTTCAAAGGGGTTATCGGGTCAAATTCTAACATTGTAGTTGTCGACTTGACAATGGAAAATCACAATTTCTTTGTTGGTAAGCATACACATGCTTATGTCGCACATTCTCAATATGACTTGAATGTATTCGGAGTAAGTGGTCAGTATATTTCACCTGAAGATGGCGGTGGTTTCATCCAGCTTAAAGAGACTGCTCAAATTATAGCTATTGGTGACGTCGCGTCTTTATCAAAACACTACTACCGCTTTATTTCAAAATGGCTTGAAAGGTAGGCAATACATCTATGGCAAAAAAGGACATGACATCAGCGTTTGAGTTTTACTTATACAGAGCATATCAGCTGTTTACAGGGGGCCGGGCGCCCTCTGATAGACCTCCTTCCGACACCCCTCTAAAAGAGGGGTATTTCTTCTATTCGGCTAATAGAATTTACACTACAAACCGAATTAAGAAAGTATTTTTTATCAACGAATTACCGTCTGAAATTGATGCTAACTTGATTACATCGCTTAAGGATACCGTACGTAAGTACGGAACACTTATCGCCCATTTTTATTCCGAACCCTATTCACTCCGTTTGGATTCATTACGAACAAGATCAAGGGTAAATATCTGGGAACAGCGATACAATGAGAGTGTAAAAAAACAAAAAAGCCAGACTAAGGGTCAGGAAATTTTGGAAAAGGATTCTGACGCTTACGAATCAGTCACCAATAAACGAATGATTGACTCTTTCCTCTATGTGAAGCATGCTAAGAAAGAGAACATGGAATTCTGTAAGACTAGTATTATGCTGGAACTGGTCTCGGATAGTGAAATGAGTTTTCTACTGGCAGAAAGTGCATTAAAAGATAAACTGTATCTTAATAAAATTCGATTTAGTGAAACCTTCATGTTGACTAACGAATACTACAAATCCTTCAGTCCTGTATCCTCTGTAGAAAAAAGTTTGATTGCTGATAAAAACCCTCCTTATATCTTCACTGATGAAGTACTCTCCGGTTTCAACTATCCAACTCAAGGTATTTTTGGTGACAAATACGGATTTTACATGGGTACCGACCGATACACGGTGATGCCAACAACAATTAACTTCAAAAAGGACGAATCAGCTGTTAATATGTTGCTTGCGGCTGAGACTGGGTATGGAAAATCATCTTATGTACGAAGTATTATTAACTCCGCTTATATGGAGAATGATGTTTACTCTGTAATAAGTGACCATGAGGGCGATGAATATGCACCTTTGGGGAAACTATATGATGCGGCTACAATCGATATTTCCGGTAGAACTAAATCATCACGTTACTTTGATACGACTGAAATAGGACAATTAACTGGGGATCCTGAGGTAGATTATGGACTATTATCTGCAGCAATGGATGCAACACGTCGAGTATTTGACCTTCTAACTGACGAAGAACATGGAATGAGTTCTACAGAACTCGCTATATTCAATGACGCTTATAACAATGCACACCGTTTGTGTGGGGTGGTCAAGGATAAGCCTCTTACTTGGGCAAGATCGGTTAACATGTCATATCACAGGATTTACGAGCAGATTCTTGAATTGTCTAATTCACCTCAGCACCGGGCAGTATATCCTCTTGAATTGATTAAATTTATTGACAAACTTCGGGTATACTTCGATGACGATGGTATGTACTCTCATATCTTTAGAGACCGTATCGGACTCTCTGAAGTAGTTGGGCAGAAAGTACTTATTTTCTCCTTTGGTGAAGGAGGTAAATCTCAAATCACAACTAACAGCACAATTACAGCAATCAAGCAAATGTTTTTTGCTTATATTTCTAACTTGATCGCTAACTACAATAAGTTCGTGCTTAAAGGGTACACCTTGGTTGTATTTGAAGAGTTCCAACGGTATATGAACTATAAAGGTGCAGGACAGATTGCAACAGACCACGTTACCGGTGGACGTAAACGTAATGAAATTGTACTCCTCGTAACAAACTCTCCTTCCCAACTGATTGACGTTATGAAGAGTTCAGGAACAACTAATTCTGAATTTGGATCAGCTGCTCGGGCAATCTTGGACAATATCCAATGCCGAATCTTGGGATATCTCAAAGAGGAATCAGTTGAAAGTATTTGTGACCTCTTCTCAATACGTGATGCTAAGCCAATCCTGCATGAGATACGCGAGCGTGAAGAAGTTTACAAACACAGTTTCCTCATTAATTACCGCAATGAAAGTACAGTTGTTAGAATGGACATCCCTCCTGAACTTCTCGCTTCCGATGTATTCCGTACACGTACAACAGAGAACGATAAAGTTAAGAAATAATGTAAAACAAACATCATACTAACTCTTTATTTGACTAAATTTAATCGAAAATAGTAATTTAGGATTGAAATCTAGAGTTAGTATGCAATTCCTCAGTTAACCTCATTCATACCACTACTCCCTCAAACTTACTATTATTCTAAATTCCCACGAGGAGTGTGTGGTTTTTATGGGCAGTCAGGATAAAAAGACTAAGTCCCTAACAAAGCGAACAATTAAAAATGCGGGCAGAATCAAATGGATTATTCAAATTATAGCTATTATACTATCCGCAACACAGTGGTTAATTCCAATATTTTTTGTCGTTTTAGTAGGGGGATATTTTACACTCGGACTCATCGCGCAAAAGGCTGCTGAAACTGTGCCTGATAAGGTGGTAGAAACTACTAAGCCTGCTGAGACTGAGGATACTAGTTCTTCCGGAACAGGTCAATCAGTTACACCGGGTACTAGTGCACAGAGTATCAATGCTTATAACACGCATAAAGAGGTATACGATATTATTAGTAAGTATGTTATCTCTCCTGTACCTGCTAAAGATGCTCGAATTTCTTCCGCTGTAGGTTGGCGGGTCTTGGCACGAGGTAAGGATTATCATACTGGTGTCGATATTTCAACTAGGCGTGAAGGACAAGATGCAATTGTTGCCGCGATGGATGGTACAGTTATAAAAGCTGGTCCCGCTTCTGGATATGGTAATGCTATTTATATGAGGCATGAACTTGATGATGGAAAAGGCGGTACATTGACCGTATACACTATCTACGGACACATGAAGCAGAAAAACATCTTCGTTAAAGTTGGCGATAAGATTAAAGCTGGCACTAAGATTGCGTTAATCGGTAATGAAGGTGGATCATACGGGGCACATGCTCACGTAGATTTACGATTACCTAATAACATTGACGGACGTAGTGGCGACGCTAGTATTATGGTATCATTCAAGGCTGAGAGATACCACAACTACAACTTAGACTTAATTGTGGCACTGAGTGGTAAAACTTCACTTGAAGGAAAAGAACAAAATCTAGCTGCATTTATCGGGAGATGATAACTTTGAAATTTAAGAAACTTTCATCTGTGTTATTGATTTCTGCGTTGGCAATATCCCTCACTGCTTGTACCGGAGGTATTCCCAATACAGACAAGGAACAGAATCTAGCCTCAAGCATTATCAACTATAAATTTACAAGCACGGGAATGGGCGAACTGCAAGGTAATTATGACAAATTGCGGTCTCAGATTCCTGAAGCAACATATGATCAAATTTTCGACTTAAGTGCAAATCCTGGAAGTGTGGCAATACCTTCGATGGTTGGGGTCAAATCTTTCAGTTATACACCATATGAAGTACTCACAAAAATACAAGACACTTATACCTATGTTTATGTTTTAGGTACTCTCGAAAGAGTCCTACTTGAATCTGAGCACCATGAAGAAGAGGATGCTATTATTTACGATAAAGTGGTAGCAAAATTCACATTCAAGGACGGTAAATTAGTCGACTACACTGAAATGTAGGGGGGCGACAGCTTGTCATATTTACTCGTTGCTTTCTTCATAATCATGATCAGTTATGCATATGCCTTTCCTGCCGATCTTGATCTTAGCAATATGTTCAAAACTATTGCTCTCGTCTTGGTTATAATACTTATTATGAATTTACCGAGAATCTTATTTTTTATTACACACTAACTTTAAGGGGACTATAAATTATGAGTGGTACAATTCCTTTCGTGTTCGGTTTTGATGAAGAAGGTAAAACGATTACTGTTGATCTTGCAAAAGAATCACATATCTCAGTTTTCGGACCAACAGCTTCGGGTAAAAGTGTACTCTTGAGTAATTTAATGCTTTCATTGACAAACTACAATTCACCTTCGCAGGTATCGGTTATACTTTTCGATATTAGACGCTCAACTTATAGCTCTGCATTTTCCTCCATGCCGCACGTGATAAACTACGCAACCGATGTTGAAAGCATTGCTGAGTCGTTGAAAAACTTAGCTAGTATTGTAACGAAGCGCTTGGAAATTCTTGCTGATAACGGATTCATTAGTTGGGATCAGTTCCGCTCACAGTTGAAACGTGAATCATATAACGATGTAGACTATTCTAACATTTTTGTTGTATTTGATGAATTGACGAGCACTATCGCTGAAGCTAAGGCTTCCAGCAAAGAATTATATGACTCAGTTAATGCCAGTCTCTCTTCTATCGCAAGAACCGGGCATAACGCAGGAATTAGGCTCATTTCATCCTCGCAAAAAACGTCTAGTGATGCTATTCCGAAAAACATTGTAATGAACTCTAGTTTCAAACTAGCTTTCAAGCCTGATGAAAGGGATTATAGTGTCCTAGGTGCCAATAAAAATAATCTACCAGTCTTAACAGAAGCTGGACAGTGCCTGTATATTTCCAGTGGAATGGCATCCGCATCTACCGCACACACAGTTCCACCTTATCTGCAAGGTGCAGCATTTACAGGACACTTGAAATTAGCTGCTGAACACTGGAAGGCTAAACAAAATATTACTAAACCTGCTGAAGTTGTTGTCGAGAATGAAGAAGACTTCGGTGTAACTTGGAAGAAGTTCCTCAGCAGTAATTAATTGTGAAATTACCTTTCAATAAGGAGGTGAACGCATCATGAAAGACTTAACAAAACCTCTTAAAAAGATACCTGATGTATTTCTAGAGTGGACTCTCCGTTATCCTGGGGATCCTGATCGTGGACCCTACGATCCTTATGGTGGTGGGGACGACGAAGATGATGATTGGGATGATGAAGAAGACGGAGGATCATTTACATATACACCAACTCCGGCTGCACCTCCACCTGTTAGAAGTCCCGAAGAAGAAAAGGCACGATTAGAAAAGCTCTTTGGGTATACTGAGAAACCGGCAGTTACGCCATCATACTCAAACCCTGGATATTCCACATACTCGACTCCAGAAAAACGTGAATGGCATCATGTAGTTTTAGACTTCGCTAAGGCACCGTTTATGTTCTTTTACGATATTCTGCGGGATTGTACTCAGCGGACTAAAGCTGATTTCGAAGTATTTTTCCATAAATTATTCGTATTCAGCTGTATATTCTTCGGACTTGCTCTGGTATGCTCGTTTGCTTTCAAAAATGCGTCACTTCCTATTAAGGAGACAATTGTTGTCTCCTTACTTTTCATTGTAGTGTCAAGATTAACTTTAGTATGGTATTACAAGATCGGCAAGAATGACACAATCGAGGAAGTTACATCCGAACCTGGAATACCAACTGTAAGTATCCCTACTAGTTCTGCCGTTGGTGTACCTGGTCAAGTACAAGCGGTAAGTGCGCCTGTTATTATCTCAGGTGATGACAATGACGATGATGAGGAAGACGATGAGTATTATGACGAAGACGATGAGTACGATGAGGAAGATGACGACTTCGATGAGGATAATCCTGACGATGATGACGAGGAATATGACGACGAAGATGGAGATTACGACGACAGTGATTATATTCAATCTGCACCTTCACGTCAAGAAAGTAATGGCGGATCGTTGCGACGTGTTGAAAATGTAAAAACTACTAAGGTCAGCAGTGGTGAACTCAATTTACAGTTGATTGAGAAAGCAACCGACGCACAGTTCAGAGAACTTGTACTTGATAGTTTCATTGAAGGACGTAAGCGGTATAAATATAGAGATGAGCCACGTAACCGGATGGAATTGATTCAATCATTCTCTCATATTCTGTATGCTAATACACCTGGCTTTAGTAAGTGGACTGAAATTGATAGTCATACTATCGTGGCTAACAATATTTGTTATCTCATTTACTTAGGATGTAAATCGCAAAACTCTAACATGCAATTTGAAGAAGATCCGATGACAATTATAAGCATGCGTGAGAATGAATTGATGTACCGTATTGAAGCTGATATGTCTAACAAAATCCGGAGTGAAGTTGGTCTCGAGGACTACATCGCTAAGCAGTTCCGTAGTGATGAGAAATCAACGCCGAGCGTTATTGTTAACTTCCTGGGTAATGGTAGATTTATCTTCAAGGTTATGAAACCGGTACGTAAAGTTATTTCAATCGGTGACGTGTTAATGTATAGTGATGATCAGCGAGGAATTAACGTTTTACAGGACCTGGGTAAGGAGAAATATTTCCTTCCTTATGTAGTGGGACTTGTAAATAATGAGGAACCGCAGATTATTGACTTATTAGGTGAAGCGCATATGGTTATTGCCGGTGAAACCGGTGGTGGTAAATCCTGGTTTATATTCTATACGCTATTGAGTATGGTATTGAGTAATAAACCTAGTGATGTATCGTTCATTGTATTGGATATTAAGCGATCCGCTATCTTTAAATCTCTTAATAAGTTTCCTCATTGTATTCATCACGAAACCGAACATAGTAACATTCTTGAGCGCTTGGAAATGTTACACAAAGAGATGGAATACCGTAAACAGTTGCTCGATAACTTCGAAGCTGAAGACTGGCATACGTTAAGAACTAAATTTAAGGATCGACCTGATATATTGAACAACTTACCGTATTTATTCATAGTTTTCGATGAGATGGCCGCAACACTTGGCCAATTCAAAGATATCAAAAAGGATTTGTTTGATAAGGCGACATTCTACTTGAGTAGTATTGCTCAGCAGGCACGTGCATCCGGTATTAAAATTGTCGGTATCGCTCAGCGGACAACTGCTGATAACATTCCGAAAAACTTTATGAACAATGCTAGTTTTAAAGTTGGTTTCAACCTTACTGAAGCTGACTATGATCGTTTCGAGATCAAGAAAGGTCAGTTTAATATTCCACGTGAACCGGGGCAGGCAATTTACCTAGCTAGTGGGATGACGAAACCTAGTATGATACGGACACTAGGTACCGGCGCTTTGGGTGATCCTAAGAGTAATGAATCTATTGTTAATATTTTTAAAATGTTAGCTTTGGAATGGACTTTACGTGACCCTATACTTCCTGAATTTCAGTCATTCGATTCTATTGATAGCCGCGTAGAAATGCGAGAGAAACTCCTTGAAGATTATGAGGAAGGTAACTACTTCTCTGAAATGACTGAGAGTGTGGATGATATCTTTAACAAGATATTAAAAGGTGAAAATGTAAAGGGTGACACTGATTCTCCAATTAAACCGGCAAGTAAAGCAAAGAAAGTTAACGTACCTGCGCCAGAAACAATATATCCTCTGCCTGAAAAGTTAGATCCTAAACCACGTAAAGCCGCTGTCCCTGTAATTGTACAGGATAGTGATCTCGGTGATTACCCTGACGAAGATGAAGACTTCGATGAAGACTTCGATGAAGACTTCGATGAGGACAACCCGGGTGATGACGAGGACTTCGACGAGGACGACTACGATGAAGACGACTTCGACGAGGATGATGATTTTGATGAAGATAACCCTGACGGTGACGACGAACAGTATGCAGATTCGCTGGAAGCTAATTATCCAGTCAATCCAGTTAGGCGTAACCCTGCAGCAATACCTGATTTTACGCAGGAGTCTAGCGGTCCAATTACACCGACTGGTAAGAAATTTTTTAAACAACCCCGTTATAATCGCAATAAAGTTGAAGCTGGTGTGAGCAGGCAGGAAGTAACTAAGAAGGTTGTGCCCCAGCAGGTAGTAATACCGACACATGCTGATGGACGTACCTATTCACCTTACGAATTTATCAAACTACGTGGTGGAGTTATATCAGCTTCGGTACTAGAACAACTTTACTCATCACATGATATCAAAAAGTCTATCATGGATCATTTAATCTTTAAATCAGGTGACAGGTATGTGATTTAGAACGATCAAAAAACATTTACATTAAGGAACAGAATGAAGAATTAATTCTGTTCCTTATTTTTATTTCTAGGAGGATGTACATGTACGAAAAATCAGAAGTTTTACATGATTTACCTGTATGGGAGACCGAAGGAAATGAGGTTGTTCAGAGATTTACTTTCTTCGACTTCGAAGCTAATGGTGTAGATCCATCAATAGCGGAACCAATTGAATTTGCAGGTGCCCATTTCGAGAACGGAGTTATGGTAGATTCAATAAACTTCTTGATTTATCAGGACATCGAAATTGATCCGCAAGTTGTTGATGTCACTGGTATCACTACTGAGGAAATGAAGCGTGAAGGTATTCCTGAGGAAGAAGCTGTACGTAAAATTCACGATTTTCTTGGTACACGTCTGATTGTTGCACATAATATCGGCTACGACTTACAAATACTTAATGAACTGTACAAACGACACGGTCGTAAACGTCCTATCGACAATCATTTCATTGATACACTCACTATCGGACGGAATGTTGATTTCTACCCACACCGACTTGATAAACTTTGTGAACGTCATAATGTACCTTTGACAGGCGCTCACCGAGCACTTAATGACGTTGTTGGTGGTGCAGGACTTCTGCTTCATTACGCTAAAGATAATATCATCCGACCTTACGTGGACAAGCTCGGGTACTTCGGTAAATATGCTCCGCCTGCATGGTATCCGGAATACGCAACACTGGTTAAGCAGTGGAACAAATATAACAATTAAATTTCTGTTTAAACTCGAGACTGCCCTGAGAAGGGCAGTTTTTTATTTTAATGTACTGTTTTATTTACTGATAATACCGTCTAATAGTTAGCTTGAACATTAAATAGTATGGAAAAGAAATAAAAAATGATCGATAACCTCATATTTCACCTGTATCTCTGTTTCCCACTAATATCTCTAATTTCACTTATATCTCTGGGAGGGTTAATATATGTCAAAACCACAATGTACCTCGGTTTCATCTGTTAGTGAAGAAGAATTATTAATGTTGCGCTACATAAATCCAACATTCGTTATGACTCTATTTATTATTTGTGTTGCTGC
Organism: Paenibacillus pabuli; assembly: GCF_039831995.1. Taxonomy (NCBI): domain Bacteria; kingdom Bacillati; phylum Bacillota; class Bacilli; order Caryophanales; family Paenibacillaceae; genus Paenibacillus; species Paenibacillus pabuli. The sequence goes on from NZ_JBDOIO010000001.1 coordinate 292,092, forward strand.
TCTCTTTGTTCCTTATGATTTAGGGACAGAAATACAGGTATTTACTTTAGTTATTGGATTAGTTTCTTTATCAGCTTTAATATGTTACATTGATATTAGGAGAAAAGTTGGTAGATTTTTTAGTTCCAAGTCAAGATGAATAGTCGATTAAGTAGTACTTTAATATAACGTTAACAATTAATATTCTACTTCATTAAGTTATATGAGTTAAGGGTTAACTAAAAGTTAAGGAGTGTTCTTAATTGGTACCAAATAAAATAGTACAATACGAAGAACAACTAAAAAATACATCCACTTATAAGGAGGTCAACTAATGGCATCACGTACTCCATTGTATAATGACTTCTATTTAAGAGGTAATTTGAGCGACCAACAGATTAAATGGCTTCTCAAGGTTCATGGTGATCAGGCCGCACCTAAGTTGAAGCACGTAATTGATGGATTCGAGTTGCATGATCCTCAGACTGTAGCTGTCGCTATGGGTATATTAAATCCTAGATTCTTCATTGCAGATAAAGTAGGATTAGGTAAAGGACTGATGGCCGCCGCAATCTACGCCAGATTGAAGCAGATGAATGCGATTAAGGTGCAAAATGGTGAAGCGGCTCCTATTGGTAAACAATTGCTTGTAACTGTACCTCATAACGTTATTCAAATGGCTAATACTTATCGTCGCTACGGACAGAATATTGTTCCAATTCACGGTGGTAATGCTAAGAAAGTTTTGAATGACTTCGATATTGACGATCCTAATATTGACGGTATCGTTATTCCGTGGTCAGGAATGATATCACAGGGTATTCTTGCGTATATCTCAAATAACCTCGATAAATTCAGTTTCGGTGTTTATGACGAGACTGAGAAATTGGTCAAAGAAGGTTCACAGACTTATACGAATGCTAATGCAATCGCTAAGAACCTTAACCGAATGATTTTTACTTACGGTACACCTTGGCAGAAAAGTGTCATGGACTTTTTCTATCAATTCAAGGTGTTGAATCCTACGGTATTACCCTATAAAAACTTTCTGCAAAATAACTATGCGGTTATGGATGAAGAGTATTACTGGAGTTTTGACCGTAACTTGCGCCAGTCTACTAAGCGAACTCGTTATGTAGTTGGTGATTATAAGAATCAGCAGGAACTTAAAGAAAGACTCGCGCTTCACTTTCTTTCAAGGTCCAAAAAGGATTATGCTAGCTCACTTCCTGAGCATGTTATCACTGCTGTACCTGTGGAAATGTCTATCCATCAGAAGGAGCAGATTAACGAATATACACAGAAAGCTGTATTCCTCAATAGTCCAACAACATGTAATGAAGATGCATTCTTTACTAAGCGTCACGTTTCGAAGTTGGAAAAAGTTTTGGACCTCTGCGAAGAAATTAAAGAGGATCGACCTATCATTTACTGCCATCATCCTAAGGCTCAGGTAGTTATCTATGAGCACTTGAAGGAAATGGGATGGAAAGTTGCTTATATCAATGGTAAAACCGAGTATGAAATGCGAAGTGAGATAATTGACGATTTCAACGATTATAAACTCGATTGTATCATCCTCAACGTGTATGATGCAGTTAACTTGCCAACATCACAGGCTGTAATCTTCTATACTATTCCAACTAAGCCTAACATTACATATCAGGTAATGGGACGGATTGACCGGAATAACTATACACAAGTCAAAAGTTACTACTTCCTTATTTATATGGATTCTATCGAAGTCCAAAGATTACGTGAACTATCATTGTTCCGTGAATATCATGCTAATGAGTTCACTGGTAGTGCCGATAGTGTCTACCATCAACTTGATTCGCAGATCAGTGCTATTGAAGATCAGCGAAGAGAATATTCAGAAGAACCAGACTTTGATTTCGATGAGGTGATGGGACTATGACAGATATCTTAGATGGAATTGAGATAGCTGAAGAAAAGCCGCCTTGTAAGTGTTGGGGTCGTAAGGTTATATTGAATGAATCCGGGGACTTGGTCCCCTGCCCTGTTTGTATGGTAATAACCAATTCGCCTGCACATAGTGTTGACCCTGGGGCCAACATTGAATTAATCCCTGAAAAATTCCGAGATGTCTTTTTCGACATTACAAAAATTCTCGATGACAATAAAATACCTGAGAAAGTTCGTAAGGACTTGGAATTTCCCAAATATTTAAAAGCCTTGGAGAAAATTGTATACAGCTCATCTAATGGTATGCTTTCCTCGAAATCTCTGTTCTTGGCGGCTCCTCCTGGATTCGGTAAGAACCATGCAGTTTATGCAGCTATGGAAGGTGCTATGCGTTATGGGTTAACTGTGGCACCTTATTATGATTGTGGTGAACTTCGGGAAATGATTGATAAGCAGCAATTAAAATCCGATTATTATACCGCTGATATTTGTTTCGTTAAAATAACTTCAGGTAATGTCACTGTTCAGGATTTACAGTGTGCTAAGCTTATCACTGAACGTCGAGCGCGGCGTAATAAGCCAACTATTGTTACATCACGGATGCCGGTTAACTATTTCACAAAAATGGAACCTAGCATAGTCGAATTAATTCGTAAAGATGTAAGTAATGGTGACTATTTCAGGTGGCAGTACTTGGCAGCTCCCTTTATTTTTTATGAAGGTAAGCGTTAAGATTTAATGTCTTATATAACAGGACGGATATAAGTTTAGACCAGCGGTATAGGAGGTTCTTCCATTGTCAGATATGGTAATTACAGAAGAGGATATTTTCCCTTATATAATCCGGGGAGAAGGCAAGGACTATGAAGCAGTACAGGATATGACCATTTATTTCATTCAAGCAGTACCACATAACATTTTCACGAAACAGTGGCATATTCTTTACGATATTATACAGAACGGCGTAAGATTCAGTAAATTTTACAATAATCAGCAGGCCAACCAGATCATGAAACGGGCTGTCTCCAACTATGTGACTAAGCCTGAGATTCAGATCAAGGATGTCACTGAGAATTATTATGATGAGAAACTTGCGGCTGACGATCTCTACGGTGTCTGTACTAACACGTGGTTAGAAATGAGTGATGAAGTTCTCGATGTAAATGATTTTAAGGCTAACCTTGATTTGTATATCGAAACATGGGCTGCTGCTCAATATCAGAAGATTCACGTCGATGCCTACGCTATCATGAGTAAGGAAATGCGTGTTGGGCGTGAGATATTTTACGGACTCGAAGGAAGCAAACGGTATTATAGCATGGAATCTACTAAGGTAGAGACTATTCTCAATGCATCAAAACGTACAACATCAAGAATCTACGTTGCACCAGAAGGTTATGAATCATACCAGAAAAATAAAGAGAATAGCCCTATTACTCACGTACTTACGCATACAGGTGTGAAAAGTATTGACAAAGTAATTGGTGGTATACGTAAGTCAGATTTGATGGCTGTTATCGCTTTCTCTGGTCATGGTAAAACTCGTTTCGTTTCTAACATGGTTTATAATGCAATGATGTTGGGCCAGCACGGTGTCTATTATTGTTTGGAATCAGAAACGAATGAGTACATTGCTAAACTAATTGCAAGACACTTAGCGGAGAAATATAACAATCCTCCTATTTCTGATACTGATATCATCCAGAAACGTTACCCTAACGCTGAAATTGAGAACCTTGTACACTTGGCTGAGTATGATCTGTTCAATAACGAAGCCTACGGTAAGGTTGAATTTATTCCAGGACCTTTGTATATCGAAGACTTCCAATCTGGTATTGAAGCTATATGGAATGACCGTGGACGTTTGGACTTTGTCGTAATCGACCACACAGGTTTGGTGCAGTCACACCTTCTTAAAACGAAAAAGGAAATGCTGGACTGGTTTTACCCTCAATTGAAAATTATTTCTGGATCGTTCATGGGAGAAGGTATTGGAGTTGTATGCGCACACCAACTTAACCGTGAAACTCACGCTGAACTCTTGAAGGCTGAGGATGATGTTGAGGTGGCAACTGACCAAGGTGCGGCTGACTCTATCGAAGTAATTCGGTCTTCAAGTTTGGCGATCACTATATTCTGTGAACCTCGCCATAAAGATACGGATACTTCCGATATATTATGTGCTAAAATGCGTAATGGTAAGGGATTCCGTCGTACTAAAGTGTATGCTCAGATGGGTAACTGTCTTTATCGGGATTTACCTCAGACTGCAGGAGAAGCTACTTATACACTATAAACATTATCTTTTAAATACTATTAACAAATACCCTGACCTTAAATATAAGGTCGGGGTATTTTTGTTAGATATTTACGGTTAAAATAACAGTTTCGCTAATTATTTTCTTCATTGGTCATTTTAGAAAATATAATCAAAATAAATACTAAAGATACCCTCTAGCAGTTGAGATTATTTAGATTTACTTTCTGATGTACTAGGTTAGATTTGATGCAGAATAATCTCAGTTAGGGGGACTTTATTAAATCGTGAAAAAACGACCTATTCCGGGATAAAATTGAGTTAAAATGGTTATAAATGTTGGTCTCGTATTTATCTCAGAACTGTTGCACTAAAATCTCAGTGGGATACCTGTGATAATCGTTAAGCAATTAACGCTGACTTTTTAAGGCGATTTAAAAATGTACAGACTTGTTTATAGTAGATATTCATTATAGTCAATCTTCTTTGGACGAATGCAATTATTATTGCAATTATTCTTTATATTTCTCACAATAGTCACACTTTGAAGGGCTATTTTAAAACGATGTACAATTATTAATATCTCAGCCATTTCTCATATCAGGGCGTAATGGAAAAATATCCAATATATAAGTACTATTAAATACGAAATTGAAAATGTAGAGACTAATTTGATCTCGCGTTAGTCTCATAAATTCTCTCAATATTCTCTTTAACATTGCGTAAATCATTAGATTCTATATTAATCCTTCTTTAAAACTAACTATCAGATGTAAGTTAAAAATAGGTTTAAAATAGGTTTCGATTATAGCTACATACTAACTTATATCCAGTTTTTAACAAGAACATTATGCTGTATGGAATTTTTAAGGGGGTTTAACGATTGAATTATCTCGTTCGATTAACGCCTATATTAAAGAAATTAAAATCTGTCTTTTAACACTAATTAGCTCCGCAGACATTTGGCGGGATGCTAAAATCATGGAGGAACCTATGCGAAAACTCACGATCCGGCTAGCGTTTGGTGCGCTGGCTATGCTTAGCCTGACAGCAGGCGGCTGGCTATCTACTCAAACTCTTGAAGCTAAATCAGAGTCTACTGAAGGTAACACTTCACAGATTGCTGCTGACAACCAAATTCCACCTGCAAATGAAGAAATCGATAAACTCTACCGTAAAGTCTATGAACTAACAAAAACTAATGATGAGCAGATGGAACAGATTGACGCGATAAACTTATTGTTAATTCAGTCTCTATCTGAAAAAGCGAACAAAGCTGAGCATAACGCTAAAGTAGCCAAGGCTGTTGCAAACGAAGCTACTAAAATTATTAGAGAATCCCAAGGAACTCAGGCTATCGTTAAAACTGTTGTGAAGGCTCCTTCGGGTAAACAAGGCAAACCTAAAGTTATTGTGCAGCAAGACGTAGGCTCTGTCATTACGGTTATAGCTACATCTTATATTGCTCTTTGTGATACAGGTTGTACGGGTATTACAGCTACAGGTATTGATGTCCGCGATAAAACACCAAATATTATTGCAGTTGACCCCGACATCATCCCATTGAATCGCAAGGTGGAATTATTCGTTAACGATAAATCTATCGGTATCTACGAAACACAGGATACTGGTGGAGATATTAAAGGCTTCCGCATTGACATACTAAAAAGTTCTGAACGCGAAGCGCTTAACTTTGGTAACCAAGAGGTTACAGTAAAAATTATTGAGTAGTCTCTAAAATGCCTTAAAATTCCTGAAATACATGAACGAGAGAGTCATCACTATTAAATATAAACCATATAAAAGACCGAGGGTAATTTACCTCGGTCTTTTGCATCACTGTAATATCTCATTAATTTGGTTCTTTTTGTGTCGAAATAACTAGGTAACACAGGAATAGGCAGTTATTTAAGGTGATGGGTAGGTGAAGTGGCTAAGAAGCTGTTCTATTAAAGGCAATAAATGTATTGGTAATCTTAGGAAGGTTCTGAATCAGGTAACGACAACCTAATACGTTATTTACAGCTTATGATAACTATCTATTCACCTCAGTTAATTCTGGAACTATCTATAAACAATCTCAATTCCGCTAGGACTTCAAGTTAATTGACAGCTACTTTCAGAGTTAACTATAATAACGTGTAGTTAGATATCTTTCAACGTTAAAGGTGTTCATTTTAGTGCGGCAGTATATTTGCGAGGAAAATAAGGAGAGTGAAGTTAAAATGTATTTTATCGCTATTTTAACGACGACAAATGTATTAGGAGGTCTCTCAAATGGGCTTGCGTGAAATATTCCAAGATAAGATGTCGTTACCTGACTATTTCTCTACCTATGTCCGAAATGAGGATATCAAGATGATGCGTAGGGTTTGTTGTCCTATTCACTCGGAGAATACACCATCTTTCTTCTATATGCGAGATACTGATACATTCTCTTGTTTCGGCTGTGGCAAGGCTGGATCAATCATCGAGTTGCACTATTATTTGATGAGATTAGATGATGAAAAAATCACTAAGCAGGTTGCAATCGAGGATTTGGCCCATATCTTAGGAATCAAGTTGAATCGTCGTTTTGAGAAAATAAAACTCGAAGCTACTCTTCCTCAGAAGTATTTCCAGGATAAGTTAGTTAAGAGTGCGCGAGGAAATATTTCATCATTAGCAAGGATTGACTTGCTGAATGCTTTTGGTAATACACCTGAAGAGATTCTCGGAATCATGAAATCAGGTAAACTATAGGGAGGTCAAATATGCTAAGACAGCAGCTTAACAGCCTGATTCGAATTAAGTATGTAAAACTCTTATCTGGGACCGATGGCATCAATGGTTATGTGTTCGCAGATTGGGCAAAATGTAACAAATTCCTAGAACAAATTTTTGGGAAGCATTTGCATAAACGTGTAAATGTCGGTATTTTCAGTAAAGGTGTCATGAAACCAATTAATCTCAAGTCAATTTCTTATCAGGATAGCGTTCTAGAAATTAACGAATTCATTATTAAGTGTAGTGAATACGATGAAGAACTTAAATCTTATCCTGTAATTGTATGGTACTCTGATGAATCTGTCTTTGTTAGTTTCTTGATTAAGGATAAGGAACTATTGTCAATAAAATTTCCAGATAAGGTGTAATTAAACTATGAAATTTACAGCGCTAAATTTACGCACGTTTTTATTTGAATCTCAGAAGTTTTTTGATAGGACTGCAGAGACTGGAACATTGTTCAGAAAAGAAACCTACCCTGTCACGAATCTCTTTATTGATCCGGCTACGAATACAGGAATGGCAATTTTTACACAAGACGGTGAACTGGTAGCTGGATTCCGGGCTGAAATCATGGGTGACGATAAAATCCAGTACCGACGGGACTTATACAATGTTATTTCCGAATTACATAAGAAGTTCAATTTCGGAAATATCTATTTTGAGGAAGTATTTGTCGGAAAATCCTTTGATACGCTGAAAGTTTTACTCAGCATTCGGCAGACTTTCTTTGAAATTGAGAAAGACTTAGGTATCCGGGCATTGGGCGTCAATAATAAGCGTTGGAAAGCTGCACTCGGACGGAAAATTTACGAGGATGATAAAGAAAATATACGTCATCACGTTAGTCAAACATTTGATATTAATAACATTCCTCAAGATACAATCGATGCGATCGGTATGGGAATGGCTGTACTTAGACGAAACGCGATGGTTGTAACTCTACCTCCTAAAAGTGCTTTCAAGTACTATTTATATCTGGTTGAGGAACCTGAGGATGTTACTGAAATTATTCTCAAGAATCACAAGAAATTGTTCCAGGAACACGGCTTTAACTTTTTCTCTTATAATACTACTGAGTTATTTAAACCGAATGCGCTGCATGCTCTGGCATATGACAATTTTACATGTGCATTAATTCCGCCACATCGATATTTCCCTCAAATTCTCTTACAAAATGGGATTCGGGAAATGGATACGCGGGATAAAAAACTATTGGTAGTATTTCATAGAAAGTAACTGAAAGGTGGTTTCATCGTTGAGTAGAGTTCAAGAGTTAGTGACCAGTCTGCGAGCAGCAGACACTGCTTATTATGATCCAGAATTGAAGCCGATTATGCAGGATCATGAGTACGATCTTTTACACGGAGAGTTGATTGCTCTCGATCCCAACAACGAATACTTCAATGAAGTTGGTGGCGTTGTTGGAGAGCAGAGTGAGTATGACGCAATTCTACGTGGACATGCTCCAATGAAATCGATAGTTTCAATTTTCAATGAGAAAGATGCCATTGGTTATGGGATACATAGATACGATTGGTTGCTGATGGCTAAAGCGGATGGTCAGGCATTTGAGGCCTTGTACCTCTACGGTAAGTTAGTATTTGTAACTACTCGTGGACGTGAGGGCAACAATGGCCGAAATATCACTGCACAGATGCGGCATGTTATTCCTAACTATGTTGAAGAACTTTCCTCATACCCTTCAGTTACTATCTATGGCGAGGGTGTAATTTTATATCAAGATTTCGAACGGATGAAAGAACGTTATCCTGAAATCTCTAATATTCGTAATTCAGTATCAACATTCTTTAAGGATAATTTTAATATTGAAGACATCGAATATTTTACAGCTCTTGCTTATAATATCGACTTCGATGATGCACCTAATACTCGATTAGGCAGATTGCAGTTACTGCAACATATCGGTTTCCGAACAGTAGATGTAGTTAATTATGAGGGCGATCCTATTGAATCTCCCTATAACCTCGATAAATATTCATTCGAGTACTTGACAGACGGACTTGTCCTCTGTGTAAATTCTCAGGACTTATTCGAAGAAATCGGTGGTAATGATAAACACGATGATGGGCAGATTGCACTCAAGTACGGTAACTGGGAATCCCCTGATTTCTCAGCCATCGTTGAGGATATTGTATGGAGTGCAGGCAAACAAAGATTTACCCCTATCGCTGAAATCGAACCCTTCTATACTCCGAGTGGTAAGAGAATTGAAAATGTCTCTTTGAGTAATGTAGCAACAATCATCAAACATCAAATTCTACCTGGTACTCGAATTTACTTTAAATATCAGTCTGAGATTGTGCCGATGTTCCTCTATAGCGAGCATACTATGGGTGAAGAGTATGAGGAAAATGACGATGAATACGATGACGATGATGAGAACTGGGACGAAGAAGGATGGGACGAAGAATGAAAACTATTTTAGATTTAACTCTGGTCAATAAGGAGGATAGTCAATGAGTGAGAAAATTACTAAATTAACTGAAGAAGCCCGTAATCTCGTTCAGGATATCGAAGTAATCCGTGAGAATGAACCAGACAATGTAGAACTCATTAATTCTCAATTACAGCGACTGAAAGAGGTACGCGAAGAAATCTTCAAATTACATGAGCAGCAGGAGACTGGTAATACTGAATCGAATCCTGATACTCAGGGTTCCGGGGACGGATACGATCCAGGAGACGATGATGAGCCTGAGGAACCGGATGAGGATTTCGATGATGAAGAGGAATATGACAGCGACGACGATGATTCTGATGAGGATGATGAGGACTCAGATGAGGATTTCGACGAAGATTCAGATGAAGACTTCGACGAAGATTCTGATGAAGATTCCGACGAGGATCCTGACGAGGATTTCGATGATGACTCGGATGAAGATAACGATGAGGATTCTGACGAGGATAATGATCCTGATGAAAATGACAATCCCCCAGAAGGTCAGAGTAATCTGAACTATGTACCTGACAGTACGAAGGAATTAGCTGATGATTTCCAACGATCATTTCAGGATATGTCATTGACTAAAGAGCAGGAAAAGAAAATTGAGAATACTACAATGGAAGACTTGAAGGAAGAAGTTAAAGCTTCCGGAGTATGTTCGACTCTCACAATCTATAATTCTGATGGTGTTGAAGTTGGACCTCTACAAAAAGGTGAAATGTTTATTGCAGATATTCCTCTCGAACTGTTGCATCTTCCTCCTGCTGCCAGAATGAATTTACGTGAAGTTGAGGACTTGGAGATAAGTTTTGCCGAAGTTGGGCAGATTGAGCCTATTCATGTAATACCCTTCGAAGCATCAGAAGGTTTCATTATTGTAAGTGGTAAGCGTCGATTCGTTGCTGCAAGTAACTTATCTATGAGGACTATTCGGGCAGTTGTTGACACAACACGGAGTAAGACTTGGATTCGTTACCTTGAATTGGTGATTAACAGTACACGTAAGCCTTACAACTTTAAAGAGATTATGACTGCCGGTAACTTTGTCAATTCTAAACAACCTCACCTTTCTACTGATGTTATTGATAGACTCCTTGGTATTCCCCCTGGTTCATTCCTCGAAGGTAAAATGCTCCTAATTGAACCCGTCGATACAGAAATCCTTATGAAGCTGTCTATGGGTAAGCTAAGCATTACTCAAGCTTACAAAGCCTTGACTAAGAAACGCGAGAAAGAGGAAAAAGAGTTAGAGAAACTGGCCGCTGAGCAAGGGCTTGATCTTGGTGACCTACGTCCTGTAGATTATAGTGACGTCGATCGAACTCCTAACTATCAAACTACTGGTGATGGACGTCGACCTCTTGAGCGCTGGTTAACCGAAGCAATTGAGCGACGGGATAATCGTACTTGTCAGTGCTGTGGACTAGGTCATGACGAGGAATCCTATATTTCTTGTATTTACGAAAAACACCATATGATTCCGGTATCTAAGAATGGTCCGGATAGTGAAGACAATCTTATCTTACTTTGTAAGAACTGTCACTCTATTGTTCATGCTATTGTTGACGCTCGCTTCATGCCTGAAAAAGGCCGTGAAGAAGAGTTCCATAATCACATTGTACTTGCAAAAATCATCACTGATGGACCCGCAGGTTACACACCATTCGATAGGTACCAAAAGGAGTACATCAATTTCTGGGGTACACCTACACTAATACAGGAGGTTCAGTAATAATGAGTAATTTACGTTCAGCTAGGGGTTCTGCTACTAATGGTCAGAACGTACCGACTTCGCGAGGACAGGCAGGTAAGCAGGCCAACGCGAAGAAGGTGACACCAAAACGGGTAAAATTGATGACACTTTTACTTTCAATTTGTACCTGTATTTTCGCTATTCCTCTCGCTATTCAGGGGGCTTATGATGATCAAGCCTTGGTAGGTATTCCAACTATGCGTATCGCTATCTATGATTTGATCATTCTCGTAGTAATCAGTTTGATTACGCAAGGTATTTACCATCTCATGGGATCTACATCCAAGCAGAAACTTATCATTCAGGGTGATATTCTCAAGGTATTTATCCTTGTAGCACTTGCTATTTACGGAGCATTCCGCGGTATCCTTTACCTGTACATGTAATTAATCATCTTTATCGCGGCGGTAACACTAAGTTTTAGAAAAAATAAAGGAGGTATTAATCAATGGGTTGGATTATTCTGATTTTCTTTATCTGGCTTCTGTTCTTCAGTGGTAAGAAAAAGGGTCAATCTGGTGGTGGTCAACGTCCTAGCGGGCAGCCTACTATGAATGCAGCACCTCCGCCTAGACAACCTGCTCCTATGGTTGGTCCTGGTGGACCGGGACCTGGTGGACCTGGCGCTCCGGGTGGAATGCAACGTCCACCTGGACCTGGTCCGGGTGGTCCTGGTATGGGTGCTCCTGGTATGGGTCCTGGACCTGGTGGAATGCCAAATCGACCTCCTGGTCCGGGTGGTCCCGGTGGAATGCCTGGTGGTCCTGGTGCTCCTGGCGGAATGCCGAGACCTCCTGGTCCTGGTGGTCCTGGCGGTATGCCGGGTGGACCTCGTTCACAGGGTCCAAATTCTGTGGATGAGAGAAATAATAAAATCCTAAATATGACCAATACACCTAATATTGATATTTAGTTTAGATTTTTAGGAGGTTTATAGATTATGTTAGTGTCAGCATTATTGGAGAAATTACCTGAGTATAATTCTTTCATTCCTAGTATCTGTTTCTTCTGTGAGGAACCTTTAACTCTGAATGAGAAAATGACATCTCTTAAATGTGAAAATCCATTATGTGCCGGATTTTTAGGAAATCGAATTTCTGCGATGGCTGCTGTTCTGGGAATCAAGGGTTTCGGTGAAGCTGTATGTGAGGACATTGTTTACAAGCATGACCTCAAGAAAATTCATGAAATTTTTGAATTGGCACCAGAATCACTAACTGATCTATATCTTTCTGAGAACAATATCAAATTACACGGTAAATTGATCGATGGTATTACAAATGTGGTTTTATCTGATGCAATTACCTCAATGTGTCTGATAGGTATTGGTGATAAATTAGCACGGAAAATTTTCGAAGGTTATACTGATATGGATACTTTCTACGCTGATTTTGATACCGATGATCGTTTTATTATTAAGAAGCTTGGTAAGGAAGCTACAGCTCACGGATCAAGCGATTACAATTTCAAGAAGCAGATTCCTCATATTCGACAAGTACTCGAAGTCGGACGTGAGGAAATCTGTAAATTCGTTTCATACTTTACGATTAAACAGATTCCCAAGGATGCGATTAACATCACTATTACTGGTGGGGTACCTGGATATTCCAATAAAGAAAAATTCGTAGAAATGTTAAATTCTAAGTACTCCAAATATATCGTATTAAACAAGAGTCTAACAAAGGATATCAAGTATCTTATTGTAAATAGTAAGGAAGAGACCCGAAAAACTAAAGACGCTGCTAAATACGGTACAATTGTTTTAACTTCTGCTGAATTTGTCGAACTAGTTCAGGCTATGTAATCAAATTGGGGATCACTACAAGAAAAGAGGACTCGTATGTTTAAGGACTTTGATGTTGCGTTCCAACCTATATATAGAACAGGTAGCGACGATATCTTTGGTTTTGAAGTCCTACTTCGAAGTGATATTCCTCCAACTGAACTCTTTAGTCGTGCTAAAACTGTGAATGACTTTCATTTATTGGATAGGCAGAGTCGATCTCTTGCATCACAAAATTTTCATCTAAGTAACTCGACACTGTTCCTTAACAGTCATCCACTTACCGTGCTTTATGATGAATACTTTCATCAGGACATATATGACCTCCTTCATAACAATAATGTTGTAGTCGAAATAACTGAGCAAGAAATTCCAGACTTTGGATTACTCCAATACCGAATAGCACAACTTCGGGAAATGGGTGCTCATGTTGCTCTTGATGATTTTGGTACCGGGTATACAAATTTCCAGACACTGCGCTACATTCAACCTGACTTTTTGAAGATTGATCGGAGTTACATCGAATCATTAACTACTGACTTGACATCCAAACAGGTAACGGATTTTATCTTGCGTTATGCTACAGATTTGGAATGTCAAATAGTGGTTGAGGGAATTGAGGATTTCGATCAGTTAAATTATGTATCTGGTAATAATGTAGGATATGCGCAAGGATATTTACTAGGGGTACCGGTTTTGAGCGGTGAATTTCGAGGAACTTATTGTTAAGTTGACATACTACTAATTATTTGGTATAATATAGTAGATGTAATATGGAAGGTGGTCGGACAATCTATGTTTGAAATCCATGCAACCTCTGTTCGTAACGGCCATTATGAACTCGCTTATATTCATTTCAATGGCGAAACATACATAAATAATGGACCGATTACCGATTTGAGTTGGGTGGCCGCGGCACGTGCTAAAGAATTTGACTTCTATATCGATGCTGAGTTCGTAAGTAGAGAACTTTTCATTGATTGTAGGTACAGCAAGCTTCAAGGATTGAATGTTGTAAGTCAAAAACTACATTAAGGAGCTAATCCGCATGGCACATTCCGATTATGAGAAGTCCTTCCGTAAAATCATCAAAGACCTTTCGAAAGGCATCATGAAAATTGAGTTCTATAAGGTGAACACGCATGACTATCGTTTAGCTTATGGTACTACTAACCCGCAATTGGTCACTGACTATGGATTTTACTGGCAGGATACTGGGAAGTCTCCTCAAGAACTTGAAGAAGACCTCCAGAAAGATATGCACAATGGTATCATCAGATTCTACGATTTACAGCGTGGTGGATGGCGATCACTTCGTTACGACCACTCTATCGGACTTACTGAATATTCTAAGGAATTCTGTGAACTTCCTGAAAATTCTACACTCACATAATGTTTAAAAAATCGCGCGGTCAAATTGATCGCGTTTTTAATTTCTTAACGGAAATTTAAAGGTGGATAGTATATGTTAATTGATGGCTTAAATTTTAATGAACTGAATGGTGATTGTCAATCAGCTTTAATTGAGTACGCTCAGTTAAGTAGTACGCACGAAGCCGAGTTATACTTCAGTGGCAGAAAATTCCGATATGAGATTATAGACCTTAATGAAGCCAAGCGACGGTGTATGTCACTAAGTGAGGACTTATGGGGATGTACCGATTTCGATGATTATCATCAACTGTATTTACAGGGCGGTGATATACCTAATCATGGCGAATCACGCTGGCCTTGTATTGCACCGGGGTATGGTGAGTGGCTTGATGATGGTTGGCACCGATTTCATTCTTATGTACGTGATGGCGATAAATATATCCCGTTATTAACTTTCCAATAAGTTGATTTTATAAAGTCACTCAGATGTCGTAAACAGTAGCTGGTGGTGATAAAATATGGAAAAGTTGAAATTCGATAAATTTCTCGAACTTGCCGGAGATTCTAACTCCATCGGCTATGTTGTTTACGGACAAGATTTTATCTACAAGTTATTCCTAGATATTGCTAAGGCTAGCGATAACTACGAGGTAGTCGATCTGTCGAATAACTTGAAGGAGCAATTGAAACGGTTACGTTATCGGTCTCTGTTAGCTCCACGAAAGTTAGCGTTTTACACTGGCAAGGTTGATAAAGATGTCGTTGAACTTTTCAATCGCTATGTTGAAACAGCCGTACCGCATGTACTGATTATTATACACTATGAGGACAAGCCTCGGTTACTACGAAGCTTTGCTAAAGGTATAAAAATCGTTGATATGCGATATCCCGGTTATAACTGGGTTTCCGACTATACTAAACATCTTACACTCAAGTACAAAGCTGAATGGACTAAAGGTATTATGCGTTTCTTCCTTGCAAGAGTAGGACGCGAATACCAGAAGATTAATAACTACATTCAACTTCTGGTCGAGGGTGGAAACATCATCACAAAAGAGGATATACTCGATGTAGTTGAAGATGATTCACTTTCATCATCTTTCAAATTTTACAGTATGTTGGTGCAGAACTCTAAGGTTAAGAAACCCTATCAAGCTTACCAAGATTTTGTTGATAGCGGAATTAAACCTCAGAATCTGTGGTACGGATTCCGCGAATATGTGAGGTTATTGTACCAAGCAAAAATGCTGCGGATGTATGGAATCGTAATGCCGGGTTCTATTATCGAAATTAGAAAGCCGGCATTGGAAAAGTTACCTTTTGAACTTGGCGAAGATCACATTCTGTTGAAACCTGCCTACTACGTTGAACAGATGTTAGAGGTTGCAGATAGTGTGACGTTACGAAGAATACTCCAGGTTCAGCTCTTTATTGGCAGGTCGTTTAAAACGACAAAGACTGGCAAGTCATACGTGGACGAAAATGATGTTTTTATTTCATTTGTTAACATGTATAATAACGAAATGTCTTATATCGATCCTGAATTTGATTAAGTGATCAAGTACACGCTGTGGGAAACTACAGCGTGTGTTGTTTTTTTAATTGATGAATTATGGAAAATAATTTTGAAAAAGTTGGTATAAGGGCTTGTCAGATTGCTATTATTTTGATAAAATAAAGAAGTGGAAGTGAGTAATTGATACCGAAAGGTGTTAAAAAGAACTTTGTCTGGGAGGACGAAAAAGATGAATAATAAACCGGTGGTTCCATTTTACATGAAAGTCGATTCAGATATCACTGTATGGGTGCTTCAAAACGAGTCACTAGTAATGAAAGCAATTCGACACGGCTTAGGTCGTATGAGATTACGTCAATCGCAACATGCTGATGAAATTTATTCTGCATTCTTGACATACTTCGTTGAACGTCCTGCACGTGAAGAATTGGCTGAACAAATGGACAACCTCGAAGGGTTTATTTATAAAGAAGCATTTAACTTTACGCGTACATATTCAGTTTCTGTATTCCGTCGTAAAGAACACTCAATCTATGATGATAGCGAAAATGAGCGTTATGAAGGCGGTAAAGGTATTCCGCAATCTTACCTCAAAGCTGAAAGTCTTACTCCGGAAGAAATGACACTCGTTAAATCTGAGTGTGACCATATCTATGACAAACTTGATCTGTATGACGTTTACTTCCGTCAAGAAGGAATGCCTAAACGTTTCTACACTAAAAACTGGGTAACTGCCGCTTTCATCCTGGGCGGACCTACTAAAGATATTGCTTACGCACTTGGAATCAGTGAATCTACTTTTGAAGGTTGGAACCGTAAGATCCGTGGTATCATGGAACGCGATTCCGAGAAGTTCACTGACTTGATGGAAGATATCAAAACTCTTATCGGTGGTTCTAACTCCGGTTGGGAACCAGCTATCGAGTACGAAGAAGAGTATATCGAAGATGAAGATACTGGATTCAATACAGGTTTCAGAACTGATATGTACGGTATCGAAAACTCCATCTAGGACTTATAAAAGTATTTGGCCCTCAGCGAGTTAATCGCTGGGGGTTTTATTATCTCCCTAAATTGTCCTATAATGTCTAAATTTGCTAAGATAAGCTATTTATGTTATAATAAGGTATAGAGTTAATGTAGCTGAAATAAGAAGGGATGGGAAAATAATGTCAGTTGCTACGCTATGTGAAAAGCAGACATTATCGCAGGTTAAGTCGGCTCTTAAAAAGGGTGAGCACTGGATCGGGTATTTATGCCCTAGCAAATGCAGCCCTTCAGAAAGTTATCCTTATGACATTTCTGTACTTCGTACTTTCACTCCAGATGACGTGTTCCCTACTCCTGGTCACCAGGTTGGGAGTTTCGATGCATTTGTTAACTCTTTTGCTTACCACTATTGTAATAATCAGCACGGTAAAACTGTACATTTCTATAGAATTTCTTAAAGGTTCGTGGTCTGAAATACGTGTGCTTCGATCATCAACCACTCTATACAATTAAGTAAAAGTAAGGTTACTTAGTTGAAATAGAGTGGTTTTCATTTTATATAACGATCGGAGTGATCATAATGAATCGAGCATTTAACGGAATTATTGAAACTTACAGTGGAATCGAATTTAATATAATGCAACCTCAAGCTGAACTTATCAAACTCATGGATATCGCTCATGCCTTACCTCTGATTTGTGTTTTCGGTGGTCAGTGTGATCAGTTCAGCAGTGTAGGAACGCATGCACTTAATTTATCCTATCTCCTTGAAACTAAGGGTTATAGCTACCGGCACCAATTACTAGCACTGGTTCAAAGTTTCGCACAAGCTTATACAGGTCAAATTCCTGAATACATTAAATCAGCTTTTCCTGTAGTACAGGAAATCGAAAATCGTGTTGCTGAGCAGATCAATATTGGACTGAGAATCCCGGAATTTACGGCTGATGAATATAAAATCGTTGAACGATATAATATAATGTTGCAATCACATGAAGCATATATGCTCAAGAAGTGTTTAACTTACAATATCGAACCCATCATCTTCCCTGACATTCACGTCAATGAGGGAAGTCACTACGATGTCAAATCTAGCATTCTGTCAAGATTCCATGAGTTGAATATGAGTGTATTGTCAGATGGTATGTACGCTTAGGTAATCGCTAACAAGTACAATTTTGAAATTTGTAGTCTATATGTGAAGCTCGTAGGATTTTGAAGGTATTAAATGGAAAATTTATACATTACACGACAAAATTCGACATATAAACAGTGGAAAAATTGGAAAAAATACTTGACATTCGACAGTAAAACTAAAAACAATCTCTTTTTAGCTCTAGGATAAACACAATAGATTTGATATAATGTGATTAGAGGGATGGGAAAATGGGTAAAATACTATTGTATTAACATAAAAATAATCGGACAACCATTGTCCCTGACATAATTCCAAATGGAAGAAGGCTAATTACATTGAAGAAAAATCTACCTGTATTTAACCATGAAACCGAATATGTTCCGAAAGTGGCTAGCATGCTATCTTTGGGTGGTACTGTAATCGTTTGCGGTGATTTGACTCACCTGAAAACTGACTTTGTACCTCGACTACTTAAAGAAGTAGACGAATATTATTCATCTTTTAACATCAGTTTTCATGAACATCCAGCTGGTTTTTCGAATAAGACTATAGCACAAACATTGGATGGTAAACTACTTTGCATTGCAGGACATCCTGAAACAGCTTTAGCTCGTTATGCCAAAAAATTAGGCATAACTATGGAAGATTTACTTGAACGGACTGACTATGTTCTTTACGTAGAGAGTTCTGACAAAGTTTTCATCTCCGATCTAGCTGCTGATTTCTCTGATTTCGATTTTTTGATGGAAAGTAAATCTGAAAATGTTATTCATTCGATAGATAAGATAGCTCATATGTCCGACTACAAGTCCTTCCTTAATCATTATAATTAAGTAAGATATATTGAAAGGTTTGGATTTTCATATAACAGTGCAGATGTGATGCATTAATTTAGTCGACTATGTATATGGGCGATACGGGAATGTATAAATCTGCATTTATAGGAAAGAGTGATCTTAATGATTAGTCACATGGAATCGGATAGCACGCCTAAAAAAGAAAACTTATGCTCTGTTGAATTTATCGATGAGGACAAGCCTAACATGCGTCCTTCTGGACCGAGTTATTTGGTGACTCTCGATCAGGCAAAGAACGTACCTGCTGTCTCTTGGGAAAAGGAAGGATTATTTCTCACGCTAAATGGGTACTGGTACTTCTTTAATAGAGCGCGCGATTTAAAGATTAGTGTTTCTGATTTTTTACGTGACGCTGGTTTTGTATCAATTATATCTAAAAATAAACAAATTGAAGAACCTTATGAACGTTTTACTATGTGGGTATCTCCTGAAAATAAATTGATTACTCGTCGAGAGTATTCACGTCATCAGTATTTAGCTAAGAAGAAAAGTATTCCGGTCAAAGAACACTTAATTGAACTTGGCTACTTCCGTTTAAAAGATACCGAATCTAAAAATAAGTCTGGAGAGTGAAAAACTAAATGACTTATAGTCCTACGGGATTAAACTTAGTCACTAATTACACTTATGGTTTAAAATATATGTCCTCTCTACGAACTATTAAACTAACTCTATTTAAATTCGGATACATACTTAAACTGAGGATTGTACTGGGGATGTTTTAGCATGTCGTTATCGCTGAAAATACCTTTAATTTTGATAGTCGTCCTTGCTGTTAGTGCGTTGCTCATATACCTTGATATATTTTACTCAACAGTATGTTACTGGTCTGTTTGGGCAGTAATATCCTATATAAATTATCGTCGTAAGCATCAACGGAAAGGGTGATTTTATTGCTTCGTAATGATATTAGACCTTCATTACATGATGTGCTGGAAAATGTATCTCGCATCGGGTCGCTAATTTACGAACTGCATCAGCTTGATAAAAAGCTATTCTCCTCTGAAAATATGAAATCTGAAACTACTATGCGCTATAATGGCGCATTTTCTCTTTTGGACTCTAATATGCCTTCAGAAGCTTTGAAACATATCACTGATTATTTCGATGAAACTCCAAGTGAACCTGTAACCGGTAACGAAGTAAACTTACTGCTTGATTTATTACGTAAATCTCGTATGCAGTTTTCTGACGTCGCATCAGACGAGATTATTACTGAAGGTCGTTACACTGCTTTGGCACGATTGGTATACATATCATGGGAAGGCGACGAGAGAGTATTCGGTTATCAGCTTTACGATAACATCGGAAAAATTAAAGTTGCTGTTACCGTTGGACGCATGGTTGAACTTACAATGGAAAAAGGTTGCCGTAATGCTGAGATACTGCAAGAGGAAAATGCCCAATTTTATCAGGTACAGATCACTGAGGATATCCCTCGCATTGAAACAAGTGAAGCTGCTATTCGTGAATTGGTAAATGCCGCTTTATTCCAGGACGATACATACTATACTTTCGATATGACTACACTTTTACGTGTTGGATGTTTAAAACGTTTATACTTATCAGTTAAATAATGCTTAACCTTTTTTAAATCCTTCCCAGTATTGGGAAGGATTTTTATTGTTTAGGGGGACTATTATGCACTATGTTGAAGCACTTAAGGAATATTCTGGTTACTACGATCGGATCCTACTCGAGATTAACGCTGAAATTGAAGTTTCTGGGATGAGTAACGAACTCCAGAATAGGCTTATTCGTTATACTAATGCTAACTCCTCTGCGCAAGAATTAATCACTAACTATGAGAAGAACATCAGGGGGAATTTATCACATGGCTCGAGTACTAATCACTGACGATGCAGCTTTTATGCGAATGATGCTTAAGGACATCCTTGTAAAAGGTGGTCATGAGGTAGTTGGCGAGGCCTCCGACGGAGGTCAGGCAGTAATTAAATATGGAGAACTTCTGCCTGATATTGTAACTATGGATATTACTATGCCAAATGTAGATGGTATTTGTGCACTTAAAGAGATTCGTGAAAAGTACCCTAATGCTAAAATTGTGATGTGTTCCGCTATGGGACAACAAGCACTGGTTATGGATGCAATCAGTCACGGAGCAAAAGACTTCATCGTTAAACCCTTCCAGCCTGAACGAGTACTGTTGGCCATCGGTAGTATCGCTTAGTTATGACAAAGAGTAGACATCGTCTACTCTTTTTTTTAGTTTTAAAATTAATTATGTATCCCTTAAGTATCGTATTAATTAATAGATGATGAAAGAAAAGTAGTGATTTATTATTGAGGTGAGTCTCTTGTACGAAAAAACGGGCACTTACAGTTTCAAATATAACGGCAAAGACTATAAATCTATAGCTGACTTCTGTCGTAAGCATGAAATTAATGAAAGCACTTTTCGTGGCAGATTGGCATTGAAATGGACTTTTGATCAGGCATTAAATGACGCTGTAACTAAAAAAGGTGTCACTTTTGAAGGACGTAAATATAGTTCAATTGAATCCTTGGCAGAAGAAAAAGGTATTGTTTACTCATCTCTTAGGAAAAGATTAAATAAAGGAATGACTCTTGAGGAAGCGTTATCAAAACCATTCAAAAAGAGACATAACGCACGTCAAGTTGAAATAGCGGGTAAAGTGTACGATAGCATATCATCCTTAGCACGAGAAAAAGGTATAGATAAGGATAAGCTAATTGCGATGGTTAATACTCGGGAAAACATCGAGACCGCGGTACATGATGCCGAGACTCTTACCCGCGAAGTCGAATTGTGGGGCACGAGTTATAAAAGTTTATCCGATTTAGCTACAAAATATTCTGTTGATCCTTCTACCCTTGCCTTCCATTTTAGAAAGGAAGATACAAGCCTCGAAGACGCTTTAATGGAATGCTTAAATAAAGGTATAACTTATAAAGGGGTTAAGTACGAATCATTCACCTCATTATGTGCGGACTACGGGCATATGAGTGGTAACGTGTACGCTAGATTAGTTGAGGGATGGGCCCTAGACGAGTCACTAACTCGGGAAATATTAAATAACCATAAAAATAAATTTATGTACAAAGGTAACGCTTTTCCTAGCCGATGGAGTTTATTGAGATATTATGGTATATCTAGGTCGATTGTAGACCATATATCAAAAAGTGACAATATCCCTTGGGATGTTGCGTTTGATCTTGTTGTAACATTCTTAGATGAGTGTAAAGGCGAAAGACCTATTATTGTAACTAAGCTCCCTCTGGTTATATACAATGGTATATGGTTTAAAAGTATATCTGATTTCCTTAAGCACATAGGATTAACAGCAAGCGTATTTACACATGAATCAATACGTTTAGGTACTTCAGATATATTTGATGTGGTTGACTCACTTAAAAGTAAAACGATTAATAAGTATAATTACAAAGGTGAAATACTAACCTACACTGAGTTGAAAAAGATACTGGGTAGCAGTATAACCAACTATGTACGTAGAGGTCAGGTGGAATTGATTAGTACTGCTAAGCACGTAAAATGCAGTTACAACCCTACAGGTTACTGTTTGGATTGCAGAAGTGCATATACGAAATATAAAAACAATTACATTGAAAGTTACAAAAATGGTGGTAATATCTCGCACTTTGTGTCACTCTGACAGATAGATAATAAGCACGAAAATAAAATGACCCACTAGGAGATGTGTCCAATGACTAAAAAATATAGATCGTACAGCAAGAAAGAATTCGAATTTAAACTTCGCGAAATCTACAAGAACAATAATCTCTTCTGTAAATTAGTTGACGTGACAGAAAGAGTTGGAGAAATTGTTCCTGTGTACGAGCATGTTTATAGTGTACCAACCAAAAGCAGTGCCGTGGCACTCTTGATCTACTCCTCTGTAGATATTCGTAATGCACGTACACGTGAAATTGGTAGCGATGCTGTACGTATCGTAATGCAATGGACAATAAAAAAACGCAACGCTGAAGGTCAGGTAATTGCAACTAAACGAGTTTACCGTAAAATAGCTAAGCATTTGCGGATTGATACCCTATTTCAAAATCTGGAGAAAACAATCCTTAGTAACTATACGACAACTGATCTCAAGTATAAAGATTTTACAGCAGAGAAGGACTTTTTTACTGGTCTTTCCTGATCAATTTACATATTTTATATCATATTATCGTTCAGATCAATATAGTATATGAAGGTAAGGAGATAAATAAAAGGAAAGCAGGTGCAAGACTGAGCATGAGTACAATTACAAGAAAAGTCTCTGAATTATGTAATTATTTCAACGCTAGCGGTGATACTGTACCTGCTCTCGCATCTGGAGTTGTAGTTATCTTATGGCTGAACAGCTAAAAATTTATGTAGGATTGGTATTCCAAGAGGATATAATCCATATTAAGTTAATACAGGCTAAAGATATCGAACAAATGATGGAACTAGCAAAACATAATGAATCTATTATGGTTTTTGAGAACGTCAATTTTAGTTCACGCGAGCAAGTAGTCGCTATCTGTAAGCAAATCGCTGGCGGTGAGCGTGTTGATGTCATTGCCTCTTGTTCAAACCTATTTAAACCTGTATACAAAAAATTCTATATACTCCCTGGAGGTTTTTAATTTGCGGAAATTGACGCCAGAATCACGGTATGATATGAATGTAATTCAAGATGTGATTGACAAAATTTGTTCCGAAGGTGTTCTGATTGATGATAAGACTACGGTCGAATTAATGTTAGAACTTGAGGGTAAGATTGAGAGTTCCAACGCATTGGCTGAGCAAATTCTTAATGAAAAGTTCGATTGGGATTTCATCAACGTTAAGTCTCCAAAGCAATTGTCAGACTTTTACACGCACTGGGGATACGCTAAATATGGAAACCCTGGCAAGGCTGGGACTAACTTCCCTACTGAATGTTTGGAAAAGATCATTGAACTCGATGACCAAATGAAAGAGATTACCCAGCTATTTATCAATATCATGGCTGACAGATACAGTCTCAGTGCAATGGAGAGCGTACGTAAACACGGACAGCCTACTGAAGCTGACGGGATTAGTATCGTATATCCTGAATACTCACAAGCTGATTCTGGGCGAATTCATTTCACTAAACCTAATCTGTCTAATCTTGGCGAACGTAAGCGTATGGTGGTTGCCGGAGAAGGGTATAAGTTGATTTCTTTCGACTATAAAAACCAAGAACCCTGGATTATCGCTAATATGTTAGGACTTGAATCTGTATTGAAACGTATGGAAGCAGGAGAAGATTACTACCGCGCACTTGCTGAGGAATATTGTGGAATTACAATCAGTGATGCAGATAGAAAACCTTTTAAAACTTCTGTAATCGCCATTGGTTATCTTTGTACTCTACCTACAGCACTCAACGGTATTCCGGACCATTTGAGACAAACAGTTAAGGATTTTTATAGCGTATTTACAAAATTACCTGAATTTGTTGCATTCAGAGAGAAAGTTCAGGAATGTTTCGATGGCGACAGGACAATGAGAACCTATTTTAACACTCCTTGGGAAGTTGCACATTACCGTGGCATGAATTACAGTACCTGGGAGAGATCGGCATTCAATCGTCCTTTCCAGGCTACCGGTGTAGATATTCTTTTCTTCGCACTCGAAGGATTAGAGGAAATTTACAAAGAGATCGGCGGCGATATTCGGACATACATCACACTGCATGATGAGGTTGTAATCCGAGTTAAAGAGGAACTTGTCACTGACGAACTTGTGGAAAAACTTCGCAATGCTGTACTTTTCGATGTTGAAGGTTGGACGCAGTTGCGGGTAGATACGAAGATCCTTGACACATGGTTAGATAAATAAACTACTGGGGTACTCTTAATGGGTACCCTTTTATTTTAGATATATCTTTCACTTCTCATTTAAAGTTTCTATATGTAAAGAAAAGAGGTTATTTGATGGAACATGTATGCCAAGGAAACTGTGATAAGGATACTAATACTTCGAGAAACCACGAATACCCGACACTCGGCGAAGTCGATCAATATGAACTATCTGAAGAAACAATTTTAGGTAGACTCGTTCACGGTAGGAATTACTATTGTGCGTACTGCGCAGCTCTTTACCGAAGAAGTGGTTATCAACTAAGAATTGTATCGCAAATCGAGAATAAGGTATAAACCACATCAACTAGAACCTACTGTAAAGGGGAATCTACATGGAAAAGTTATTACAAACAATACTCAGTGCGACTGAATCTTTCAAGCTACATAATTTAAGCGTCTATGTAGAATCTGACGATATTGGGTATTTATCGATACATCATATCGAAGGCGGTCTTCCTCTATTACTGATTAACCGTATGGACAAAGCTTATGCTATCCAGGACGAATCTTTCGATGGTATTATGGGTATTGGCAAGCTATTGATAAGCCAGGGATATAATGTATATTCTCCTGAACGGTTCATACTTCTTTATGATACACCTTTGGAGGTACTCGATGTTAGAAGTCGCCCATAGTGGAAATATATTCGCTTGGATATTTTTACTGCTTTCATTTTTATTCGCCTATGGTCTACTTTGGAACAAGGATTTTGTAGTAAACAGAGATAAGAGATTTCTACGAATTAAAACTTTTGATCGACATTATATGTACCCTTTCATGACACCTTATATCTTAAGGATTATTTTACGGTTGAGGGCAATTGTGGCGATTATTGTTTGTTATAAGGTAGCTTCACAGATTGCTATTTATATGACATAATTCCGGCCATCGCTTATGCGGTGGTTTTTTATATGTAAGAAAATGTTAGAAAATGTATGCGAGAAAGTGGAAAAAACGAGGGAAAAAGGTTGAAAAATGAGACAAACCCTTAAAATTTCTTATAGGTAGTAGTAATGCTGAGGTATTTGAAAGTTGTCGTTTGATTTTACTCTCCATTAAGGCGTTAATATTGCCTGATAATTAGGTAAATGTAGGAAAGGGAAAACGGCTAAGGGCTTGAAAAGCTAAAAACAAGTACTTTATCTCGTCTATATCTTTTCTAATATATCAACTACTTCTGATACCACAAAACTTCAAGACCAAATATCTGAAACCGTGAAAGGATCGATGAATTATGTATAAAACATAATCTATCCCTCTGGAGGTTAATAACATGACAAACATCTATGCATTTCCTAAAAACGACCGTAACGAGGGGAGAACGGAAAAAAT
The DNA here is from genome assembly GCF_039831995.1 of Paenibacillus pabuli. Classification (NCBI taxonomy): domain Bacteria; kingdom Bacillati; phylum Bacillota; class Bacilli; order Caryophanales; family Paenibacillaceae; genus Paenibacillus; species Paenibacillus pabuli. The sequence goes on from NZ_JBDOIO010000001.1 coordinate 318,104, forward strand.
GACAAACAACAATCTATATATCTACTTTGACTGCCGCGAGGTGAACGGAATTACTTGTGGGGCTGCTATATATCAACGTGAGGGTTCAGCTGTAGACTTGCACAAGAAATTTGTATCTTTCGATAAGGTTCAAGGTGAGAACAATTTCCATCACTCTTTCAAGGCATTAATCGTGGGGCTTCAGGCATACCTTGAAATTGCTAATCGATATCCTAACCATAATATCACACTGATGAATCAAAATAAGCAGATTTTCACTTGGTTAGAAGAAGGCGTAAATAATCCAGCTTATGCGGAACTGCTTGACGAAGTGGACGAGTTGTTGGCACGGATGGACTTGAGCAAGCTTCGTTCTAAGGTAATTGAAGGTAAAGCTAATCGTGCAAAAAAATTATTGATGGCGATTAAGGAGAAAGCTGGGGATCGACCAATGAACCTCTCTCGTATTCAAGAACGACAAACTTCTGTACGCCGTCTGAAAATGGGGTAATTATTTAAATGATAAACGCAAACGATCTTGTCCTTTTTCTACAGGATAAAGGACATGACGTTCAGCTGATGGACAACGCTATTCGAATAGATCAAAATGTATTTATTATATACACGCAGTTTCATATCTATTCCGATAATAGTTGGAACTTGATCAATAGTATTCGTGATTTAAGGTTTAGTTCCGGTAAAGGGACTGATTATATTTTAATTGGTGCAGGGTTAGCATTTGCTTTTACTCTCACTAATAACATCATTTACGACGAAGAATTTTATTTCGCGGATAGAAACGAAGCTGAACTTTACACTAACTATCTGAACCCTGATATTTGCGAAAACTTTTTCGATATTGGGAAATATGTAAATTTACTTGAAATGGTCGCAGCATAACATTAAAAATTATGTTCAGTCTTAACACATGAACTTTCAGACGAAGCCAGTTTTTGCTGAATACTTTATAAATAAATAACATCTCTGAGCAAGAAGTGGAACTCACATAACTTAGTGGACTGAACTTAAGACTAAAAACTTAAGGTCTGGTGGGAAATTCACAATGGAAAATAGTCGTACTAATGCATACACTCTAGACGTACCAGTTATCGAAGTACTCGAACATGGTGAGATTCTTGATTATATGCTTGCTGTAATTGAGGAATGTAATGTATCTAATAAGAATGAATTAATGGAAGCGCTCCGGCAAATGAGTACATCGTCGCTGCTCGCACACTATCCTGATGTAAGGGAATTATATTCACTTCATATCAGGAACGAAGCACTTTCTGTGATGTGTGAAGAGGTACAGGAAATTGGGCCTGATGCCTTTATGAAGAAATACTTGGAGGGTGCGAACAGTGACGAAACTAAAAATTATCATTGAGTATGACGGGTGTAAACCTATTGTTCATGAAACAACTCTTGATATTCGAAAAGTGGATCTGATTAATCGAAGTTCCAACTTGCCTAAACCGAAAACTGTTCGAAGAATTTTACACTAATTTACGAAAGAGGTAACTGATATGTCAATTAACGAAATCGCTAAGGATTTAACGGCAAAGGGTCAGAAAGCTGAAGTACGTGACGGTAAACTGTTTATCGATGGGATTCATATCCCTGTTGTTGCTAAGGAAGATCAGCCATATATGAGCGACTGTCCTAACGGAGTATGTAACATTTAATTTGATGTACGGGGAGGATTTATATTGTTTGCAATCGTAGTATTTCACTCGAGTAGCAATTTGACTGAAATTGCTTATGGAACTGAGGAACAGGTTGATTATGCAATTAATTATATGGATCCTTTCGCCGAACACTTTAGTAAATATACCTTTGAGACAACTGATGCTGTAAGAACAGCTGTATTCAATGTTATGGCGAATATTGAAGCTTGTAAGCTTATCAACTTGGAGAAGTCATCGTCAAGTGAATAATTACAAACACACTATAACACTTTAGGAGGATGTTCCTGATGGCGATCCTGAGTAGTAAATCGGGTAATCTCATTAACACATCGGATTTCACCTGTGGCGAGTGCGGAAACTTGACTATCCCTTTACCTCGTCGAAGGCATCATAAAGGTAAATCGTGCAAGAAAGACGGGCATGTAAAACATTTATGGTGTCACCATTGTAAAAAGGTAACTGCACAAATAGAAAAGATCCGGCGTCATTAATAGGCGCTGAATCTTACAATAATAATCAGGCATTCGAACAACCGTTAGATGCTTAAATAAGGGCACCTAACCTGGTGCCTTTTTTGATGTCCCAAATAAATCGTTTAAATTAGGTAGTAAGTGAAAGAATGCGGAATAAATTGTAATGTAAAAATGAAAGAGGTCGATAATTTTGTATAAGTTAATCACAGTATCTCCAACACCAGCACTGGGGGTTTCATTAAAAATTAGGAACTACGATATGTTGGA